>CAYMVF010000053.1:0-2427 GCA_964394045.1 uncultured Candidatus Saccharibacteria bacterium | reverse complement strand
ACTTGAGCCGCGCCGCGATCGTCTGCGCGCTGATGAGCTTGAAATCGTACCTCTGGCACCGCGACAGGATCGTCACCGGCACCTTGTGGACCTCGGTCGTCGCGAAGATGAACTTCACGTGCGGCGGCGGCTCCTCCAGCGTCTTCAGCAGGGCGTTGAAGGCCTGCGTGGAGAGCATGTGCACCTCGTCGATGATGTACACCTTGTACTTGGAATCGAACGGCAGCGTACCCACGTTCTCGCGCAGTTCGCGGATGCTGTCGATGCCGCGGTTGGACGCCGCGTCGATTTCGTACAGGTCGCTCGCCGAAGTGCCGAGCGCCCGCGCGATGATCCGCGCGCTCGTCGTCTTGCCCGTGCCGCGGCCGCCGGAGAAGAGATAGGCGTGCGCGAGCTTCCCCTGCGCGAGCGCGCCTTCGAGCGCCGCCACGATGTGCTCCTGGCCGACAAGCTCCGAGAATGCCTCCGGGCGGTATTTGCGGTAGAGCGCGGTGTGTTCCATATGCATGCAGTATAGCAAAAACAAGGCGAAACGGGATTTATTGACTTATATTATATAATATGATATAATAGATTAGTACATCAAATTCTTTCATAGATAAATAATCGACCAATGCAATACACAAAAACAGTCATCCTGCTCCTCCGGCAAAACACTGAGGACGCAGCGTTCATCAGGGCTTTCGCCGAGAATTTCGACGAGAACATCGAGACCCTGCTGGTCTCCACGGAAGACGAGCTGTTCAAACAGTTCAGGCATATGAGCATGTTCAAGAAAACGCGGTTTATGGTATTCACTCCGTTCCTGCTGGAAAACGGCAGAGATGCCCGTCAGCTTGACGACGCGACATCCAAGATCCACTTCCACGAGACCAATCAGATCTCGATCCATGTGCTCGCTCAAAAGCACGAGGCGGAGCACAAGATGGAGACGCGCGACCTGGGCACAAATGTCCGCACGTTCACGACGGAACCACTCTCCGCAGCGCTGCTGGAAAAAATATTCCTGGCGATGCAGACGGGACAGTACGTCTGACAGCAAGACCCGCAGCAAAAAATGAAAGGAGGCCGATCGGCCTCCTTTTTCAATTCTGGTTTTTCAGAAATGTCTCCACGACGGATTCCACATCGGTGGCCGTGTCGCACAGCATGAGCTCGGCACGCAGTTCGACCGCCCCGTCAAAGCCGTTCACATAGGCTTTGTAGTGCTTCTTCATGAGGGCAAAGCTTTTAATGCCGCCGAGCAATTCCTCGTAGAGCTTAGTGTGCTCGACCATGACGCGCAGCTTCTCTTCCGCCGAAACCTCCCCTTCCTCCTGATCGAAGAGCCACGGATTGCCGAAGATCGCGCGGCCGAGCATCACGCCGTCGCAGCCAGTCTCGGCGGCTTTCTGTTTGGCGTCCTCGATGTCTTTCGCATCGCCGTTGCCGAGAATCAGCGTGTCGATGCCCATGCGGTCGCGGATCTCCACCGCTTCGCGCACATGCTCCCAGCGTGCGGGCACCTTGCTCATCTCCTTTCGCGTGCGGGCATGAACGGTGAGCGCGGCGATGCCTTCGCCGAGCAGCGCGGGGATCCACTCGTCAATCTCGTTCCTGTTGTAGCCGATGCGGGTCTTTACGGATATCGGCAGGTCAGGCGCGCCGCGCTTGGCTGCGCGGATGATCTCTTTTGCAAGCTCGGGATTGCGGATCATGGCGGCGCCGGCGCCCTGCTTCTCGATCGACTTGTCCGGGCAGCCCATGTTGATGTCGATGCCGTCGAAGCCGAGCTCTTGGCACAGGCGCGCGGCCTGCTCCATCTTCTCGATGCGCGACCCGAAGAGCTGCGCCACGATAGGCCGCTCGCCCTCGGTGAATTTCAGGTCATGTTTGAGCACCTCCCTGCCGGGGCTCATGAGACCGTCGGCCGAGACGAATTCCGTCCAGAACACGTCGGGACCGCCGCCGCTCTGGCCGTGGCGCGAATACTTCGCGATGATGCGCCGAAAGGCCGCGTCGGTGACGTCGGCCATGGGAGCAAGCGCGAAGAAGGGCTTGGGCAGTTGTTTCCAGAAATTACGCATGGGTCGGGATTATTCCTGGCCCGCGAACTTGTAATACACCTTGTTCGAAAAGCGCAGGTCAAAATATTCCAGCTCCACCTTATCCGCTTTGAGTTTTTTTGCAAGTTCGGGCTGAGAGGCGGCGAGGAAGAGATTTTCCTTGAGCAGCGGGATGCTGCCTGTGGCAGGCAGGCGCACGAGTGCCATGCGGCCCTTGCCGAGATCGAGCATGATGCGCCGCTCGTCCTGGCCGAGCACGATGGCTCGGACGGAAAACCCGGCGTTTTCGAGATATTCCTGGAACGCAAGGAAGTCGCGGAAATCCTGCTCGGGGAGGAAGCTGCGGCCCAGGTCATGAAAACGCTGGATCCGAAAGATATTC
>CAYMVF010000052.1:0-2447 GCA_964394045.1 uncultured Candidatus Saccharibacteria bacterium | reverse complement strand
CCCCTGCCCCGGCCGCAGAAAAGCAAAAGCTCCGACCGCCACAGGCCCGGCGAGCGGCCCGCGGCCCACCTCGTCTATGCCGACAGTGATACGCATGCGGCAAGTATAGCAAAAGCCGCGCATGGCGGCTTTTGTCACCCGATTCAAATGCTGCACGATATTTCTTCGGCGGCATCGAAATCCTGTTTCAAGGATTTCCAGTAAAGGAGGCACATGCAGACGAATACTGCCTGTGCGATGATGGTCCGTAAAAAGTGCTTCATACGCGGGACATTTTATTACCCTAACTGTACGCGCCTCAGAACATCTGTCAAACAAAAAACAGCCGGACTTCCGGCTGTGCCAACCCTGGAGAATTAAGGGTTGTAAAAAACGAATTCTTCTTCCGTATCGCCAGCAGATCCCTTATACAAAAGGATCGGAACCGCGATAACCACGGCAAGCATTGCAGCAATCTCGAGAACATCCATGACTACAAGAGAAAGATGATCGAAGACAAATTCAATGCACGCAACAAGAACAAGCCTTATCAAAATAAAACATATGAGACTTTTCATGACCTGAGTTATTTGCTTTGTATTTTGCAAAATATGATTTTTTTGTCAATTGCCCGACCGGGCTGCTATACTTCCGCCATCCATGGCGTCCAAATTCGTCCACCTGCACACGCACTCGCACTATTCCCTGCTCGACGGCCTGACCAAGCTCGAGGATATGGTAGCTATCGCGAAAAAGGCGGACATGCCGGCCATCGCGCTCACCGATCACGGCAACATGTACGGCGCGATCGAGTTCTACAAGCTGGCGAAGAAAGCAGGCATCAAGCCGATCATCGGCGTCGAAGCATACATGACGGCCGGTTCGCGCAAGGAAAAGACCGCCGAGACCGGACAGAAGCGCTACTACCACCTCATCCTCTTGGCGAAGAACCTGCAAGGCTACAAGAACCTCATCCGCCTCGTCACCATCGCCAACCTCGAAGGCTATTACTACAAGCCGCGCATGGACAAGGAGATCCTGCGGGAGCATCACGAGGGCATCGTCGCGCTGTCGGGATGCATGGGCGGCGAGCTGTCCCAGACCGTGCTTGCCGGCAACCTCGAACGAGCCGACCAGCTTGTTGCCGAATACCAGGAGATCTTCGGCAAGGAGAATTACTTCATCGAGGTCCAGTGCCACCCGTCCATCGACCGCGACAAGGAGCTGCGCGACGCGCTCATCGCCCTGGCAAAGAAGCACGGCGTGCCGTACGTGGCCACGCAGGACTCGCACTACCCCTGCCACGACGACCACGAGGCGCACCGCACGCTGCTCTCGATCAACACGCAGGGCGACGGCAAAGACGCAGGAAAATTCGAATTCTCGAACGACGACTTCTCGCTCATAGACGAAAAGACCGCGAAAGAGTATTTCGCCGACGCGCCCGAAGCGGTGGAAAACACGATGCTCGTCGCCGACCTGTGCGAGGATTATGAGATCGAGCTCGGCAAAGCGTACTTCCCCGAATTCCCCTTGCCGGAAGGCGTCACGTCCGACGACAAGCTGCGCGAACTCGCCTACGATGGCTTCATGTTCCGCGAGCTTCAGAAAACTCCTCTCTATATCGAACGCCTCGACTACGAGCTCTCCGTGATCAAACAGAAAGGCTACGCCGGCTACTTCCTCGTCGTCGGCGACCTGCTGCGCCATGCCCGCGAGAATGGCATCCTGACAAATATCCGAGGGTCGGTCGCAGGATCGATCACCACGTACCTGCTCGGCATCACAAACGTCGATCCGCTCGTATACAAGCTCCCGTTCGAGCGCTTCCTGAATCCGGAGCGTCCGTCGCTGCCCGATATCGACATGGACTATGCCGATAACCGCCGGCACGAGATGATCGAGTATGCACGCAAGAAGTACGGAGAAGATCACGTAGCCCAGATCGGCACGTTCGGCACAATGATGGCAAAGGGCTCCGTGCGCGACGTGGCCCGCGCGCTCGGCTATCCGTATGCCGTCGGCGACAAGATCTCGAACATGATCCCCATGGGCTCCCAGGGCTTCCCGATGACGATCGACCGCGCCATGGAAATGGTGCCGGAGCTGGCCGACAGCTACAAGCGCGAGCCGGACACGAAACGCATCGTCGACCTCGCCAAGAAAATGGAAGGCTGCGTACGGCATGTATCGGTGCACGCGGCCGGCGTCGTGATCGCCCCGAAGCCCGTGTACGAATTCTCCCCCGTGCAGTACGACCCGAAAGGCGGCGCGATCATCACGCAGTACGACATGCACTACATCGAGGACGTGGGCCTGCCGAAATTCGACTTCCTCGGCATCCGCAACCTCGCCATCCTGGCCGTCGCCGTGCGCCTCGTGCGCGAACTGCGCGGCACCGAAGTGAACCTCGTGAAATTTCCGCTCGTCGATCCGCGCACGTTCGAAATGCTCGCCAAGGGAGATAC
>CAYMVF010000051.1:0-3098 GCA_964394045.1 uncultured Candidatus Saccharibacteria bacterium | reverse complement strand
ATAGCGCACGCCGATGAGGTCCTTCACGCGGCCGCCGCGGAGCATCACGACGGAGTGCTCCTGGAGGTTGTGGCCCTCGCCCGGGATGTAGGCGGTCACTTCCATGCCGTTGGAGAGGCGGACGCGGGCGATCTTTCGCATGGCCGAGTTCGGCTTCTTCGGGGTGGTCGTGGTGACCTTGGTGCACACGCCGCGCTTGAAGGGCGAGTTGTAGGACGTCGGCTTGTTCTTGAGCGCGTTGAAGCCGCGCACGAGCGCTGTCGTGCGGGACTTTTTGGCGACCTTGGTGCGGCCGCGCTTGGAGAGCTGGTTGATAGTAGGCATTGTGTGAATTAAAAAGCCCAGCTGTCCTGGAGCAACTCGAACATTCCGAGGCGGCTTGGCTGCGGGAACACTATACATATGTATGGGCAAAAATGCAAGTGGGCCCCGCTGCTTTACCGGTCACAGCTATGGCATGCCTGTAATAAAGGCGAAGATGTGCCCGATGACCGGCGAGATGAGCGGCCAGACGATGAAGAGGAAGAAGACGAGCAGCGGGAGCGAGAGGTACTCGACGGCGGCCTGGAACTTGCGTCCGCGGGACCAGAGCAGCGAGAAAAGGATCTTCGAGCCGTCGAGCGGCGGGATGGGGATCAGGTTGAAGAGCGCGAGGACGATGTTCACATAGGCAATGGCGCTCGCGATCACCGTGAATGCGGGAGCGGCCGGGCCAAGCAGGTATGCAAAGCGCACGGCCAATCCGAAGACTACGGCAAGGCCGATGTTCACCAGAATGCCGGCGCTCGCGACCAGCAGTGTCCCCCACCGCGGGCTGCGCAGGTTGCGCTCATCGTATGGCACGGGTTTGGCCCAGCCGATCAGGAAGCCGTTGCCGAAGAACACGCACAGGAGCGGCAGAACGATAGAGCCCACCATATCCAAGTGCTTGAGCGGATTCAGGGTCAGGCGGCCGGCGTAGCGGGCCGTCGGGTCGCCCTGACTCTCGGCCGCGAAGCCGTGCGCCACCTCATGCACGACAACGGACATGATAAGGACCAGCACATAGAAGAGGGTGTTTACTTCTTGCATATTCCGTATCCGTATGATAGCATGGGCTCCGCAACACGCATATGGCAAAAGTCTGCGCAATAACCAAAAAGGGCTCCCTGGTCGCCGGCGGCTATTCGAACCGCACCCGCGCCACGAAGTTCAACCCGACCGGCATGGTCCGCAAGTACCCGAATCTCCAGAAGAAGCGCGTCTTCGTACCGGAGCTCGGCAAGACTTTTGTGCTGGACGTCTCTACCCGCGGCATCCGCACCATCACCAAGCTCGGCGCCTTTGCTGCGCTCAAGAAGGCGGGGATCATCAAGTAATATCTGAAACTGAAAAATACCGGGCGGCGCTGAAGCGCCGCCCGGTATTTTTCTATTCCTCCCGCCACACCCGCTCCCCGTCCGACAGGAACACTACCGTCCCCGCTTCGTCCGTCCGCAGGATTTCGGCCCCGCTCTGCGCGAGCGTGTCGAGCGTAGCCTTCTTAGGCAGGCCGTATTTGTTCTTGCGGCCGACGGAGATCACGGCATGCTTTGCGCCGACAGCCCGCACAAAGGCTTCGGACGAGCTCGTCGTCGAGCCGTGGTGCGCGACCTTCAGGATGTCGCTCTGCAGGTCGGCCGGCGCGGCGGCCGCGAGCAGCAGGCCCTCGGCGCGCTTCGTCGTGTCGCCGGTGAGCATGACGCGCGTCGTTCCGTATTCGAGCACGGCGATCATGGACCCGTCGTTCGTGCTCCAGGCGGAAACGTCACGGTCCGGAAACAGCACGCGCAGACGCACGCCGGCTGTGACATCAAGCGTGAGTATCATCCCCTTGCGCGCCATGAGCTCCGGAATGCCGCGCGCGGCGATCTCTTCCTGCAGTTTCTTGTGCGTGCCCGTGAGGGCTACCGTGCCCGGCTCGATGACCGCCCCGACCTCGTATGTGGCCAAGAGATCGAGGAAGCCGGCATAGTGGTCCGTGTCCGGATTGGTCACGACGAGCGCGTTGATCTTCCGATCCCCGAACGGCATTTCATCGGCCAGCGGCCCGAGCAGCGATCCGGCCGGTCCGCCGTCCACTACGATCTGCGCGCCGTTGGGCGCCTCTATATAGATGCCGTCCCCTTGCCCCACGTCGAGAAAGACTATCTTCAGGAGGCCCGGCGATGCCGTGTCACACCGGAGGGGCCAGAAGAGTAACATGAGTGCGAGCCCGATTGCCGCTTTCTGCATGCGGGCAGTATAATCAGAGCGTCGTAAAGATTTACTCAAGAAGACTGCGTATGGACTACTTCACTGCCAAAATATTCGATCTCCCCGCCCTTTCAGGAATTTCCCAGAGGAACATAGACGAGCACCTCAAGCTCTATCAGGGCTATGTGAAATTCGCCAATTACATACAGAACAAGCTGCGCGAGCTTTCCGCCGATGCGGAAAAGAACGCGTACGAGATCGCCGAGCTCCAGCGGCGCTTCGCCTTCGAGCACGACGGCATGAAGAACCATGAGATCTTCTTCTCGCAGCTGGAAGGCGGTCCGCAGGCTCCGGCCGCAGGCACGGCGTTCATCGCCCAAGTCGATCAGGACTTCGGCTCGTGGGACGCCTTCATGGCGCGGCTCAAGGCGCTGTGCATGACGCGCGGCGTCGGCTGGGCCATGCTCTACTACTGCTCCGAGACGGGACACCTGCTCACGCAGTGGGTGGACGAACAGCATCTCGGACATCTCTCAGGACCGAAGCTTATACTGGCGATAGACATGTGGGAGCATGCCTATGTGTACGACTGGCCGACCAGCGAGAAGAAGCAGTACGTCGAGGCGTTCTTCCAGAATCTGAATTGGGGCAAGGTGGAGGAGCGGTTCAAGAAATAAATCACATCACTGCGTTTCGTAATAAAAAATGACTGCTCGAAACCGAGCAGTCATTTTTTATTTTTTCTCCTTCTCCTGGCGAACAGTAGTCTTTTTTTGCCGTTTCGCTTTTTTTTCCTGAAGACACAGCTGTGTCCGCGCGTCCTCCGGGACCACTGTCGAGGAACACATTCTTTCGCTTTTTAATAAGGTCGGCATCCTTATTTG
>CAYMVF010000050.1:296-3453 GCA_964394045.1 uncultured Candidatus Saccharibacteria bacterium | reverse complement strand
CCCTGTGGAATTCCTTGATTTCCTTCAGGAACAGGATCGGGCGCCCATGCGCGGACCGCGCGGGCGGGATGAACCCGGGATCCAGCGTCACGTTTCGCGTGCCGAACTTGACGGCATTGCTGTTCACGAGCAGGTCGTCATAGATCGCCTCATGCGGGATGAACATGAACGCGAAATCCATCGTGCCGTGCTCGGGCTGGATATACTTGCTCGTCTCGGCGATGCGCGTCTTGAGGTCGCTCACAAAGACCTTCTCATACTCCGCTTTGCGCAGCGGGTCCTTTTCGGCCGCGAGGCGGTTGTAGTTCTCGAGCGAGAATTTTGAGTCCACGGGGATGACCTTGTCCTTCACAAAGACTGCCGCGTCCACGATCGATCCGTCAGGGAAGCCGTACTGCATCTCGTAGCTGCCGGCGGGCAGGATGTTCTTGAGCAGCGCCTCGAGGTAATACTCGCCGAGGATGCCGCGCTGCTTCGGGTTTTTCAGGATGTCCTGCAGTTCCTCGAGCTGCTCGGTGAATCCGACGACTTGCTTGTTGGTCTCGTCGAGGCGCGTGAGCTTCTCGGTGACCTCCTGAATGATGCGGCTCGATTCGCTCGCCTGATGCCGCATGGCCGAGTGCATCTCTTTGGCGGAGTCGCCGAGCTTCGTGTCTACGGTGCGGGTGAGCTCGTGCATCTGCTGCATGAGGAGCTTGAGGGCGGTGTCGTCCTCTCGGACGGGTGTGGGTGGGGGTGGGGGGGGGGGGGGGGGGGGGGGGGGGTGTCGGGTTGGCGCACCCAACACCCCCCCCCCCGCCGCCCACTCCTACGGCGATCCCGAGCAATACCAAAAGAGTCGTTTGCATGCCGAAAGTATACAGCATTATAAGGCTTATTTTGTCATTGACTTTTAATATAAAAGATGATATAATCAAAAGGAATAGAAATCGCTTAAAAACACAAAAAATATGGAACCAAAATACAAAAGTCCGGACATGATCTCGGACCAGGACATTATCGACGCATTTAAGGCGACGGACACGGTGCATTTTTCAGCCCGCAGGAACAATTTGGTTAAGTACCGCAAGATCGGCATTCCAGGTCTCGGATGGTGGCTGCCATTGATGAAAGTACTGCCGTTGATTGGCATTACTCCCGAAATGTTGCTGCCAGTGATGGGATTACATGATGTGCAAAGCATTGAACAGGCAAAGCTTGTCGGCGAACCGCTCAGATCTCGCGTCATCGCAGAGGTCAAAGGCAGACAAATGGGCACATTGATCGCGCGCAGAAGCGCTCCGCAGCTGGCCTACGATGACCTCGGCAGCATCGGCCTTGCGAATGATCCGTTCATCGCTCTGGCCCTCGTTCTGAACAAGAACATCGAGGTTCATCACGAAGACGGCGGCACGGGGGAACATGTGTATATATTCACTGTCTACGTCTCCGGTGAGATCAGTGTTGCCGTGTAAAAGACGGCATGTGCGTAATTGAACAGCGACCAGAAGGACTGGCCGCTGTTTTTTATTGTCTGGCCGTATGCTACTATGCCCGCATATGCTGGACATCAAATTCATCCGGGAAAACCAGGACATCGTCAAGGAGGCGATCCGCAAAAAGGCCGTCAAAATGGACCTCGACGAGCTTATCGCCCTGGACGACCGGCGCCGCGAGGCATTGCAGCTTGCGGAAACGCTCCGCGCCGAGCAGAAGCGCGTGGGCGAAGGCATGGCAGGGCAGATGGCTCCGGAGGCGCGCGACGCGCTGCTTGCCGAACTGCGCGGGCTCAAGGAGAATCTCGCCGAAAAAGAAGAAGCGCTCAAGCCCGTCATGGCCGAGTGGCGCGAGCTCATGCTGCAGGTTCCGAACGTGCCCGACATGACCGTGCCCGAGGGCGCGAGCGATGCCGAGAACCAGGAGTTCAAGCGCTGGGGCGAGGCGCGCACGTTCGACTTTGAGCCCAAGGATCATGTGGAGATCATGACGGCGCTCGGTATGGCGGATTTCGAGCGTGGCACCAAGGTGCACGGCTTCCGCGGCTTCTTCCTGACCGGCGACGGCGCTCGGCTGTGTTTCGCCATCTGGCAATACGCGGCGGAGTTTTTCTCCGCTCGCGGATTCTCGCCCGTGATCCCGCCCGTCATCGTGCGCAAGCAGAACCTGTACGTGACGGGCCATTTGCCAGGGGATGCGGAGGATTTCTATGTGACGCAGGACGGCGACGTGCTTGCCGGTACCGCCGAAGTGCCGCTCATGGGCATGTATGCGGAAGAAATCTTTGACGCGTCCGAGCTGCCGAAGAAATTCCTCGGCTTCTCGCCATGCTTCCGCCGCGAGGCGGGCAGCCACTCCAAAGACGTGAAAGGCCTCATCCGCGTGCACGAGTTCTTCAAGTTCGAACAGCTCGTGCTCTCGGAGGCATCGCATGAGACGAGCGTGCGTCTGCACGAGGAGCTCAACCGCAACACGGAAGAGTTCATCGAGAGCCTCGGCATTCCGTACCGCACCGTGATCAACTGCGCCGGCGACCTCGGTCTCGGCCAGGTCAAGAAGTACGACATCGAGCTCTGGGTGCCCAAGGAGGGCACGTACCGTGAGATTTCCTCGGCATCCTATTTCCACGATTTCCAGACGCGCCGCGCCGGCATCCGTTACCGCGACGCCGAGGGCACGCTGCGCTACGCGCACTCGCTCAATTCCACGGCCATTCCGACGCCCCGCGTGCTTGTCTCGCTCATCGAAAATTTCCAGGAGGCGGACGGCACGGTCCGCGTGCCGGAGGCGCTGCAGAAATACATGGGCAAGGCCCGGATCGGCTGACCGCTTCCGCGTGCGCGTGTTACTATGTAAGCACGCATGGTCCGCGAAGCATCCGCGCTCAAGAAGCATATTCAGGATTCGCCGAAGCATCGTGAGCTTCGGATGAAGCGCCGCGCGCGAGCGCGGCGCCTCGGCGTCTTTTTCGGTGCGGCCATAGTCGTGCTGCTCACTGGCATCGTGCTGGCCGCGCATCTTTCGCGCTTCCAGATCCGCGCTGTCGTCGTGGAGGGCAATATGGTCGTGGATACAGATGATGTCACCGCCATCGCCGAAGCCGTGCTTGCCGGCAAATACGCATATCTGGTCCCGCGGCGCAACGCCCTTGTATATCCCAAGCATCGCCTCGAAGCTCGTC
>CAYMVF010000050.1:0-286 GCA_964394045.1 uncultured Candidatus Saccharibacteria bacterium | reverse complement strand
ACCGCCGAGTTCCCACGGTTCCGGAGTGTCGCCGTTGCTTTGGAAGGCATGCATACGGTACATATAACGGTCGCAGAGGTGCGCGGCCGGGCGCTCTGGTGCGGCGCATTCGAAAGCTATGGTTTGCCGGATGCAGAATGTTATTTCACTGATGAGACGGGGAAGATCGTGTCGGAAGCGCCGCAGTATTCCGGCAATGTGTATCCGCGCTTCTACGGCGGCGGGGTGTCCACCCACGGGAAACGCAGCCAGGTCCCGCGCCGACAACCCCCGCACGATTTGAGCC
>CAYMVF010000049.1:0-3478 GCA_964394045.1 uncultured Candidatus Saccharibacteria bacterium | reverse complement strand
ATCACATATGCATGAAAAACCTCGCTCATTGCCGCTTGCTCATGATCGAACGCTTGTAGGTCGAAAGATGTTCAAGCGCCACGCCGGTACCTTTGACGACACAATAGAGCGCCTCGTCGGCAAGCACGGCCTTCACTCCGGTACGCCGATAGATGAGCTCGGGGAAATTACGGAGCTGGCTCGTGCCGCCCGTCATAATGATGCCTGCATCGATGATGTCTGCCGCGAGCTCCGGAGGCGTCTCCTGCAGCACGTCCTTGATCGCCTTGACCACCTGGCGCAGCTCCGGATCGATCGCCCGCACGATCTCGTTGGTCGAGACCTGCGCCGTGCGCGGCAAACCCTGCACGAAATCGCGGCCCTTGATCGTCATGGTGAGTTCTTCCTCCAATGGCACAGCCGCGCCGATCTCGATCTTGATGCGCTCGGCCGTCTTGTCGCCAATGGCAAGGTTGTAGGTCTTGCGAATATAGTCGGCAATGGCGTGGTCTATCTTGTTGCCGGCGCACTTCACACTCGTCGACGCGACAATGCCGCCGAGGGCGATCACGGCCACGTCCGTCGTGCCGCCGCCGATATCCACGATCATGTGGCCGCGTGACTCGTGGATCGGGATGCCCGCGCCGATGGCGGCAAGGATCGGCTCTTTGACGACATAGGCATTCTTCGCGCCGGCGCGCAGCGCAGCCTCGACTACGGCACGCCGCTCCGTGCTCGTGATGCCCGCGGGCACGGAGATCATGGCCTCCGGTTTCCAGAGGTTCCAGCGGCCGAGCGCCTTCTGCATGAAGTAGCGCAGCATCGCCTCGGTCACTTTGTAGTCGGCGATCACGCCGTCTTTCATGGGACGGTACGCAATGATGCTCTCCGGCGTCTTGCCGATCATCTCCTTGGCTTCGCTGCCGATCGCCATGATGGAGTTGTCCTGCTCGCTCACTGCCACGACAGAAGGTTCGTTGAGAACGATACCTTTGCCCGGAATATAGACGAGCGTGTTGGCCGTGCCGAGGTCTATGCCGATCTTCGCGCTGAACATGTGCGGATTATAGGCTTCCGGCGGGCAATATGCAAAAAAATAAGCGCTCCCAGGAATAGGAGCGCTGTTCTAAACCTTATCACTATGAAATTTGTATACCCCTTATATTCGATATGGCTTATAGGGGCTGCACTGTTTCGAATATATTATATATCAAACGGATTTAAAAGTCAAGTATCAGCGACACGGCGGAAAATGCTTTAATGGGAGCGTATGTGGATACTCGAGGTCGTCCCGCTCAAGCGCGGCATACCCAAAGACACGCTCACGTATTTCGCGCCAGAGGAGATTACTGAGGGTGCCGTCGTGTCCGTACCAGTACGCGGCAAGCCAGTGGACGCCGTTGTAGTATCCTGCCGGGACGCACGCGAAGAGAAGGCGGCGATCAAATCGGGCACATTCGCGCTCAAAAAAATAGTGAAGAAAAAAGAAGGCTCGCCCGTGCCAGCCTATATCTTCGAAGCCAGCCGGCTCGCCGCGCACTATTATAGAGCGCCGCGCGCGACCATGCTCGACCACCTCGTGCCAGATTATGCGCTGTACGGAATATCGGGTCATGAGGCGGCGCCCCGCGCAAGCGGGGCGCCGCAGCCCGAGCGCCTCGTCTTTCAGGCGCCGCTCGACGACCGCATCGCTTTCTACCGCACCTATATCCGCTCCGCATTCGCAAAAAAAGAATCAGTCACCGTCGTCGCGCCCACGATCGCCGACTGCGAGCTTTTCGCCGAGGCGCTCTCGCGCGGCATCTCAGACTTCGTCGTCACGCTTACCAGCGATACAACACCGAAGAAACTCGCTGCCGAACTCAAGAAACTCGCTGCCGACGCCCATCCGTACGTGATCGTCGCCACGCCGTCCTATGCCTCGCTCATGCGGCCCGACACCAGCACGATCATCCTCGAACACGAGAGCTCCAGCGCGTATGCCACGCCCACAGTGCCTTCGTACGATTTCCGCGTGCTCGTCGAACTCCTCGCACGGGCCGCCGGCAAACGGCTCATCTTCGGCGACAGCCTGCTGCGCGTCGAGACGCTCGGACGGTATGAAGCCAAAGAACTTGGCACTGCCGCGCCCGTCACTTTCCGCGCGCTCGCCCCGATCGAAATCACCGTCGTGCCGCATGGCATCCCGGATGAACTGCCGCTGCGCGCCCGAAGCGAACAGGTTCCGGCCTTCTCGCCCGAGATGCGCGCCGTGCTCTCCCGCGCGCTGGAAAAGAAATCGCATATCTTCGCCTTCTCGCTCCGCACGGGCCTGGCGACGATCACGCGCTGCCGCGACTGCGGCTCCGTGCTGCTCTGCGACCACTGCGAAGCCCCGCTCGTGCTCTATGCGGCCGGCGGCGTGCGCGTATTCATCTGCAACAAGTGCAAGCGCCACCGCCCGAGCGAGGCCAAATGCAAGCGCTGTGGCAGCTGGAACCTCTCGGCCATCGGCACGGGCACGGAGTTCGTCGAGGCCGAGATCGCGCGCCTATTCCCCGACCTGCCCGTCTTCCGCATCGACCGCGAAGCCACGCCCACGCGCGCGGAAGCGAAGAAGTGCGCGGCGGCTTTCGCCGCCGCGCCCGCCGGCGTCCTCGTCGGCACCGAAATGGCCCTCTTCCATCTCGGCACAGAAGTCACGGACTCCATCGTCGTCTCCTTCGACACGCTCTTCAACATCCCGAGTTACCGCGCGAGCGAGCGGATCATCGGGCTCTTCCTCGCCATCGCCGAGCGCACCAAAGGCAAGCTGTACGTGCAGACCAAGCATCCCGACGAGCCGGTCATCGAGCTCATCAAGTCCAACAACTACGCCACCTGGTACCGCAGCGAGCTCGCCGAGCGCGCCGAGTACAACTACCCGCCCGCCAGCACGATCATCAAAGTCACCTGGTACGGAAAAGAATCCGAGAAAGCCGCAGCCAAGGACTATCTCGAGGAACTGCTCGCACCCTTTTCGCCCGACATATTCGAGGGCTCGATAGTATCCAAAGGCAAGCGCTATCCCACGGTCAACGCCATCATCCGCCCCCGCCGCGACGAATGGTCGCTCCACGCGCTCCTCGACGGCAAAGGCCTCTCCGAAGTCCTCCGCCAAACCCTCGCCAAACTCCCCGATGGCGCGATCGTGTCCGTCAATCCGGATAATCTATTGTAAAAATAAAAAACCCGTCACTTGACGGGTTTTGGGTAAGGAGGGAATTTCTTGGAAATACTCGTGCTGATTTCCAGGACTACATTCCGGTGCCTCCAAATCAGAATGTCACTACTATTATACTCTACCCTAAAATTTTGTCAAGCATTTTTCAAGATTACATAATCAGATTGCAAAAATAGCCTTACATTTAAGCACAAACGAAGGTACCGGCCCCGCGCAGCCTGCCCTGCGGGAGGCACGGAAAATCCCTGCTGGGATTTTCCTCGCTCCGTCGCCGCCGCTCCTGCGCAGGCCTCCCGC
>CAYMVF010000048.1:0-3482 GCA_964394045.1 uncultured Candidatus Saccharibacteria bacterium | reverse complement strand
TCGTAGTGGCGCTGGCCGAGCGTGCGGCGCGCAGCCTCGCGCACGAGCGCGAAGGCTTCCGGAAGGATCTGGTCGAGCGTCTCGCCGGCGGACAGGCGGGCTTTGAGTGCCGCCGTCTTCTCCGGAAACGCGGAATCAGGCAGGCTTTTCAGGCCTTCTTCAAGGGCGTTGACTTTCTTGACGATCGGCCGGGCTTGTTTGAGGAGCGCCTGTGTTGTCCCGCCGAATATGCTGTCGAATATGGACATACGGCCATGAGTATAGCACGGAACAACGAAAAACGCCCCGCCGGAGCGGGACGCCTTTCGTAAGTGGGAACGAACAGAATCTGAAGTTAGGCGCGGGCCTTCTTCTTTGCAGCCTTCTTGGCCGGCTTCTTTGCCGACTTCTTAGCTGCCTTCTTTTTTGCTGCCATAGTATGTGTGTGCAAAAATTATTTGTAAGCGCGTGTGCGCCGACCATGCGGGAAATTTTTTCAAAAATATTTTTCCGAAAAAATTTTTTTCCGCGCGCAACGAACGCCTCTGCACTAAGTATCGTACATGCGAGCGGCGCGCGCAATATTTTTTTCGCAAAACTGTGGATAACTTCGCGAAAAATTTTTCAGATTTTTTTTCATTGAAAATATTTTTCAGAAAAAAATATTTAAAAAAAAATTTGTGCATGACGCGTATGAAAAAAAATAAAAAGCCCCGCATGTCGCGGGACTTTTGTTTCTTTGCACGCTGCAACTCACTGCATACTCGCGAATGTGAGCGAGCGGCGCATCTTGATGTTCTCGTTCGCCGCTTCAAGGATATACATCCCGTCGGCAAGCCTCGATCCGTCAAACGCGGTGCGTTCGCCCGTTGCGGGGATCTGCATCACGATCTTGCCGCTCATGTCATACACGCGATACACAGTATTCTGCCAGAGCGTGCACTCGATGGCGCGGCCGTCACGCAGCGCGAAGACATTCTGCTTGACCTCGCTCGCGACAACGGCGCTCGGTCCCATCTCGATCGTCTGGAAATACTCCCAGGGACCGAGGTCGACCGGGCTTGCCGGACTCGATGCGAACACCGTCATGGCATACGTGCCGCCATTCATGTTGTTGAACTGCTGGGCGTAGGACGTACGGGTGCCGTACGCGGGCCCGAGTGTCACAACGTCGACGAACGGCGTCTTGTCCGGGTACTTCGCGCAGATCGCGCCGGCGTTATCGGTCGAATCCCAGGGGTCCGCGAGCCGGATGCTGAAATAGAATTCCGCCTGGTTAGCGGATTTCACTTTAGCTGCGGAATCCTGAGTCGCTGAAATAGTGCATTGCGCCTGTGCCGCGCCGGCAGTTGCCGCGAAAGCGGCCAAAAGTAACAGTACCTTCTTCATGATTTTCAGTTTTTTTAAGTAACGGGACAATTGCCCATTTGTGAATATTTTCAATATAAAAGCATAAAAATAATTTACTGTCAATAAACATAAAGACCGCAGGCATTGCCTGCGGTCTTCTGATTGTTGCTTGCTTAAAACTATTGGATCAAAATCCTGGAAGGCGTAAGTTGCTCGCCATCGTCCGTGATGATGTTCGCGGCATACATGCCGGGAACAAGCGTCTCCTTCCCTATTTTCTCGCCGCTTTCGACGTGCCTGCGCAGGACTGTCCTGCCGAGTATGTCGCAGAGCGTGAGCATGCCAGCGCGCTGCGTCTCGATCATGCCGCCGATCTCCCCTATTCCCGAAGGCTTGGGGATCACGGTCACCGTGAGGTAGCGGGTCACCGTCGTAAGTCCGTACGCTTTGAGCACATACGTCGTCGTTCCGGTGAGCGGCAGCGTGTTGAGCTGCCCGAGCGAGCCGGATGCCGTAGGACCGGATACCGATACGCGCGGAGCGCCGGTGGTCGCGTAATACAGCGTATCGCGCGAGCCGGAGTAGATCGTATCGCGCAACGCGTAGAACGTATCTACGGTGCATGGCACAACTGTGTACTGCAGCGTGTCTCTCGTGCTGTTGATGATCGAGTACGCAGGCATGTCGTATGCGGAAGCGTATATGAAGTACGCGCCGGTATCCGGGGCGATGAATTTCGGATTCACCGTGCCTGCGCCCGAAAGCGCCGGATAGTTCCGCGTGTCGATCACATTGCCCGGCGTACCGTACGCGAACAGTACGGTCACGTCGCAGGTGCTGGTGCTCGAGACGTTGGAATAGTGTACCGTCGCCTCGAGCGTATCGCTTTCCTGCTGCATACTGCCGAGCAGCACGGACACGTCGAATGCGTCCTGCGTGACGGCCATCGTGAGCGGTAGGTACGTGGTCCCCGCCGAATTCCTGGCATATCCGTTGAAATAGGATGTGTCGGACGGCGGCAGTCCGCTGAACAGCGGGTAGAAATCCTGCGTGCCCGCGGTCGCCGTCGGCGTAAACACAATACTGTCCAAAACAGGGCCTGTCGGCGTATGCCGACGGTTTACCACGACACGGTTGCCCGAAGACGAACCGTGCACATCCGCCGCAACATGCGGCTGCAAGCTTGAGGTCGTGGATACCGGAGCACCCACGAAGCTTGCCGTCGGAGCAACGAGCGGGGGCAACACGTCGACAGTGTCGATGAGCGTGTCGCGCCTGAGCTCGTTCTCGAAAATCCTCCGCACATATACCCGCGATGGATATACGAGCGAGGCAAGCGTGGTCGCCCGCGTCACCGATGCGCCGACCGGCATGCCGCCGATCAAGGAATCCACGCTGAACGTGACGGTAAAAGCCGCGTCCCATCCGCAGATGATCCTGTAGGCCGCGGGCGGATAATTGCCTGCGTCCAAGGCAGCGGAAAGCGTGAATCCGGTCGTCGTCGGCACGATCGTGCCGGTCTGGACCGGATAGCGGAGCATCGTGTCGATGTTGCTCGTGTCAGCGCGGTACGCGCTGTCGCGGCTCACGATCCTTCCGTGCCACACGAGGCCTGGTCCAATCGGAAATGTCCGCGTGAAAGTCCCTGCCGTGCGGCCGATGTAGGCCATGGCGACGGTCGAGAGCGTGCCCGTAAGCGAGGGTGACGTTCCGAACTGGAACTCTGCCCAGAGCGAATCGGAGCGGAGCTGCTGGAACGTGATCGTGAGCGAGCCGGACGTATTCCGGTACATCTGCACGATTTTGAAATCGAGGGACTGGGCCCGGGCTGACGGCAGCGCCTGCGCTGCGATCAGAAGCATGTAGAGAAGTTTTCTCATTTTTTGTTTATTTTGTTTTAAGGAGTTACGAAATTGTTTTTTAGAACGATAGCATATTTTATATAAAAAGTCAAGTATCTCCGGGCACGGAAAAAGCGCCCGGTTTGGGCGCTGTTTCCATGGTGCATATGTTCCGGCCTATAAGCCGAATTCTGTGCCCGCCGAGGCGGGAGACGGCCATTTGTCTGGGAGCAGCGTTGCCGCTGCCCTCGAGCGATTCTTTTCCGGGCGGCGCGCGAAACGCGCCGCCCGGAAACACGATCTTGCACGCGC
>CAYMVF010000047.1:0-3690 GCA_964394045.1 uncultured Candidatus Saccharibacteria bacterium | reverse complement strand
ACAACGCGCACGTTCCCCGCAAGCTGCCGGACGATCTCGAGCGAGTGCCCGGCCGCGCCGAGCGTGGCATCCACGACGGTCGCGCCCGGACGCAGTTCGAGCCCTACTATGCTTTCCTCTAAAAGAACGGGGATGTGCGCCATACTAGAGCGCGCCGACCGAGCCGAGCTTCTCCGCGAGAGTGTCTGCCTGGCTTTCGACGCCTGCCTTGTATTTCGCCCACGCCCTCTCATTCCAGATCTCCGCCCGGTTCTGGACGCCGATGATGGCGACCTTCCCCGCAAGCTTCGTGCGCGCCTTGAGGAAATCGGGAATGAGAATGCGTCCCGCGCTGTCGACCTCTATTTCCTGCGCCCCGCCGAACATGAAGCGGTTGAAGCTCCGGTTGTCGGCCTGCAGCATGGAATTCTCGGCGAGCTTCGAGGAGATCTTCTCCCACTCGCCGACGCTGAACATGAATATGGAGTTGTCGAGCCCGGGCGCGAGCACGACTTTCTTGCCGAGCTCGCCCTTAAATTTCGCCGGGAGCGATACCCGGTTCTTCTCGTCGATCGCGTGGATGTATTCGCCGATGAGCATTATGATGACCCGCTCGCCCGTCCGCACTGCCCGCCGCCCTTCTCCCACTCTTCCCCACTCAAATGCAATTTTACTCCACTTTGCCCCACTATGCCAGCAATGACGCATGGGGATAACCGCCTGTGACAAAAGGCCTTTGACACCGTCCAGCAAAGTTGTATACTTAGACAAATTTGATTCGTATGGAAAAAACGTCTACAAACACAGGAGAGAAAAAGATCGGGTTTTTTCAAATCGTGCGGACAAGCACTGGAGGCGCGATCAAGCTCGTACAGATGGGCGCAGCTCAGATCAAATTCGTGCGTAACGAGCATCAAAATCAGCCAAAATCGCTTGCCGAGGCATTACTTGCCTAAAAAGCCACTGACACAAAAAGTCCTGATCATATGATCAGGACTTTTGTCTTATTAACAGAGATTATTCCTTCGGCCGCATCAGCGGAAAAAGCTGCGTCTCGCGGATCGGCTTGTCCGCCATGAAGGCGAAGAGTCGCTCGCCGAAGCCGAAACCGCAGGTAGGCGGCATACCGTGCTCGAGCATGTCCACGAACTCCCATTCGGGCATCATGGCCTCCTCGTCGCCGCTCTCGATGAGCTTCTGCTGCAGCTCGAAGCGCGCGCGCTGGTCCGCCGGGTCATTGAGTTCGGAGAAGCCATTGCCCACTTCGCTGCCTGCGAGCAGCACCTGGAAGCGCTCCACCGTGCCCGGACGTTCCTTGGATTCCTTGGCGAGCGGCGAAACGAGCTTGGGATGATGCACCAGGAACGCAGGTCCGGAGATATGCTTGCGACAGTACTTCCAGAGCGTGTCGGTCAGGCGCTCGCGGTTCGCACCCTCGTACTTCACGCCGAGCTCGTCGAGCTTGGCGCGCATCTCATCCTCGCTCGCAGAAAGCACGTCGACGCCCGTCTGTTTTTTGATCTCATCCACATATTCGACAGTCTGCCACTCGCCTGCCAGGTCGAAGGTATGCCCGCGCGTCGTAAACTCTGTCGTGCCGAACACGTCCATGGCAACCTTCTGATACAGCTCGCGCACGAGCTTCATGCCGTCGCGATAGTCCGCGTACGCCCAGTAAAACTCCATGTTGGTGAATTCCTGCAAATGCTCCGGGCTCGTGCCCTCGTTGCGGTACACGCGCCCGATCTCGAACGTCTTCGGAAATCCGGCTGCCATGAGACGCTTCTGCCAGAGCTCGCCCACGGAGATCCGCAAATATACGGCCATGTCGTAATCTTTGTGGTGCGTCTTGAAGGGATTCGCTTCCGCGCCGCCCGTCGTGACCTCGAGCGTAGGGGTCTCGACATCGAGGAAACCGTGCGCCGTCATGAAGTCGCGCGTCGCCTTCCAGAACGCGGCCTTCTTGGCGAAGAGATCGCGCAGCTCCGGGTTCATCACGATGTCGAGGTAACGCTTGCGGAAGCGCTCGTCCGGATCCGTGATGCCGTGCCACTTCTCCGGAAGCGGGAGCAGCGCTTTGGTGGCCATCTGCCAATTCTTGACGAGGATCGAGGGTTCGCCGCGCTGCGTCGCGAAGAATGTGCCCGTCACGGAGACAAAATCACCGATGTCCGCCGTATCGACGAAGAGCGCGAAGCGGTCGGCCGGCATGTCGTCCTGCTTAAAGACGGCCTGGAAGCGGGCCGTGCCGTCGTCGAGCACGACAAAGAGGATCGCGCCCTGGCCGCGGATCGCCATGATGCGGCCGGCGACCGCATGCTCCTGGCCCTGCGCCTCAAGTGCGGAAAACTCCGTGCGCGCATAGTCGAGCGAATAGTCGCGGGGCACGCGGGCTGGGTACGGGTCCATGCCCGCCGCCTCGAGGCGTGCGAGCTTCTCCTGCCGCGCAGCGCGCAGCTCTTCCAGTGATGCCATATATGCCCGGCAGTATAGCAAAAGCCGCCTTTGTTTGAAAGGCGGCTTTTGCGGAAGCGCGGAGCTTACTCAATCGAAACGATCTTGTATTCGCTCGTGCCCTTCGGGGTCACGACATGGGCCGTGTCGCCCTTCTTTTTGCCATAGAGGGCCTGGCCGAGCGGCGAGGCGTGCGAGATCTTGCCGGCGGCGAAATCGGCCTCTTCCGATCCCACGATCTGGAAGACCTGCTTTGCCTTGTCTCCCTCCTTCTGCACAGTCACGGTCGATCCGACCTCAACGGACGTCGAGTGATGCTTTTCGATAAGAACGGAATTGCGGAGGATCTCCTCGATGGTCGCAATGCGTTCCTCGAGCTTGCCCTGTTCTTCGCGGGCCTGGTGGTACTCGGCATTCTCGGAGAGGTCGCCGAGGCTCTTGGCAAACTCGAGCGCTTCGAGGATCTCCTTGCGCTTCACGGTCTGGAGCTCGTGGAGCTCGGCCGCGAGCTCGCGCTTCTTTTCTTCGGTTATGTAGCTTTTGGTGGTGTCCATATATTTACAGGAAAGCCCTTTGAGCTGCTCGCTCAAGGGCATCTATCCGATATGGGCCAAGTGTACTCCCCGCCGGGACGCGAGTCAATACGGGCCTGATGCAGCAAGGCTATGCGCCGTATTCGGGCGCGTTCTGGCCGACCCATCCCAGAAATTGGCGGGTGACCCGATGCGCCGTACCGATGGCCGGCGCGGGGCCGTTCTCAAGCATGATCACGAACGCGTACCTCGGGTTCTCGTACGGGAAAAAGCCTGTCATCCAGGAATTCACGTTCTTGCCGCCAGGGCCGACTTGGGCCGTGCCGGATTTTGTGGCAAGCGTGAACGGCACGGGTGTCACGTCGGCCGTAGTACCGTGCACGGCCGCCATGCGCATGCCTTCCTGGACGACCGTGTATGCGGAATCCGGCACGTCGGTGATTTTTTCGGTCTTCGTCGGGACGGCCGAATGCACATGCGGGTTCACCATAGTGCCGCGTGTCGCGATACCCGCAACTGCGCGCAACATCTGCACGGGCGTGACCTGCACGCCATACTGGCCGATGCTTGTGTTGTACGTGTCGCCAAGGCGCCAGTCCTCGCCGAACTTCTCCTGTTTCCACTCGGGCGTGGGGATCACGCCAGTGTTCTCTCCTGGCAGGTCGATGCCCGTCTCGCGCGTGATATCGAAGCGCAGCCACGACTTGCCGATATTGTAGATGCC
>CAYMVF010000046.1:0-4216 GCA_964394045.1 uncultured Candidatus Saccharibacteria bacterium | reverse complement strand
GAGAAAGGCCTTGTCCTGCGTCTGCACGAGATAGAGGCATTTGTCCGCGGAGAGGAATTTTGCGATTTCGAAGACAGTCCCGACATGCAAATGCTGTTTTGTCATCGGTTTGCCAACGCTTACCTTGTCTGTAGTTGCTACCATGATGATGACCGTCGCAAGAGATAAGATCATTGCCAGGATGAGATAGTAAGCTCTTTGGTCTTTGTCTATCGCGTCGAGGCTTTTGATACTGAATCCAAGTGCAGCAATCAAACAGGCACAACCTGCGAGCAGCGCCCCCGTATATGTTTTTTTCATAAAAAATATTTTTTATTATCTAATCATAATTAAAAAATAAGTCAAGTAACTCGAAAAAGCCGCGTATGCTACAGTCTTCATATATATGGCAGACCTCAACGAGCTGTTTTCCCGCGGCGTGGCGAGTTTCATCGACCCGGGCGATTCGTTCCGCCGGAAGGTGGAGCAGAAAGCCGCCGGCCAGTACCCGGGCGATATCGTGATCAAGCTCGGCATGGACCCGACGCGGCCGGACATCCACATCGGCCATACCGTGATCCTGCGCAAGCTGCGCGCGTTCCAGGATATCGGCTGCAAGGTGATCTTCTTGATCGGCGACTACACGACGCAGATCGGCGACCCGACGGGCAAGAGCAAGGTGCGTCCCGAGATCTCGCAGGCCGAGATCGAGGCCAATATGAAGACCTACCTCGACCAGGCGGGGAAGATACTCCGCACGGATCCGGCTGTTTTCTCCTGGATACGCAATTCCGACTGGTTTCTCAATGTGACCGACGTCCAGCCCGCGAATCCGAACGCGCCCGTGCGCGTCGGCGGCCTCGGCTTCGTGAAGGCCGGATCATTCCTCGGCAAAGCCGAGCTCTTCGACGATACGCGCATGCAGAAAACGCACCTCAAGAAAGCCGGGTCGCTCACCGTGACGCTTACGAACATGCTCGCCACGCTCCGTCATGTGACGCACGCGCGGCTCATCGAGCGCGACATGTTCCAAGAGCGGCTCAAAGGCGGGGCCGAGCTGTACATGCACGAAATGCTCTACCCGGTGATCCAGGGCATCGACTCGTCGGTGCTCGCGCAGATCTACGGCTCGTGCGATCTGGAGATTGGCGGCACGGACCAGACCTTCAATATGCTCATGGGCCGCGACGTGATGCGGATGAACCGGCAGCCGGAGCAGGCCGTGATGGCCATGGACATCCTCGAAGGCCTCGACGGCAAGGAAAAGATGAGCAAGTCGCTCGACAACTACGTGGGCATCGCGGACGAGCCGGCCGATATGTTCGGCAAGATCATGTCGCTGCCGGATGCTCTGATCCCGCGCTGGTTCCTGCTCGCGACGTACACGCCGGAGAGCGAAACGATAGAGATCGCGAAGACGCTCGCTGCGAGCGGTACGAATCCGCGCGACCTGAAGATGCGCCTTGGCCGGGAAGTCGTTGCGATCTATCACGGCGAGCAGGCCGCGCGCGATGCGGAGCAGGCGTTCATAGACACGTTTGCCAAAGGGAAGATCCCCGCGGACGTGACCGAGATCATAGGAGGTCTCGCTACCATCGTGGATGCGATCATGGCTGCGGGCGCCGCTTCCTCGAAGACCGAGGCGCGCAGGCTGGTGGAGAATGGCGCGGTCACGCACATGGAATCGGATACGAAGATCGCGGACATCGCGCATCGGCCGGAGGCCGGCACATATCGCGTGGGCAAGATGCGTTTCTTCCGCATCGCACAGTAGCGTTGGCAGCCGCAAAAAAATCCCCGCAGTATGCGGGGATTTTTTTGCGGCTAGAGATCCGCGGCCGGGCCGCCATCCTCTTCCTCCTCCTCCGTTTCAACGGAGTCTTCGTCGCCTTCGAGCGGAATGTCGCTGTCATCGAATGCGTCATCCGCATCGTCGCTTACGGCGCCATTGAATTCCGGATCGTCGCCCTCTTTCACTTCTTCGTCGTCGAACATATCAAGAAAAAAATTACTGCTAATTTTTTCCGCACATGCACCCGTGCATGGGTACATTTGTAGCAGAACGGATTTTGACGCGCAAGAAAGATCTTTGGGGAAAACTGCGCGCGGCAGGAATGCGGCATGCCTGCCGCGCGCTGCCTTCTAAAATTTTTCGTGCGCGAAGCAGGTGAGGGCTATGGCTATGGCGTCGACTTCGTCGTCGATCATGTTCCGCTCGGGGAGCTTGATGAGGCGCGGGACCATCTGCATGATCGCGGCTTTATCGCTCTTGCCATAGCCGGTCACCGCGACCTTGATCTGCATGGGCGTGTACTCGTGGATGCGCATGCCGGCTTTGGCGCACTCATAGAGCGCGACGCCGCGGGCCTCGGCCACGCCCATGGCCGTGGTTACGTTCTTCTCGAAATACAGCTTCTCGATCGCAAGCGCTACCGGCGCGTGCTCGGCAACTACGCGGGCGATCTCCGTTCCGATGGCCGCGAGGCGCTCGGCATGGGGGAGCTGCGCGCTGGTCTTGAAGCATTCGGAAAACACATAGGTTTCCTTCGGTCCGGTTTTCTCGATGACGGCGATGCCGATCCGCTCCACGCCCGGGTCTATGCCGAGTATCCGCATGCGGAGACTATACCACGGCTTCCATATATGCGGCGGTATGCTACAGTGCTGCAAATGCGTCGGCTATGAAAACAAGCGCTGTCCCTCCTGGTCCAGGCGGCCGACATTCGATGAGCCGCAGAGATATCGATTCTCCGGTGCTGATAATAATCACGCCGCGGAAGACGAAAAAATTACTCGATTCGTTCGAAGGCATCCGGTCGCCCAAAAAGAAAAAGCCCCGCTAAGCGGGGCTTTTTACTTTCCGAACAGCGATGCCGGCGCATCGAAACCGAGGTGTTCGTATGCCTTCGCGGTGGCCATGCGGCCGCGGGCTGTGCGTTCGAGCAGGCCGCGCTGGATCAGATAGGGCTCGATCACGTCTTCGATCGTCGCCTCCTCCTCGCTCGTTGCTGCTGCGAGCGTGTTCAGGCCTACCGGGCCGCCGGAGAATTTCTCGATGATCGCGGAGAGTATGCGGCGGTCGCTTTCAGAGAGGCCTATCTCGTCGATGCCGAGCAAGGCGAGCGCCAGGAATACGGTCTTTTTGTCGAGGTCTTTCTTGTGCACCTGAGCGTAGTCGCGGCAGCGCTTGAGGAAGTAATTCGCGGTGCGGGGCGTGAAGCGCGCGCGGCGGGCGATCTCCGTCACGGCTTCTTCGTCGATGGTCACGCCAAGCACGCCGGCGGAACGCCGCACGATCCGCGCGACTTCTTCCTCCGTATAGAACTCGAGGCGGAACGTGCCGCCGGAGAAGCGCGAGCGCAGCGGCGATGAGAGCAGCGCGATGCGCGTTGTGGCGGCGATGAGCGTGAAGGGCGGCAGGTCGAGCTGGATCGTGCGCGCGCTCGGCCCTTTGCCGATGATGATGTCGAGCACGCCGGACTCCATGGCAGGGTAGAGGACTTCCTCGATCGTTTTGTTCAGGCGGTGGATCTCGTCGACGAAGAGGATGTCGCCGGGCTGGAGGTTCGTGAGTATGGACGCGAGATCGCCGACTTTCTCGATGGCCGGCCCCGAGGTTGCTTTGAGATTGCGACCGGTTTCTTTTGCGATCAGGTGCGCAAGCGTGGTCTTGCCGAGGCCTGGCGGGCCATAGAAGAGGATGTGTTCGGCGGGATGATTGCGCTCCGACGCCGCCTGAAGGAGTATTTTCAGGTTCTCTTTGATGGTTTCCTGCCCGATGTACTCTGAAAAGCTCGCCGGACGGAGCGTCTGGTCGAGATGAGTGTCAAAAGCAGGGTTTTCGGAAGTACTTGACATTTAAAATCGGATATGCTAGACTACGAGAGAAGGTGCAGTACCCGGGATATCCACCGGATATGCACACAGTATACCACCTGTTATCCCTTTCGCCGGAAACGGCTCAAGGATACAGTAGTTAAGAAGGCGCAAGTCTCTAAGTGATCAGGCCCTCGGGCCGTATAGGATCTCGTAAAGGACGTTTTGGCCCCCAGGCTCGTTTCTGGGAACGCGAAAACCATCCTCCGCGGTCTCCTTACTTCCGCGACCCAGTTCTCGGAAGGATCATTTAGAGATTTGCGCTTTTTTCGTTGCCTGGCTGCGGCGGGAGCATGCGGCATCGGCGGGGCACGGAAATTTTCTGCTGAAAATTTCCTCTGTCCGTCGCCGTCGCTCCTCC
>CAYMVF010000045.1:0-4290 GCA_964394045.1 uncultured Candidatus Saccharibacteria bacterium | reverse complement strand
GTAAGAATGTGTCAATTATCGGGAGCAAAGAATTGCGCGCGCACAATGCCAAGAGCATCCAAATCCTCCTGAATTGCCATTTCGGAAAGTTGCTGTCCTTCCTTGAGTCTGGCATCGCGGCTCTCCCCGAAATCGATGATCACGGCCGCGCCGTCCGCGGCCTCGTCGAGCATGATGTTCTCCGAATTGCTGAGGTCTCCATGAATAATGCCTGCCGCATGCAGCCGCGCGACTTCCGCTTCGACGTTCTTCCAAAACGCTTCCTTGTCAAAACCATGCGGCAACGGCATCTCGTTGCGGATATATCGGTCAAGCGAATGGCCGCCTATCTTCTCCATATAAATGAGGTAATCGTTCGCTCCGCGGAAATAGTGCTGGCCGAGCGGCTTCGGAACGCGAGCACCGCTCTGGTGCGCCTTTTCCTGAATCGCATATTCGCGCACAAGGTCTTCCTTTTCGGAATCGGCAACGAATTCCTTTCTGAACACTTTCACGCAGAAAGAGTCTTCGGAGCGAGTGATCACGTTCGCTGTCCGTCCAAAACCCAGGCGGTCCTTGGCGAGCGCCAGATACTTTTCCACCGCCGCACGCTCGGAGAGCGGCATCTGTTCTGTCTGCACGGCAGGCATGCGTCCGACACCTTCTATGGTCATGCCGAGAGAGTACCATATCTGAGACTTGCCCGCATGCGAGCTTAGGATACCTGCAACAAGCTGCTAGCAAAAAGACCCCGGATATCCGGGGTCTGTTGTGCATTTTTTGCTTCATACGGCCTAATACAGGAGATCTTTGGATTCTGCGGATTCGAAGGCCTGGGCTATGCTCAGTACCGTCTTTTTGACGAGTACCTCGATAGTACTCTCTGGCATCGAGCCGGAGAGAATGTCCTGGTGCGTGTCGAGTACCTGGCGCACTTCGTCGCGCAGATACGAGAGCTCGTAG
This sequence comes from uncultured Candidatus Saccharibacteria bacterium, assembly GCA_964394045.1. Taxonomy (GTDB): domain Bacteria; phylum Patescibacteriota; class Minisyncoccia; order Phycocordibacterales; family UBA9973; genus CAITQP01. The sequence goes on along the minus strand of CAYMVF010000045.1, from coordinate 3,348 downwards.
CGTCCGGTCATTTTCTTGGCCATGCGAGGCACTATGTCTATGCCGACAAGCAGAGATTCGATCGTCTGTACGGCCGCTCCTTCCAAGAACAGCGCCTTGGCAAGAGTGTATCCGGTCTGGCTGTCTTTCAGGACGTCCTGCCAATCTTTCTTGGTCCTTGCCGCCATTGCGGCTATCAGTACGGCCGGCGTAGTGCCCGCGCCGCCTATATGTTTCTTTATTGTTTCCATATGTTTATGTAGTTTTTATTTGTGTACATTATATATCAAACAATATATTTTGTCAATATGGTCAAAAACCCTTATATACGGTACTATATCCGCATTACCAGTCGGACCGGCACTACCCCGCCGGAACCCGCCAGAGAATAACCCCGGAGGCATACCTCCGCACCTCTGGAGGACACAATCCGCATTTGGCGGTTTTTTTATTGCATGACTACAGCAGTTACAGAAGAAAAGAATCTTTCCGAGATCCATGCCCTCCTCGACAAAGGCACGGCTCCCCTCGCGCTCGACAAGCTCATCGAGGGCCCGGTGCTCGGCATCGAGAAGGCGTCGGTGTACATCGATCTCGGACCATACGGTACCGGCGTGATCTACGGCCGCGAGTACCGCAACGCGCGCGAGATCATCAAAAAGATGAACATCGGCGACGTCGTGAAGGCCAAGATCGTTGATCTCGAGAACGAGGACGGCTACGTCGAGCTCTCGCTCAAGGAGGCCAAGCAGGCCCTCATCTGGGGCGAAGCCGAGAAGGCCATCAAGGACCGCACGCTCTTCGACCTTCCGGTCAAGGATGCGAACAAGGGCGGCCTCATCATCGAATGGCAGGGCATCGCCGGCTTCCTCCCGGCCTCCCAGCTCAAGGCCGAGCACTACCCGCGCGTCGAGGACTCCGACAAGGACAAGATCCTCAAGGAACTCAAGAAGCTCGTGGGCAAGAAACTCTCGGTCGCGATCGTCACGGCCATGCCGAAGGACGGCAAGCTCATCTTCTCCGAGAAGGAGGGCAGCGCCGACGAGCGCCAGGCGGTCGTGGGCAAATACGCCGTCGGCGACGAGCTTGAGACGACTGTCGCAGGCATTGTGGACTTCGGCGTATTCCTCAAGGTGGAAGACGGCCTCGAAGGCCTCGTGCACATCTCCGAGCTCGACTGGGGCCTCGTCGAGGACCCGCGCCAGCTCTACAAGGTCGGCGATACCGCGAAAGCCAAGGTCATCGACATCAAGGACGGCAAGATCTCGCTCTCGATCAAGGCGCTCAAGGAGAACCCGTGGAAGGAATTCGACGGCAAGCTCAAGAAGGGCGACATCGTCAAGGGCGTCGTGATCAAGTTCAACAAGCATGGCGCGCTCGTCTCGATCAAGCAGGGCGTCGCGGGCCTCGTGCACCACTCGAACTTCGGCTCGGAGGCGAAGCTCCGCGAGAAGCTCGAGCTCGGCAAGACCTACACGTTCCAGATCACGCTCTTCGATCCGAAGGAGCAGCGCATGACGCTGGCCTGGGTGGAAGACAAGAAGTAACAGTTCCGGGCCCCAAAACAAAATAGCCAGGAAACAGGGCGGCGTATTTTCTGCTGAAAATCGCCTCTGCTCGCGGCCAAGCCGCTGCGCAACCCTGTTTCCTGGCTATTTAGCTTTGGGGCCCGTCTGTGCTTTGATGTAGGCAAAATCATGCACTCACCTTAAAAAATCGACTTTTATGAGACAGCTGAAAATAACCACGAGAATCACGAACCGCGAGAGCAAGGCCGTGATCGAATACCTGGAAGAAATCTCCAAATTCAGGCCGGTCCAGGCAGAAGAAGAGGCCGTTTTGGCGGTCCAAATACGGCAAGGAGATGTCCGGGCGTTCGAAAAGCTGGTCAAAAGCAATCTCCGTTTCGTTGTCTCGGTCGCCAAGCAATACCAGAACCAAGGGCTTGCTCTGCTTGACCTTATCAACGAAGACAACTGCGGACTGATCAAGGCCGCGCGCCGTTTCGACGAGACCCGCGGATTCAAATTCATCTCGTATGCCGTCTGGTGGATCCGCCAGTCCATACTGCAGGCTCTGGCCGAACAATCCCGCATCGTCCGCCTGCCGCTGAACAAGGTGGGTCTTTCGAACAAGATAACCAAGGCGTACGCGCAGCTCGAACAGGAATGCGAACGCGAGCCGTCCACGGCGGAACTTGCCGAACTCCTGGACATTTCAACGGAAGAAGTGGAAACAACGCTCCACGTCGCAGGCCGGTATGTCTCGATTGACGCCCCGTTCGCGGATGTCGAAGACGCCACGATGCACGACATCATACCGGAAACCACGTTCGGCGCGGCAGACGCGCAGGTCACCCACTGCGAAAGCCTGCGAACTGAGATCAAACACGCTCTGTCGGTGCTCACGCAGCGCCAACGCGACGTGATTATGCTGTATTTCGGGATCGGCACGGAGAACGCCCTGTCGCTCGACGATATAGGCAGCAAGTTCGGTCTCACTCGCGAGCGTACGCGGCAGATCAAAGAGAAGGCGCTGCGAAGACTCAAAATATCTCCGGCTGCCCCGCTTCTGAAAGCATACGTATGAAAAAACCGCTCCTCTACGGAGCGGTTTTTTATGCGTTATAGACGGTCATCATCTTTTCCTTGCCGTCGGAGGCGAAGCATTCGAGGGCTTCGGCTATCTTCTTAGATTCCTTTTTGAGTTCGGCGAGCTCGGCGTCCTTGAAGTCTTTCATGAGGAAGTCGATCACGGCATTCTCCCCGCTCGGTTTTTTGAGCTTGCCGCCCGAGGTGTGCGGCGAGACCCCGATGCGGATCCGCAAGAACTCGCGGCTCTTGAGGACCTTGATGATGTCCTTGAGGCCGTTGTGCCCGCCGTCGCCGCGGTCGAACGAGATCTTGATGCGGCCGATCGGAAGGTCCAGGTCATCGTACGCGACGACGAGCTTCTCGCGGTCCTTCGCTGTCTTCACGAACGGCTTCACGCTGCCGCCGGAGTTGTTCATGAAATTGTCGGGCAGCACGAACTGGAACTTGGCCGCGCCGATCTTCCCAGCCGAGGCGAGCGCCCGCGCCTTCTTCTCCTCGCGCCAATCCGAAAAACCCTCGCGCTTGGCGATAGCCATAAGCACGATCCGGCCCGCATTGTGCCGCGTGCCAGCGTACTCCTCGCCCGGATTGCCCAGACCGACGACGGTTATCATACAGTCGAGTATATTGCAAAGCGCACAGAAATGGAAACGGCCCGGGAAAGGGCAATCGGCAGGGCCTGCGCAGGAGCGACGGCGACGGAGCGAGGAAATTTGCAGCAGAAAATTTCCGTGCCCTGCCGATTGCCCTTTCCCGGGCCGCCCCTATTGGCCTG
>CAYMVF010000044.1:0-4478 GCA_964394045.1 uncultured Candidatus Saccharibacteria bacterium | reverse complement strand
ACGCCCGCGGGTACATCGGCTATCAGTATGACTTTGAGCATATGCAGGCATCCGATCGGGACCGCTACACGGCATTCGTGCAGAAAACCGTGCCGTATTTCCGGGGAGCGGGCCTTATGCTCTCGGTTGCCGCGTCTCCCGTGCATTCGGACGATCCGCGCGACTTCGCCACGGGCTCATGGCAGAACTGGACCGGGGCGTTCGACTATCACGCGCTCGGCCAGGCGGCGGATTTCATATCCATCATGGCCTACGACGACGGCAAATCTCCCGGGCCGGCCGCGCCGCTGCCGTGGGTCGAGAGCGTGCTTGAGTACGCACTCGCGCGCATTCCGGCCGAGAAGATCTCGCTTGGTATACCGTTTTACGCATATGTCCGCAATGCCAAGACAGGGGAGCTTGCCTATAGCCGCGGCTATCCGGCCGTCGCCGAACTGCTCAAGGGCAAGTCGTACCTGAAGAAAGGCTGGGACGAGGAGTACCACGTGTCGTACGTGACCTACCGGAAGGGTGCCAGGACGTACACCGCATGGTACGAGGACGCGAAGAGTTTCCAGTCCAAGCTTTTGCTTGTTACCGGTCACAAGCTCGGCGGTTTCTCTGTCTGGGCGCTCGGTCTTGAAGACCCGAAGGTCTGGGACGCCGTGCTTGCTCTGCGCGCGCCGCGCGGCGGCCTGGCGCAAAACGGCGCCGAGGGAGTATACTGAACAGGTTCCATGAGCATATTCCAAAAGATCATGAAGGAACTCAATCTGGGCGAGATCGTACATTCCGGTCCGGAGACCGCCGTCGGCGTGGATATTGGCACGTCGTCCATCAAGCTGGTGCAGCTCAAGAAAAAAGGCGGCAAGGCGGTGCTCGAGACCTACAGCACGCTCTCGCTCGGGCCGTACGCCCAGACCGACGTGGGCACGGTCACGAACCTGCCTGCCGAGACGCTCCAGAAGGCCATCGCCGACGCGCTCAAAGAAGGCTCCATCTCCACGACGGACGCCGCTTTTTCCATACCCGCGTCCGCCTCGCTCATTTTTCTGCTCGACCTCCCTGCCGCGATCACGGAGGCTCAGTTGCCGGAGATCGTGCCGACCGAGGCGCGCAAATTCATCCCGGTGCCGGTCTCCGAAGTCACGCTCGACTACTGGGTCATCCCGCACCGCCAGGAGAGTTTCTACGAGGAACAGAAGGTGGGGGAGCCGCAGCCTGAGCGTTCCGAGGTGCTTGCCGCCGCCATTCACAACGAGACGCTCGCCAAGTACCGCGATATCGCGTCCAAGTCCGGCCTCTCCGCCGATGTGTTTGAGATCGAGGTCTTCTCCTCGATCCGCTCGACTTTCTCCCATGAGCTCTCAGCCGTGCTGCTCATGGATGTGGGGGCGTCCAAGACGAAGCTCGCCATCGTGGAATATGGCATCGTCAAATCCTTCCATATCGTGAACAAGGGCTCGGTGGACGCGACGAACGCGATCATGCGCTCGCTTTCCGTGCCATTCCCGAAGGCGGAAGAATTGAAGCGCAGCGCCGGCCTCATCGGCAATGGCGCCGATCGTGCTGCCTCCGATGCTGCGCGCCTGACCGTGGAGACTGTTTTTTCCGAGACGCAGACCGTGATCGCTGCTTTCGAGCGCAAATACGAGAAGCCGATATCTAAGATCATCCTTACGGGAGCCGGGTCGCTCATGCCCGGCCTGCGCGAGCGCGCGGCCGAGGTCTTTCGCACCGAGGTCGCGCACGGCAACCCGTTCGAGAAGGCCGAGGTGCCCGAATTCGTGCAGAAAGTCCTCTCCGAAACCGGTCCTGAGTTCGCCGTCGCCCTTGGGCTCGCGCTGCGCAAGCTCGGGTGAACCATACTGGTACGAACAAAGCCGCCCAGTGTGGGCGGCTTTGTCTTATTGCACAATGAATTCTCCGGTTGTTTTGTTGAATGTGAACAATTGTTTCTGACCGCTTTGCAGCGTGATTTCCACTGTATTGCCTGTGATCACATAGTTCTGTCCTGCGGCGAGTTTGTATGTTTTGCCGGTCGCAAGATCCAAGGCATAGAGAGTGAAGCAGCTCGAGCCGCAGCCGATGTCCACCAGACGGAAATGGCCGTCGAAATTCGCGGACTGCGTAAATTCTGCGGCGAAACGTGTTCGGTATTCCTGCGCGTAGGGATTGCTCATGTCGAGCTGTGCCGGCTTTTGCGGCGATTCTCCGGATACAGGCTGGCTGCCTGTCTGACCTGCAGCGCTGGTTACATCTGAAGAATATTCTCGAGATGGCAATGAAGCCATTTCGTTCTGTGTCACGTCCCAATTTCGAAGCAGTACATATCCGCCCACAATCAGCACGATGAGAATAAGTGCGAGCAGCACGGTGTTAACCTTTGAGTTAGTGTGCATATACTTATCAGCATACATACGATTATTTCTCCGCGCTCGCCTAGGCTGTGCATAAGTCGATTTACTCCACGTTGACAAGGGAATATACTAATGGCATGAACTTTTGGAATAATCCGGAGAACAACGCTTTCAAGGCGCTCGTACTCGTCGTACTTATTGCTGGAGCGGGCTGGTTTGCCTATCGGAACGTGAACTCGGGAAACAAAGGACAGGTCATAAATGAGGCTGCCAATGCTGCCACGGCCGTGACAAGCACCCTTGGTATTCCGCAGGAATTTTTGACAGATCCGCAGCCCATTGCGCCGCCTGCTCCGTCCGGCAAAAGCGCGCCGGCCGCTCCTGTCCCGAATTGTTCGCCCAATGTGGGTTGTGTCTATGTGGCAGATGCCGGCAATCAGCGCATTCAGCAGTTCACTCATGGTGGCAGTTATACGGCGCAGTGGGGAATTTTTGGTACCGGCCCCGGGCAGTTCAACACCCCTTTCGGGGTGGCAGTGGGTCCTGCCGGCAGGGTCTTTGTCATTGATTCGGGCAATCGGCGGGTACAGGCGTTCACGCCTGCGGGGGCTTTTGTGACGCAGTGGGGAAGTCTCGGCACCGGTCCCGGACAGTTCGTCAATCCGTACGCTATTGCCGCGAGCCCTCTGACGGGCACCGTGTATGTGGCGGATTCTGCGAACCATCGCATCCAGCGCTTTACGCCCGCTGGCGCCTACCTTGGACAGTGGGGCTCCTTCGGGACAGCTTCGGGGCAGTTCAATAATCCGCAAGGGATCGGCGTCAGTCGTGTTTCCGGCAATGTGTACGTATCCGACACACTGAACCATCGCGTGCAGGTCTTTAGTGCGACCGGTGCCTTCATCACTCAGTGGGGCGCTCTCGGCTCTGCTCCTGGACAATTCAATAACCCGGCAGGCATCGCGTTCGCTGCTTCCGGCGATGTGTATGTCGTGGATAATGCCAATCATCGCGTTCAACGATTTACTTCCACCGGTACCTACGTCTCGCAGTGGGGAAGTCTCGGCACCGGTCCCGGACAGTTTCGGAATCCGAACGGCATCGCGGTGAACGCCCTTGGGAACGTGTATGTCGCCGACGGCGTGAATCATCGCATTCAGGCATTCTCTTCGACGGGGACATTCATCACGCAGTGGGGCACGCTCGGCGGCGCCTCGGGACAGTTCAACTATCCGCAGGGTATTGCGATCACTCGTTGATACATGCCGCAGACTATATATTTTTCTTTTGCCAAAGACCAGAACACGCTCGCGCAGGCGATCGTGCTTGGGATGCTGCCTGCCGTCCTGTGGCTGGCGTTCTGGCTGCACGAGCGCGGATCATATCCCGAGAAGAAGAGTATCGTCGCGAAGGCATTCTTCTTCGGCGTGTTCGCCGTCGTGCTCGTATTGCCGGTGCAGATCTGGCTGTCACGGCTGCCTGTCGGCGACCGTGCGCTGGTCGCGCTCTGGGCGGCGAGCGAGGAAGTCATGAAGATTCTCGTGTTTCTCTTTTTCATACTGCGTGCCCGGGACGTGCGCGAACCGGTGGACTACGCGCTCTACGTGATGGCCCTTGCGCTCGGCTTCGCCGGTTTCGAGAATGTGCTTTATTTCCTCCAGCCGGTCCAGTCGGGCGATGCGGCTTTGCTTACGCTCGCCGGATCGACTCGCTACATGGGAACGACGCTTTTGCATGCGCTCGCCACCGGGTTCTTCGGACTTGCGCTCGGCTTCGCGTACTTCAAGGGAGCCGCAACGAAATTGTTGTATGGACTCGTCGGTCTCGGCGTGGGCATTGCGTTGCATGCCGCGCACAATATATATGTCGGGACGCATGGCGCCGGCGTGACGTTCCAGGTCGTCGGATTGCTGTGGGCGGCGGCCGTCGTAGGCCTCTTGGTCTTCGAGATTGAGCGGCGCATGGGGAGCCTGGAAATGCGTGCCGCGCATGCGGAGAAAGTGCTCGGGGATATTGAGCAGATGCTTTCTGGGCGGCGTCCCATGCGCGCCGTTGGACCGCTTCGGGAATTGTACGGGGCGTACCTTGAGACGAAGGGCAGCGGCGCGCGCGCCGCGCGCGGGGCGGGCCCGGGCGGGG
>CAYMVF010000043.1:2983-4579 GCA_964394045.1 uncultured Candidatus Saccharibacteria bacterium | reverse complement strand
AGTTTAGATTTAACGTATCCCATAACGTGCGGCTTGTTTTAAAAAAACAGACGACGAATATTATCATGATCTCGCCAAGCGCTATCACCAGAACCATCGGACCCGTATTGCTTCCGCCTCCCCCGCCGCCTGACATATGTACGTATAGTATAGCAAAACAAAATCCCGCGCGGGGCGGGATTTTGTGTATTACAGGGGCGAGTATTTCTTGTCCTTGCCCTTCTTGAAGTATTTAGGATTCTGGAGATTCACAAGGATGGTGTTCTTCTTGAGATAGCGTTCCTTGAGGACTTTGTCCACCACCTCTTCCTTGGTAAGCGGACCTTCGCGCTTGAGGATCTCGCGGATCACGTCGCGCACGACGCCGGGCTTATAGCCCCACTCCTGGAGCGCGTACATGCCGCGGCCCACGAGCACGAAACGCTTGTCCTTGATGAGCTCGTTGTGGCAGGTAGCCGTGTGGCACTTCTTCTCGAACGTGCTGGTGATCGCATCGGCGACCTCGCGGAAATGCATCGGGCTGCCGTGCTTGCGCATCATGAGATAGGCGTAATCCTTGATGCCGCGAGCCTTCACGCCGGAAGCGCTGGTCTTGCCCATTTCGCCGAGCGGGTTCTTGGAGATGCCCTTGGAGAGGTTGAGCCAGCGGCGCGCGATCTCCTCGTCGCGGTGGTCGATGTTCGCTTTCTTGAGTTCGGCCAGGAAGCGGTCGATCATTTCGCTTTCAGAAATGAGCTCATCATCCGAAAGCTTCTGGTAGAGAGAATGGAGCGAGTCATGCACCTTGCCGACGATCTCGTCGTCCACGCTCCAGCGGGAGACAAAATCGTCGTCCTCGCGGTGCTTGGCAAAGTCGTCGCCGAGCACAAGGTAGAAGTGCACATGATTCTGCGTCTCCTCGTCCTTGGAGATAGCGGAGAGGAGCTCTTCCTCGGCAACAATACCGCCGAGCTCGTTGATGAGCGTCTTGAGCTCGCCCCAGGTCGCCGTCTCGCTCTTGTACTCCTCGCTCTTTTTGATGAGATTGAGCGCAGCCTGCTCGATCTGGCGCACGCGCTCGCGCGTGATGCCGTACTTGTCGCCGATGGCCTCAAGTGTCTTGCGCTCCGTATCGACGCCCAGGCCGAAACGGCTCTTGACGATGTCGAGCGAGCGGTCCTGCAGGGGCGAAAGGATCTTCTTCGTGACCTGCTTGGGTTTGAAATTGATCTTCTTGGCGGTAGGCATAGGTAGTGTTGTTATTGCTAGATAGAGCCACTATAGCATTACTCGACAAAAAGGTCAAATGGCTGTAAATATCGGGATTTTGCGGGGTTATGCACAGGGGCTGCGGGCGAAAAAGGGCTTTCGGGAGGCACGGAAAATACCTGGTGGGATTTTCGTCGCTCCGTCGCCGCCGCTCCTGCGCAGGCCTCCCGAAAGCCCTTTTCCGCCCGCAGCCCAAAACACTTAGCCGGCCAAGCGCGCGATATCCCTATATGTCACAAGGACCATAAGGAGGATGAGCAGGAGGAGGCCGGCCTGGTTGGCCATGGCTAGGGCTCGGCGAGAAATGCGGGAGCGGCCGCGCGAGGAAAAAAGTTCCAAGACGAAACG
>CAYMVF010000043.1:0-2973 GCA_964394045.1 uncultured Candidatus Saccharibacteria bacterium | reverse complement strand
GGGCAGTAGGTTGATCACCGCCAAGTTCACAGAAATGAGCGCTACGAACGAAAGGAAGGCTCCCACTCCGAAAGAATACGCCGCCCCGGCGAATGTCGCGATGCCGACCGGACCAGAGACCTGCGAGAGCAGCGTCCTATCGCCCACGAAGAGACCGCCAATGAGCCGGCCGAGCGAGACGACGATGCTCCCGAACTGTGCGCAGGCATAGTGAAAGCCCTCGCCTATCGCGCGAAAGAACGGCAGCCGGATGCGCGCCGCTTCGGCAAGTTCCACGCCAAGGACAGGAGTATCGTCTCCGGCAAGCGGAGCGGGCACGACTGAAAGCTCGGTCTGCTTCCCTGCGCGATCGATCACGAGCGTAAGCGGCATTGCAGCGTGCTTGCGGACATAGAGCGTCAGGGCATCCGCATTCGCGACCGCGAGCGGCATATCCGCGCCAGAAGCAACAGAGACGATCATGTCGCCGGAACGAAGGCCAGCTCCGGCAGCAGCACTGCCCTCCACTACGCGCATCACCAGAACCTGTTCGAGTCCGATCTTTCTTGCCTGAGGAAAATCGCCCGGCGAACCCAGGAAGCCGACAGTGAACGAGACGCCATACAATATCCCGGCAAGCACGAAATTAGCCGCAACGCCGGCCGCAACAATAGAGAGACGCTTCCAGAGCGCCTGCTCTGCAAATGAGTCGGGCCGATTCTCCGCCGCTGCATCCTCGCCGAATATTTTTACAAAACCGCCGAACGGCAGCCAGTTAAGCGTAAATAGCGTCTCCTTCCAGCGAAACAGCTTCCGTGCCCGCGGCGGATACCCCACCCCGAACTCGTCCACCCGCACTCCGCACCATCGGGCAACGAAGAAATGGCCCAATTCATGAGCGACGACAAGACCGAGGATAATAAGTATGAAAATAATAACCGAAGTCATAGCCTATATATGGCACTCGCCCCGCACGGGGCCAGAACCGCATTTAATTCATGACCTCCTGCTCTTTTGCGGCAAATATAGTTTCGAGTTTTTCGTTTGCCGTATCGACGCGCTTCTGGATGTCGTCTTTCGCCCGGCGAGCATCATCCTCCGGCAGCTCCACAGCCTTTAGATCGTTCAGGGCCTGCTCGCGCTCCTTGCGCACGGAGACGCGTGCCTCTTCGAGTTTCTCCTTGAGCGCCTTCACGAGACGCATGCGGTTCTCCGTGGTGAGCGTCGGGAAAATCACCCGCATACCCTCGCCGTCTACGGCAACCGAGAGTCCGAGATTCGCGGCGACGATTGCCTTCTCGGCATCTTTGATCACACTCTTATCCCAGAGCGAAACGCGGAGCGTCCGGGCGTCTTCGACGGAAACCGATCCGACATTCTTGATCGGCTGCAGCGCGCCATAGGCTTCGACCATCACGCCGTCGAGCAGGATGGGCGTAGCACGGCCCGTGTGCACTCGCGAGAATTCCCGCGCGAGCCATTCTGCCGATTCCTTCAATCCAGCGTCCAATTGTCCGTAGTTGAATGCCATATGCACAGAGTATAGCCGTAATCGGAAAAATCGCAAAAAAAACGGCCAGTGACACACAGGGTGTCACCAGCCGGATGGTGTGGAACATTCAAAAAAATAAAACAATCTTTCGGTTCTGCAACTTGCCGCTGCGAAGGATCCGCTCGACAAGGGCGTTCACAGCAATCAATCCAATCGCTGCGAACAATACGATTCCGACGGAACCGAGGGCCGTTGCAGGTGCGATGCTCGCGCCCGCCATGATCAAGAGAAACAGAACGATGACGCTCATGAGCGCTCGTGCTCCGATGGAGAGTTGCTGCTCTCCAGGATCCGCATAAGAGATTTTAAGGAACATACGTAAATATATTTAAAAATTTTAATAAACAATGTATCAAGAATATTATAGTAAATTTTCAGGTTATATGTCAAATATGCCATCTAAACAAAGAAAAACGGAACAGCTCAAGCTGTTCCGTTTAATAAGATCTCACGCAATCCGGGAAGCTCCCGTAGTAGTTCGAGCTCATTGGTTATTTTCCGAATCCTCCGACTGTTCCTGAAAAGCATGATCGAGACACCGTCGCATACAGTCATAAGAAAGAGCGTCGCGAAAGCGGGGGCTCCGACCAGAATGCCGAAAGCGGGCCACCGCTCGATAGAACCAGTATGCACCGGTCCGACCAGCAACATAAAAACAATGGCCGCCAAGGGAATGAACATATAGACCGCAAGTATCCAGCGGCCCTTCCGGTGGATGCGCAGGAATTTTCTGCCGTTTTCTGTCCATTTTAAACAATCGGCATCTACCGATGAGATACCTAAGAGTACGTCTTTTTTCATTTGTATAGTACGGATTAGTTCAGTTGGACTTTATCATATTTTATGAAAAAGTCAATGCTATAGTCTCAAGGATCATGCGAGCCGAAGCACCGGGCATGTACAGATATGGCTTAAGTTTGAGAATCAGCGCGAGCGTCTCGGCATGCCGTGCGGGATCGTCGGCGAGCGCGGCTTCAAGCGCATTCAGGAAGGCCACTGACCGCTGGCGCACTTCGGCTGCAGCCTCTTCGTCGTCCCCTTTTTCTACGATAGTGCCTACCATAGCCAGTCGTTCGACTCGCGATCCAGCAATAAATATCCGAACTTCGCGGAGCGCGGAAGCATCAACAGGTAGAGCGGGATGCAATACGTGCACGCGCGAGAGCAGCGTTGGCAGGAGCGCGTCGGGATTGGGCACGCAGATGAATATGTGCGTGCCGGGCACGGGCTCTTCCAGTGTCTTAAGCAGCGCATTCTCGGCCTCGCGGGTCATGAAATCTGCCATCACCAGGCAGGCCTTGGCTCCGCCGGCGGCCGAGGCGAGCTCCTGCCAAGCACGCACGGCGCGAGCCTCCTCAATACCAAAGGAGACGTGCGAACTCTCGAAATAGTCGGGGTGGCCGGGGCCGGAGATGCCAAGGCGCGCGAGCAGGCCGGAGGCC
>CAYMVF010000042.1:0-4798 GCA_964394045.1 uncultured Candidatus Saccharibacteria bacterium | reverse complement strand
TCCGTATCCTGCATCTACGGCCTCGGCTCGCCGGCCGAGTATGAGAAGGTGAACATGCGCATCTCCGTCGGCGACGCAGTCGATCGCACCGCCCTCATGCGCCGGCTTGTCGAGATACATTTCGCGCGCACGAACGCCGACCTTGAGCCGGGCATGTTCCGCTCTGTCGGCAATAAGGTGGAGCTCATGCCTGTCTCCGAGACTGTCACATACCAGATCCACATGGGCGCGGCGGGCGTGGAGAAGATCCTCAAGGTGGATCCGGTCTCCTCGCACGTGCTCGGCGAGCTCGAGACGGTCTTCGTTTTCCCGGCGAAGCATTTCATCACGAACGAGTCGCAGAAGGCTGGCGCGATCAAAAGTATCCAGGCGGAGCTTGCTGCACAGCTCAAGAAATTCGAGAAGGAAGGCAAACTGCTCGAAGCAGAACGCCTGAAGCGCCGCACCAATTACGATCTGGCTATGATCAAAGAGGTCGGTTATTGCAACGGCATCGAGAACTATTCGCGCCATCTGTCCGGCAAGGCCGCAGGCGAGCCTCCCGAGACGCTGCTCTCGTATTTCCCGCACAAGAAGGACGGCACCGCCGATTTTCTCATGATCATCGACGAGTCGCACGTGACCTTGCCGCAGATCCAAGCCATGTATGCCGGCGATGCGGCGCGCAAGCTCAATCTGGTCGAGTTCGGCTTCCGCTTGCCGAGCGCCTGCGACAACCGCCCGCTCAAGGCGCCGGAGTTCGAGGAACGCACGGCCGAGACGATCTATGTGTCCGCCACGCCGGCCGACCGCGAGCGGCAGATGAGCGAGCAGATCGCGGAGCAGATCATCCGTCCGACCGGCCTGCTCGATCCGGAGATCTCGGTGCGCCCGATCCTCGAGAAGGGGAAGTACGGCGGCCAAATCCAGGACTTCATCGCCGAGACGATCAAAACGGTGGAGAAAGGCGACCGCGTGCTCGCCACCACGCTGACGAAGAAAATGGCCGAGGATCTCGCGACGTACTTGAAAGACAAAAAGATCCGCGCGGAATATCTGCACAGTGAGATCAAGACGATCGACCGCATCCGCATCCTCACCCAGTTCAGGAAGGGCGACTTCGACGTGCTGGTCGGCGTGAACCTCTTGCGCGAAGGCCTCGACCTTCCCGAAGTGTCACTCATCGGCATCCTCGATGCGGACAAGGAAGGCTTTTTGCGCAGCGAGACGTCGCTCATTCAGACGATCGGCCGCGCCGCGCGCAACGTAGACGGTCATGTGATCTTGTATGCCGACGTGATGACCGGCAGTCTTGAGAAGGCCGTTGCCGAGACCAATCGCCGCCGGGCCGTGCAAATGGCGTACAACAAAAAACACGGCATCACGCCGCAGACGATCAAAAAGGCGATCCGCGACATTGCGGCAGAACTTGAGAGCGAACACGAGAAGGCCCTTGCCACGTCGCTCGCATTCGATATGGCGGCTGTCGGCGGTAAGGGCACGAAGGGGATGCAGAAGCTCATCAAGACAAAGGAGAAAGAGATGGCTCTGGCCGTGAAGGAGCTCGACTTCGAGACGGCTGCGATCCTGCGCGATGAGATCAAAGCGCTGAGGGAAAAAATGGCACTGCCCGGCGCGTAGCGCTGCTGTCACAGCGCCGCCTCCCAAGCGTCACAGTATCCGGAAAGGCCGAAAGGGTGTATTATTCAGTGCATTAGCCTCTAATCATTTGATTTATATGAAGAACAAAGCGCTCATTTGGATACTCGTGCTCATAATTGCCGCGGGTCTCATCGTCTGGGCGGTCCGTTCAAATCGCGCTGGCGCTCCGGCCGACGGATCGCCTGCCGGCACCGAGAACAGTCAAAACGGCGGCTCGCTTGAATCCACTGAAGATATCTCGGCGGGGAGCGTGAATGCTCCGGCCTCGGGTGTCGCTCCGGTCACGCTCAGCTACGCGCAGGCGCTCCAGCGCTACGCGGACAAGCGCATCCAGTTCGACACGGACTGCCAGGCCATCCCGAACCGGGCGACATTCAAAAATGGCACGACGATCATGCTCGACAACCGCTCCGGCCAGGCCCGCACGATCCACATCGGCAGCCTCGGCGACTACTCGGTCAAGGCGTGGGGCTTCAAGATCGTGACGCTCTCGAGCGGCATGCTCCCGAACCCGGCGGCCGTGGACTGCGGCACACAGGAGAACGTGGCCATCATCACGGTCCAGAAATAGGGAAGCGGATGCCCAAAGAGGCATGAGAAAAGCCCCGGTTATGCCGGGGCTTTCTGTTAAAATTTGTGTGGGCCGAACGCTATGATCGCTGCTACAAGAATTGCGAATGCGAGCCAAAAATATTTGTTTCTTACTAATTTGTCTCCGTTTACTGTCTTTGCCATGGTTATTAAATTTTTGTTAAGTATATCCTATCACATACAAATTTATTTGTCAAGCACCTGGGGCATGTGCTATGATATGCCAAGCAAAATAAGGCTATTTTAGGCTTGCGGGACAATAATCCACAGGCTGCCGGTTGCAAAAGCCCCCGCAGGACTTTTAAGGAAAAAATGAAGGAAAAAGACCAAAATTGGATACGTGTGCGCGGCGCCAAGACCCACAATCTCAAGAACGTGGACGTGGACATGCCGCGCGACAAGATGGTGGCGATCACCGGCATGTCCGGGTCGGGCAAGTCGTCGCTCGCATTCGACACGATCTTCGCCGAAGGCCAGCGTCGCTACGTCGAGTCGCTCTCTTCGTATGCGCGCCAGTTCCTTCAGCAGATGCCCAAGCCCGACGTGGACGAGATCACGGGCCTTTCTCCGGCGATCTCGATCGACCAGAAGTCGCGCTCGAACAACCCGCGCTCGACAGTGGCGACGATCACCGAGATCTACGACTACCTGCGCGTGCTCTATGCCCGCATCGGCCGGCCGTTCTCGCCGATCTCCGGCCTCGAGGTCAAGAAGCTTTCGAACCAGGAGATCTCAGATTTCGTGCTCAAAAAAGTGAAGGACGTCGCCAAGAATTCCAAAGGCAAGGAGAAGTCTGTCATGGGCGTCTCCTGGAACGATGCGCCGATCGAGATCTACGCGCCGATGGTCCGCGGGCGCAAAGGCGAGTACTACCAGATGCTCTACGACATGCTCTCCAAGGGCTACGAGAGGGCCCGTATCGACGGTGCGCCGCACAATTTGCGCGAGCGCATCGAGCTTTCCAAGACCGCAAAACATGACATCGACATCCTGATCGACTCGTTTGCCGTGCATGAGTTCGCCGACCGTCCGGCCGACATGGAGATGCGCCTGGCCGAAGCGATCGAACGCGCCATCCTCGAGTCCGACGGCCTCATTCGCATCGTCACGCCGGAGCAAGATTCGCTACTCTCGGCCAAGCTCGTATGCCCGGAGGACGGCTATGTGTTCCCGGAGATCGAGCCGCGGCTCTTCTCGTTCAACTCGCCATATGGCGCATGTCCGGACTGCAACGGTCTCGGCACCAAGCACTTCCTCGGCAACGAGACGTGCGACACCTGCCACGGCGCGCGTCTGCGCGAGGAGGCGCTCAATGTATTCCTCGGCGGCAAACCGGGCGGCAAGAACGTCGTTGATTTCACCCGCATGACGGTGCGCGAGGCCGCCGATTTCATGGCGCATGTGAAGCTTACTGCCAAGGAGAAGGAGATCGGCGCGGCCATCCTGAAGGAGATTTCCGACCGGCTGCAGTTCATGCTCAACGTGGGTCTCGACTACCTTGGCCTCGACCGCCGGGCGAACACGCTCTCTGGTGGCGAATCGCAGCGCATCCGCCTCGCTTCGCAGCTTGGCTCGCGCCTCGTGGGCGCGATGTACGTGCTCGACGAGCCGACCATCGGCCTGCATCAGCGCGACAACGACAAGCTCATCCAGACGCTGCTCGAGCTGCGCGACCTCGGCAATACGATCGTTGTGGTCGAGCATGACGAGGATACGATCTATGCCTCCGACTACATCGTGGACATCGGCCCGGGCGCCGGCGTGCACGGCGGGCAGATCATCGTGGCAGACTGGCTCGACAAGCTGCTCACTGCCAAGACCAATCCGAGCAAGAGCCGCACGCTTGCGTATCTGCGCAGCGAAGAGAAGATCCCGATCCCCGAGAAGCGGCGCGATTCCGACAAGGGCATGCTGCAGATCGTGGGCGCGAAGGTGCACAACATCGACAACCTGAACGTGGAGATCCCGCTCGGCCGGCTCGTGTGCATTACGGGCGTCTCGGGCGCGGGCAAGTCGAGCTTCATGGACGACGTGCTGGCCGCGAACCTGGCTGCTCAGTTCGACAAGCGCTACCGTTCGGCCAAGATCTATAATTGCGCGAAATTCCTCGGCCGCGAGTATCTTTCGCGCGCGATCCTGATCGACCAGACGCCGATCGGCCGGACGCCGCGCTCGAACATCGCGACATATACCGGAGCTTGGAGCCATATCCGCGACATGTTCGCCGAGACGGAAGAGGCGCGCTTGCGCGGCTGGAAAGCGAACCGATTTTCCTTCAACGTGAAGGGCGGCCGCTGCGAGGCATGCGAGGGCCGCGGCGAGATCGCGGTGGAGATGCACTTTCTGCCTACGGTGTATGTGACCTGCGACGTGTGCATGGGGAAACGGTTCGATAAAGAAACGCTCAAGGTGAAATACAAGAAAAAGAGCGTGTATGACGTGCTCGAGATGACGGTCGAGGAGGCGAACGATTTCTTCCGCGACATCCCGGCCATCTCCGACCGCCTGCAGACGTTGCTCGACGTGGGCCTCGGATACATCAAGATCGGCCAGAACGCTACCACGC
>CAYMVF010000041.1:0-4958 GCA_964394045.1 uncultured Candidatus Saccharibacteria bacterium | reverse complement strand
CTGCTCAAACGCGAGAATTTCGAACTCGCCGTCCAAAAAGCCGTGGAACTCGGCATCTCGCGCATCGTGCCGCTGCTGACGGAACGCACCGTGAAGACCGGCTTCAACCGCGAACGTCTGGAAAAGATCATCCGCGAGGCCGCCGAGCAGTCCGGTCGGACCGTAGTGCCGGAGCTTGCCGCGCCGTTGAAACTCTCAGATGCGATCGCTTCTGTCGGCGGTCCGGGCGCGGCCGAGCTTCGCTCGGCCGCGCTCTTCGACCTCTCCGGCGAACCCCTCTCCCCTTCGGAAAAAGAATCACTCGCGGCTGCCTTCGTCGGCCCTGAAGGCGGCTTCTCGGAACGCGAGGTCGCCGAGGCCCGCGCCGCCGGCCTGCCCGTGCGCTCGCTCGGCCCGCTCACGCTGCGCGCCGAAACGGCCGCCATCATCACTTCGTATCTAGTCGCACAATGAAAAACGGCCGGAACATTTGTTCCGGCCGTTCATTTCTTTCATCGCGCTACGCGCGCATGGCCACGATGCCGTTGAAAAAAATCTCGTCCCTTTCTTTGGTAGAAAGAACGGGATACTGCTTGCGCTCATTGTCCACAACCAGGCCGCAGCGTTCAAGAAGATCGAGGATCCGCGTTTCGTCATGCAGGCAATAGTGCACCGCATGCTCCGCAAGAACCTGCCTGTCGAAGTAGCGCGAGTCCTTTTTGACGCAGCGGTCCATCGCCTTTTTGGCGAGCGGCTCGTAATCGAAGGCAAACGTGCCGCCGATCTGCAGTACCCGCGCAACCTCGGCAAAAAGAGGCTCGATATCCGCGATGTACGGAAGCAGACCGCATGCCGTAACATGAAGTATCGTGCGATCGCCGAACGGAAGCGTGAGCGGATCGGAGGACAAGTCCATTTCGACGAGCGCATCCATATAGCCGTTCCGTTTGGCGCGCTGGAGCATCTTCGGCGACCCGTCGATGCCTGTCATATGGGCGAGCAAACCCTTCTCTTTGTACACCATGCCGACAAGACCCGTACCGCAGCCCAGATCGAGCAGAGTATCCGTCTTTGAAAAATACGGAGACTGCAAGGAATACAGCATCCGCGGAGCGGTAAGCCAACCGGCCCCCATCGCTCCCCTGTCATAACTAGACGCGCTGTGGTCGAAGAAGCGCACATTCGAAGCTATACTTTGTAAAATTTCCATATCCTGAATTTTCCTCAATCCTACGCCGTACGGCCGGCATGTCAAGCAAGCGCAAGACCGCCCCGCGCCGAATGGCGCGGGGCGGTCTTGCTGTCTGCACTGTTACGACACCTTGGAAGTGACCGTCGCAAGCTGGGTCTCAGGGACCGGCATGCTGTCGATCTTCCTGCGAAGCCACTCGATGTTCGAGAGATACTTCGGGTTGGCGTAGCCGTTGTAGATCTGGAGCACCTCGTCGATGTCCTTGCCGGCATAATAGCGGGCGGTCTCGGGATCGTTGCCGCCGAGGGCGGCCGCGATCTTCTCGATGGACTCGTCGATCGACTTGAAACGGATCTTGCCGTTGCCCCAGCCGAAACAGTTGTTGGTGTTCTGAATGATGAACTTGCAGCCCGTGGATTCGACGAGCGCCACAAGGGCGACCGTGTCGGGTTCGAGGCCGTTCTTGTGCGCCTCTTCCACGAGCTTTTTGCCGTGGCCCTCCATGGGGAGCTTGTACTTGGCGAAGAACATATCGATCTGCGCCGCCTTACGGTCGAGGATGGCCCGCTGGTTATCGGAGACCTCGCCCGCAAGGGTCCTGTTTTGATCCGGAGATATGACTGCTGCGAGGGGTGACTGCGCGATTGCCCCGGCGACCGGGTTCATCGCGAAGCTCGTCGTCAAAACAGGAAGGACGACGACGGATCGCATGAATTTCGTAAACTTGGTATGCATAGTGGGCGGTTATGCTCCGCCGAACTCGTGGTCTGACGCCGCTCCGGGGCGAATGCATTGGCCGGTCGCCCGGCCCGCCCGAAGCGGAACTTAAAAACCTGATACCAGTAGCATAAGCTGTCGCTCATCTACGATATCAGGTTATGCTCATATTGTATCACAGGCCGTTTAAAAAGTCAAGAGTTATACCATGCTTTTTGTCCCTGTCAAAGCTAAAATAGCCTTATAAAATAAGGATATTTTAGCCAATATCGCTTGACGATTTGTCCAGAAATATGGGCTATTTTGAATGGTTCGTGAGCCCTAGTTCCCGCAGGATGGTCATAGCCGCCTTATGCAGCCCCTGCCCCTCGCTCGCAGCCGTGCATTCCTCGATCACATAGGTCCAAAAGCCCAGATCGAAGGCCTCCTGGGCCGTGGCAAACACGCAATCATTCGAATCAAGGCCGACGATATGGACCTCCTCGATCCCCCGCCGGCGCAGGATGCGCTTGAGGTCCTTGTCCCCCTTCCAGGCCGAGCGGGTCTCCTTGCGGACCCGAACGACAGGCGCCTCGGACACGCCGTCGAGCAGCTCGCCTACCTCGGGAATGCTCTCCTCGTACGGGAATGTCCATTTGGTCTGCAGGTCCCAGAGCGACTTCTTCTCGGCGTGGAACGTGACCTCGACGTACAGGTCGTACCGCGCCTGAGCGAAGAGCTGCCGCAGGTTCGCAACGAGCGGCTTCTTCCAGCGCTTCACGAAATTAGGCTGGATGTCCACCAGTATGAGCGCCTTCTTGCGGCGGGATGTAGGAATCGGCATAGACTTCATAACATAGGAATATGAACGGAAATTATGTACGGAATGCTTGCAACAGTTCGGTGATTTCCTGCTCCGCCGTCTCGCTCACCGTATGCGCCCCCTCCAGCAGTTCGCGGAGCGACTCGATCGCATATTCTTTGTATTTCTCGGTCTGTGCGTACAGGCGAGCCATGGCGAGTGCGCACTCGAAATGAGCCCTGTTCGGATCGTCCGAATATTTGGCTTCGAACACACGCTCCTGTTCTGCCGCCCAGTTCGAAAGGCTTTCCTTCGTTCCCTGGTCTTCTATGCCTTTCGCATCAAGAGCCTGGATGAGCGCCTGCTCAGAGTTTCTCTCGGGACCTGTTTCTTTCGTAAATCCCTCCATGCTCTTATGCGCCGTGGCAATGCTTGAATTTCTTGCCGCTGCCGCACCAGCAGGGGTCGTTGCGGCCGATCTTTTCCTTGTTCGGCTCTTCGATGCCCTTGTCGAAGGTCTCTTCGTGGGCGGCGCGCATGGCGGCGGGAGCGGACGGCTGCTCGGCCGGCGCGGTCGCAGCGGACTGCTGGAGCGAGATCGTGCCGATGAGCTCTATCGCCTGGCCGCGGAATGCCGCCTCCATGTCGCGGAAAAGGCGCAGGCCCTCGCGCTGGTATTCCACGAGCGGCTCGCGGCCGCCGTAGGCGCGGAGGTTCACGGACGAGCGCAGGTATTCCATGGTCTCCAGGTGCTCCGTCCAGAGCAGTTCGGTCACATAGAGCACGATGCGGCGGAACGTCTCGAAGAACGCGTCGTCGCCGGCAAGAGCGCGCTTCTCAGCCACAAGCTTCCCGAGCGATTCGTCCCCGGCGATGAATTCCGCCAGATACCGCTCCACGTCCTCGCGCTTGGCGAGCAGCATGGTCCGGCGGCGGGCATACACGATGCCGCGCTGGTGCGAAAGCACATTGTCGTACTCAAGCGTGTACTTGCGGGCGTCGAAATGGAAGCCTTCGATCTTCTTCTGGGCGCTCTCGAGCGCGCGGTTGATCAGGCTGTTCTCGATCGGCTCGTCCTCGGGAATGCCGAAGCGGCCCATCATGGCCTTGATGCGGTCGGAACCGAAGACGCGCATGAGGTCGTCCTCGAGCGACACGAAGAACTGCGTCTCGCCCGGGTCGCCTTGGCGGCCGGCGCGGCCGCGCAGCTGGTTGTCGATGCGGCGCGCCTCGTGGCGCTCCGTGCCGAGCACGAAGAGGCCGCCGAGATCCTGGATCTCCTTGCGGGACTCGTCCGTAGCAGGAATGCCGCCGAGAATGATGTCGATGCCGCGGCCGGCCATATTGGTGGCGACCGTCACGGCGCCGCGCTTGCCGGCCTGGGCGATAAGCTCGCCCTCCTTCTCATGGTTCTTGGCGTTGAGCAGCGTATGAGGCACGCCGGCGTCGCGCAAGTAGGCCGAAAGCAGCTCGTTGCGCTCAATGGAGATCGTGCCGATGAGCACAGGCTGGCCATTCTCGTGGCGCGCCTTGACCTCGCGGGCGATGGCCTGCCACTTCCCTTTCTCGGTCTGGAATATCAGATCGTTGCGATCCACGCGCTTCGGGTCGCGGTGCGTAGGGATCTCGATCACGTCGAGCTCGTAGACCTTGCGGAATTCCTCTTCGCTCGTCTTGCCCGTGCCCGTCATGCCGGCGAGTTTGCCGTAGAAGCGGAAGTAGTTCTGGAACGTGATCGAAGCAGCCGTGCGGGTCTCTTTCTGCACGCGCACGCCTTCCTTGGCCTCGATGGCCTGGTGCAGGCCCTCGTTCCAGCGGCGGCCGGGCTGCATGCGCCCGGTGAACGGGTCGACGATCACGATCTCGCCGTTGTTTACCACATAATCGCGGTCGCGCAGGTACAGCGCCTTGGCCTTCACGGCAGTCTCCAGGTGGTGCACATACTTGATGCCCTTCTCCGTGTATATATTGTCTATGGAAAGAGCGCGCTCGGCCTTGGAAATGCCGGCATCGGTGAGCGAGATGGCCTTTTTCTTCTCGTCCACGGTAAAATCCTCCTCCGGGAGCAGGCTCTGCGCGATGCTTGAGAACGTGCGATAGAAATCCTCGCTCTCTGCCGCCTCGCTCGAGATGATGAGCGGCGTGCGGGACTCGTCGATGAGAATGGAGTCGATCTCGTCCACGACGGCGTAGTTGTGGCCGCGCTGCGTGAGATCCTCGGCGCGGTGCGCCAAGTTGTCGCGGAGGTAGTCGAAGCCGAACTCGTTGTTCGTGCCGTAGGTGATGTCC
>CAYMVF010000040.1:0-5162 GCA_964394045.1 uncultured Candidatus Saccharibacteria bacterium | reverse complement strand
GACACGGGCTTTATACCGCGGATTTTCGGCCGTTCTCGTCCAACCTGCATCTACTATCCTACCTGTTCCGAATATGCCAAGGAAGCCATTGAAAAATATGGCTTTTTCAAGGGCGGCCGCCTGGCGGCCGCCCGCATCGCCCGCTGCAATCCTCTCCGTGAGCCGGGTATGGACCCTGTTCCAGAAAACCTTTCAAAATAAGGTATTTTGACAAAAATCCCACGGGGAGTATAATATATGCATTAGTAATAAGGTTCCCAAGGTAAGTCGGCCTCCGAGCCGGCCTTTATTTTTGGAGCTAAAAATAAATATGTTAGACCTTAAAGCACTCAAAATAGCCCTCGAGGCGCTCGAAACAGAGCGTCGCGTGCCGCGCGAGAAGATCATCGACGCCATCGAACAGGCGCTCGCCGCCGCGTATAAGAAGGATTACGGCAAGCGCGGCCAGATCGTGCGCGCCCATTTCGACATCGATACCGGCCGCACCGATTTCTATCAGGTGAAGATTGTCGCCGACGAGAGCACGGTGTACTTCGTCGCAGACGACGAGGATAGCCTCGAGCTCCCCGAGGGCGACGAGCGCGTGCGCTACAATCCCGAGCATCACATCCTGCTTGAGGATGCGCGTATCATCAAGAGCGACGCACAGGTGGGCGACGAAGTCACCTTTGCTCTTGAGGCCAAAGAAGACTACGGCCGCATTGCAGCCCAGACGGCCAAGCAGGTCATCATTCAGCGCATCCGCGAGGCAGAGCACGGCGCGATCATGAGCGAATTCGGCGGCCGCGAAGGAGATATCATCTCCGGCATCGTCCAGAAGATGGACCGCGGCAACCTGTTCCTCGATATCGGCCGCCTCACGGCCATCCTCCCGCGCGAGGAACAGATCCCCGGCGAGTACTATCGCCGAGGCGAGCGCATCCGCGCTTTCCTGTACGCTGTGGAGGAGACGCCGCGCGGCATCTCGCTCAAAGTCTCGCGTACGCATCCGAAGTTCATCCAGGCGCTCTTCGCGCAGGAGGCTCCGGAAGTGGCGAGCGGCACAGTGGAGATCAAGGCTATCGCCCGCGAGGCCGGCAGCCGCAGTAAGATCGCCGTGCATTCGAATGACGAGCATGTGGACCCGGTCGGCTCCTGCGTGGGTCAGAAGGGTATCCGCGTGACTACCGTGATGAGCGAGCTCGGCAGCGAAAAGATCGATATTATCGAGTGGGATGCAGACCCGGCAGCTTTTGTCGCCGCATCGCTCTCCCCGGCCAAGGCGCTCTCTGTGGCGATCGATGAGGCCACGCATACGGCGACTGTTGAAGTCGCCGACGATCAGCTGTCGCTTGCCATCGGCAAGGGCGGCCAGAATGTGCGCCTCGCAGCCAAGCTCACTGGCTGGCGCATCGATATCAAGGGCATTGCCGGCGAGACCGTGGGATCTTCCGACGGCGAGACGGTGACCGAAGGCGCTGCGGATGCAACTGAGGCTTCCGAGGAGGAAGCGGCCGCTCCGGCCGAGACCGCCGACGAGCAGGCATAATTATTGCGTAGCACACGACCAATCATATGAACCTCTGGCATGATATTCCCGCAGGCAAAGACGTCCCCAGCGAGATCAATGTGATCATTGAGATTCCGAAGAATTCGTACAACAAGTATGAGATCGACAAGGAGACTGGCTTGATCGCCCTGGACCGCGCGAACTACTCGTACGCTCCGTACCCATTTGATTACGGCTTCGTGCCGCAGACGCTCTGGGACGACGGCGATGCGCTCGATGTGATCGTGCTCTCGACCTTCCCGCTCAATCCCGGCATTCTTGTGCGCGTGCGCCCGGTGGCTGTGATGGACATGACCGACTCCGGCGAATCCGATTACAAGATCATCGCCGTTCCTATTGATGATAAGCGCTGGGATGATGTGCAGGATCTCAAGGACATCAACAAGCACTCACTCAGGGAGTTTCAGCATTTCTTCGAGACCTACAAGCAGCTCAAAGGCAAACTTGCCCCCGTCTCGATCAACGGTATCATGGGCAAAGAAGAGGCGCGGGATGCCGTCGCCCGCTCGGTGCAGCTCTATAAGGAGAAATTCGGCAAATAGCAAAACGGCCCCATGCGGGGCCGTTTTGCTTATAGCGAGAAGTTGCATGCTCATCTCATTGCGCGTATACTGCAACCGTCACGATGAAAGAGACCCTTATGCAGATGCGTCTGCATCGGGGGCTCTTTTGTTTTCAGGGTTCCTTGTGCTGAATTTTGGATATAATTCGTTCAGGAAAACGATCTCAACGTTCTTGTTTCGCAGCAATATCGAACACTTGTTCTTGTCGGGAGATATGAGCGTGCGGAAAACGCCTTTTTCCTTGAGAAAGGCGACAAGGCACCCAAAATCACCGTCGCCTGTCACTAATACGCAGCGCACATATGCATTCGTGTAAAAATCGGAAACCGCTTTAAGAATAAGCTCCGCATCGCAGTTTCCTTTTATCATCCCGTTGACGGAGATAGTTTGCTTGAATATGAGGATGAATCCGCAAGATTCCAAATGCCTGTAAAATCTTTTTCGGTCTGGAATGCGGCCGATGAAAAGATATACTCCGGCCGGAGCGTATTTCTGCCGCAGTCAGCCATGGAGTTTCCGATAATCGATCCGGTACCCGAGTATTTTTGCTGATCTGTACAGATTGTTGCCGTCTATGTATATGCATGTGCGGTCCACATGCCCATCGTAGCAACCCTGGATAAAGAAACGCTCAAGACAGTTGCGCGAAGCGGAAGCCTGCTCTTTTTTGACAACGGCGCCCATGGTCTATAGACTGGGCCCATCATGCAGAAAACCATAACAAAACTTCCCAAAAGCCAGATGAGCGTGCAAGTCTCGCTGCCGGCCGAAATGTTCGAAGGCTATCGCGCCAAGGCCGTTGCCTGCGCGGCCGAGCATATCGAGATCCCCGGCTTTCGCAAAGGCAAGGCCCCGGCCAAGCTTGTCGAAGAACAGCTCGCACCCATTGCCGTGCTCGAGGAAATGGCGGAGCTTGCCGTGAATGAGCACTTCCCTAAAATTCTGGTGGAAGAGAAGATCGACGCCATCGGCCGGCCGGAAATCAAGATCACCAAGATCGCTGCGGGCAATCCGCTCGAGTTCACAGTGACCTTCGCCGTGCTGCCCGAAGTCAAACTTCCTGATTACAAGAAACTCGCCGCCGCGGAGAACGCCAAGTCCGCAGATGTTTCCGTCTCCGACGAGGAACTGGAGAGTGCGATCAAAGAGCTCAAGAAAGCTCGCGAGCACGACCGGATCCACAAAGCTGGCGAGGAGCACGACCATGACGAGTTCGAGAAGCAGGAATTCACTGCCGATCTTACGGATGACGAGGTGAAACAGTTCGGCCCGTTCGAGAGCGCCGCCGCGTTCCGCGAGAAATTCCGCGAGAACATCAAGGCCGAGAAGGAAGCGCAGGAGCTCCAGAAACGCCGCGTCGGCACGCTCGAAGCCATCGCCGCCGGCACCGAGACCGAGATCCCCGACGTGCTTGTCGAGAGCGAGCTTGGACAGCTTGTCGCCCGCCTGCAGGCGGACATCGCTCAGGCAGGACTCAAATTCGATGATTACTTGAGCCACATCAAGAAGACCGAAGCGGATGTGCGCGAAGGCATGCGCCCCGACGCAGAGAAGCGGGCCAAAATGGAACTCATCATGGCCGAGATCGCCAAGCGCGAGAACCTGAAGCCGGCCGAGGAGACGGTCGAGAGCGAGACCAAGCGCCTCATCCAGACATACCAGGATGCCGATCCCCTGCGCGCCCGGGCCTATGTGACACACCTGCTCATGAATGAGGAGATATTCAAATTTCTCGAGGCGCAGAAATAAAAGTTCTGACAAACGAAAAAAGCACGCTCTCGAGCGTGCTTTTTATATGCTCATACGTACATCACCCGTTTTCTTTGTTTCCTTTTATCAGGACGGCAAAGAATCCTGCGGTCATGAGCGTCCAAAATAAAAGTTCCCAGAACATAGTACTGATTTTTTGCTTAAAAGTATACAAGCGAAACCAGCTCTTGTCCAGGGAGAGAATTTCTGGTATAGTATTCGCATGCTTATACCTACAGTCATAGAGAAATCCCAGTTCGGCGAGCGCGCATACGACATCTACTCGCGGCTTTTGCGCGAGCGCATCATCTTTCTTGGCGGCCCGATCGACGACCACATGGCCAACATCGTCATCGCTCAGCTGCTTTTCCTCGAGAATGAGGACCCGAAGAAGGACATCAAGCTCTACATCAACTCCCCTGGCGGATCGGTTACGGCAGCTATGGCGATCTACGACACCATGAACCACGTGAAGCCCGACGTCTCGACCGTTTGCGTGGGTATTGCGGCGAGCGCCGCGGCCGTGCTGCTCTCCTCGGGCGCCAAAGGCAAGCGTTTCTGCCTGCCGAACTCCGAGGTTATGATCCACCAGGTCATGGGCGGCGCCGAAGGCCAGGCCTCCGACATTGCCATCGTTGCCAAGCATATCCTGCGTACCAAGGAGAACCTGAACAAGATCCTCGCCAAGAACAGTGGCAAGACTCCAGCGCAGGTGGAGAAGGACAGCGACCGCGACTACTACATGAGTGCCGACGAAGCCAAGAAGTACGGCATCGTGGACGAGATCGTGATGAAGAGCAAGGCAGTGAAATAAGCTTTCTTCCATATAAAAAACTCCGGATCCCGGAGTTTTTTATATGAATTGCACTGTCATTGTGTTGCTGCCCAGAGCTGCTCCTTGATATGCGCGAGGCCGGGGAGATATGCAAGCGTGCCTGCGGCGGAGTTCGGAGCGGTGTCCTGTACCGTCCAGGCCAGTCTGCGTTCCGTGAGCCAATTGCGCGTCACTCGGTCCAGGCCCCAGAATGGGTCTGCTTTCAAGCGGTTCGCTATCTCCTGGACTTTACCCTCTTCATCATCGGTCAGCACGCGTTCCGCGAGTCCTTCCTTGCGGAGGCGGCCGAACTCGTTGGCTGGGGGAAGCATTCCTTTCTGGATCGTTTTGATCCAGGGCCGGTATGTCATGTCGCTCGACACGAAGAAGCAGAGGCCATGGTAATTGATGAAATATCCGTTCTTTGTTTTTAAAGCATGTGTCATGGTCATTGTTTTTTAAAATTATATCACAATTAGTATTGAAT
>CAYMVF010000039.1:0-5167 GCA_964394045.1 uncultured Candidatus Saccharibacteria bacterium | reverse complement strand
CCAAATCAAAAACACCGCGCGGGGGCTAAAGACGGAAATGGCTTTTTTCCGCCGCGTTCCATCGAACGCATGATCAAGACCTACGCCATACGCTCCGGCATCTCGCGCAAGGTCACGCCGCACGTGCTGCGCCACAGCTTCGCCACCGACTTGCTCGAGAATGGAGCCGATATCCGCAGCGTGCAGGTCATGCTCGGCCACGCGAACATCCAGACCACACAGATCTACACGCACGTGACCGACCGCCAGCTGCGCGAAGTGCACAAGAAATTCCACTCAAAGAAATGACCGCGCTTCGCAGGCGCGGTATACTGTATGCGCATGCGCTACACCGACCAGGACACGTTCTTCGCCACCGCGTACCGGACCGGGTCCGATTCGTGGACGCACACGCCATGGAACCGGCGGCCGCTGGAGCTCGCGCTCTTTCTCCCGAAGGGCTCGATCGTGCTCGACATCGGCACGGGCCGCGGGCGGCTGCTGCTCGACTATGCCAAGCTCGGTTTTCGGGCGATCGGCCTGGAGAACAATCCTGAGCTCGTGAAAAAAGGCAACGCCGAGATCAAGGCGCACGGCCTGGCGAAAGACCTGCGCTTCATGGAGGGCACGGCGCTGGACATCCCGCTCGCCGACGAATGTTTCGATGCCGTATCCGACGTGGGCCTGCTCCAGCATCTGCGCCCCGAAGACTACAGTCGGTACGCGGCGGAGATCGCGCGCGTGCTCAAGCCGGGCGGGCTGGCATACATCGTCGCGCTCTCGAAGGCCACGCCGCAGCATCTGGCCTGGCATCCGAGCGCGAGCGATTCGGCCGACTTCGCGCACGAGGGCGTGGGCTACCACTTCTTCTCGGACGACGAGCTCAAAAAGATGTTTGAAAATAAATTCGACGTGCGGACGATCGACCATGACTCGCCCTTCGGCCCGCTCGGAACAGTGTTCGCGGTCACGATACTGAAGAAAAAATAAAGGCCGCGCACAGAACGCGGCTTTTAAGCTGCCCCGCACAACTAATCATCTTCCAGAAAACCGCCCGATTGGTGATTCCAGAGTTTTGCATAGAGACCTTCCTGCCGTATGAGTTCCTCGTGCGTGCCGTCCTGCACTATCTTGCCGTTATCCAGGACAACGATACGATCAAGGTGCTTGATCGTTGAAAGGCGGTGCGCGATCACGATCGCCGTCTTGCCCTGCATAAGCTCATGCAGGCCTTCCTGAATGAACTTCTCCGATTCAGAATCAAGCGCACTCGTTGCCTCGTCAAGGACAAGCAGCGGCACATGAGTCAAGATCGCCCGGGCTATCGCTACCCGCTGACGCTGGCTGCCCGACAGCTTGATGCCGCGCTCTCCGACGAGTGTATCGTACCCATGCGGCAGTTTGGAGATGAATTCATGCGCATGCGCGAGCTTGGCTGCTTCGATCACTTCTTCAAGCGATGCGCCGGTTTTGCCATAAGCGATATTTTCAAAAAGCGAACGATGGAAAAGCAGCGGTTCTTGCGATACGTATGCGATCTGACCCCGCAATGATGCCTGAGTAACATGCTTGATGTCTTGACCGTCAATCATAATCGCGCCGCTATCGACGTCCACAAAACGGAGAATGAGCTTAGTGAGCGTGGTCTTACCGCCACCGCTTGGACCGACGAGACTAACCCTTTGGCCGCCCTCAATGTAGAGATTCAGACCAGAAAGGAAACGCTCTTCGCCACCGTAACTGAATCCAACATCGTGAAAATTAATCGCCGCATCGGATACGCGAAGGTGCTGAGCATCAGGCACGTCTTGTACTTTCGACGGATCGACGAACAATTGCATGAACTCCGCTCCCTCCGTCACTGAATTCTCGACGTTGCGATAGACATGATTGATCTGCCAGAACATGCGGCTCACCTGCGCATAATAAGAAAAAATAGCGATTATACTCCCCGCTTGCAATCCAAAGCGATTGGTCAAATAGATCGCCGTAATAAGGCCAGCGATATTCGTAAGAACGTACACGGGAGACATGAACACATCGAGCCGCAGGTTGTGATAGTTGGCTGCTCTCCTGAATTTTTCGGCAAAGTCGTCTATCTGCTCTCCGTATGCCTCGAACTCCTCAGTCTCTTTTGCAAAAGACTTGATCGTAAGCATGTTCGTCACCGCGTCAGAAAGCCGGCCAGAGACCTTACTGCCTGCCTCGTGTCGTAGGGCAACGAGCTTCGCGCGTCTTCGGATGATCGGTATGGCAATAGAGATCGTGATTAGTATGGCAGCAAGCAATATGAGCGGCAGGTACGGAGAGTATCGGTACAGCACAATCGAGGCAAAAATCACGGGGAACAGGTTCGCAACAACGTTGAAGTAGATAACATCGGTGAATCGCTCGAATGTCGATGGAAACATGCTCGCCTTTTTAGTAAGGGATCCGACGAAATTATCAGCATAGAAAGCATAATCCTTCGAAGTAAGGCGCTTGAAAGCTCTCCGGCCTAGATCTTTGAGCGAAGCTGTCTCAAGCTCTATCAGAAAATGCATGCTCGCCCTCCATAATATCTCTCCAAAAAGCCACATGCCTCCAAAAAGTGCCACGTAGCCGAGAGCCGAGCTAACAGAGATTGTTCCGCGTGCAATGAATTCGTTGACGAGTCTTGCTAGCACGAGCGGCGGAACAAAAAGCACGAAAATGTTTCCGAGCGCGGAAAGCAAAAATGCCCCGACCGTAAGCCAAGGATGGTTATTATATTGCCGCCAATATTCCTGAAGCACCTGGCGGGTCGCCTGCGGACTGATCGCTTCTTTACTCATGCGTTGAGCCTTGATTATACCAGATCTACTCAGTTTCTTCGGCCCGCTCGGAACAGTGTTCACGATCGCCATATTGAAAAAGAAATAGCCCTGGCGGAAACGCCGGGGCTATCTTTTGCTGCATGAGCCTGGAGAAAGAGCTGTTGTGCAGACGCGACTTTGTGTTGCGGCAATTGTAGCCGAATCGGACTTTTTGTCAAAAAATGCAAAAGCCGGAGGTCGCAAGGACCGCCGGCTTCATTTTTTTTCATATGGACAGACGCC
This sequence comes from uncultured Candidatus Saccharibacteria bacterium, assembly GCA_964394045.1. GTDB lineage: Bacteria > Patescibacteriota > Minisyncoccia > Phycocordibacterales > UBA9973 > CAITQP01. The sequence continues at coordinate 2,111 of CAYMVF010000039.1, read as the reverse complement.
TGTCTGGGCTCCTCCATAGTGTGTGGCCGCATTGTGCGGCTTTTTTTGAATTGCTTCAGCAGGTTGTCAGATCTCTGGTGATCGTATTGACCGCATGTATGCAAGTTTGGGTATATTATACACCCTGAAAAAAATCTGTCAAGTACCCATAAAAACATGCTATTATAAGGGCATATGAAGATCCTCTCCTGGAACACGAATGGCCTGCGCGCAACTCTGCGGGATGACAAGTTCTTTCCCCTCTTTGAACGGGAGAAACCGGACATCCTCGCTCTCCAGGAGACCAAGTGCGACCCGTCGCAGCTGCCCGACGAGGCCGTACATGTCCCCGGCTACCATTCGTACTTCGCAGTCTCGACCTATAAAAAAGGCTACAGCGGCGTGGCCGTGTACACAAAAGAAGAGCCGCTCAAGGTCGAGTACGGCCTGGGCATCCCCCGCTTCGACGAGCAGGGCCGTACACTCGTTCTCCATTTCAAGGATTTTGTTTTCATCAACTGTTACTTCCCGAACGGCGGCGGAGGGCCGGAAAAGCTGCAGTACAAGCTCGATTTCTACGACGCATTCCTGAAATTCGCGGCGGAGATCGCGAACGAGCGCCCGCTGCTCGTGACCGGCGACGTAAACGTGGCGCACGAGGAGATCGACCTGGCCCGGCCCAAGGAGAACCGCACGCACGTCGGCTTCCTGCCGGAGGAGCGCGCCTGGATGGACGAGCTGCTTGCGCACGGCTTCACCGACGTGTTCCGGCATTTCAACCCGGACCTGGAGGGCGCATACACGTACTGGGACCAGTTCACGCATGCCCGCGACCGCAACGTGGGCTGGCGCATCGACTACTTTCTCGCCTCGGCCAAGCTCATGCCGCGCGTAAAGAAAACGGCCATCCTTTCCGACTGGTACGGAAGCGACCATTGCCCCATTTCGATAGAACTCGTGTAGGAATTGCGCCTTTCTCGCATGGTATACTTGCGGTGCAATGAGTTCATCGAAAGAGCAGGAGATCGTGATCTACCGCGGCCCGAAGGGCCTGGTCAAGCTGCGCGCCCAGTACGAGCGCGAGACCATGTGGGCGACGCAGGCGGAGATCGCCGCGCTGTTCGGCGTCGACCGCTCCGTGATCACCAAGCATTTAAAGAACATTTTTGCTTCAGGAGAGCTCGTCGAAAAAAGCAATGTGCAAAAAATGCACATTGCTCATTCAGACAAACCTGTATCCTTATACAGCCTAGATGTAATGCTTTCCGTCGGCTACCGGGTCAATTCCAAACAGGCCACGGCCTTCCGCATCTGGGCGACCGAGACGCTCCGCGACTACCTGCTGCACGGCTATGCGCTCAACCGCAAAGCTCTGGCCGAATCCAAGTACAACACGCTCAAGGACCTGGAGAAAACCATCGGGTTCATCCAGTCCGTCGCCGCGCGCAAGTTCCTCGAACAGGACGAGATAGCAAGCCTGCTCTCCGTGATCCGCGACTACGCAGGCTCGTTCGCCTTGCTCAATGAGTTCGACTCGGGCGAGGTGCCACTGGCCCGCGGCAGGGCCCGTCTGCGCGAGTTCCCTTACGAGGAGGTCCTTTCGGCGATCGTCGCGCTCAAGAGCGACCTGGCGAAGCGCGGCGAGGCAGGCGACCTGTTCGGTATCGAGCGCGATGACGGGCTCAGGAGCATCATTGGCAATGTCCACCAGACCTTCGGCGGCCGACCGCTATACCCGAGCGTCGAAGAGCGCGCCGCGCACTTGCTCTATTTCGCGATCAAGGACCATCCGCTCGTAGACGGCAACAAGCGCACGGGCGCGCTGCTCTTCATCCTGTTTCTCAGGAAGCACGGCACGCTCATGCGCAAAAGCGGCGAGCGTAAGATCAACGACAACGCCCTGACCGCCCTGGCCCTGCTCATCGCCGCGAGCGACCCGAAGGAGAAGGAACAGATCATCGCGCTGGTCACGCAGCTCATCAAATAGGCCCGTCCGCGAAAAACGCCGCAGATGCGGCGTTTTTCGCTATACTCCGGGTTTCTTGTGCAGTTTGAGCACGTCCTCCTCCTCGAGCGGTTCCTTGGTGTCTTTGGCCTTCTCGCCGAGCGCACGCAGGTCAGCATCCGGAAGT
>CAYMVF010000038.1:0-6415 GCA_964394045.1 uncultured Candidatus Saccharibacteria bacterium | reverse complement strand
CTCGACCGCGGCGTAAAGAAAAAAGTTGCCAATGCCTTCAGCGGCGACTATTCCGAACTTTTCGCGAATGCCGAATTCCTCGCCGAACCGGACATCATGTTCGCGAACCTCGAAGGCCCGGCAAGCGACACAGGCGCCGACCGGCACAATCTGTACTCTTTCCGCATGGACCCGAAGATCCTCCCCGTGCTCAAAGAGACGGGCATCGACGTGCTTTCTTTTTCAAACAACCACATCGGCGACTGGGGCCGTCTCGCATTCGAGGATACGCTCGCCCGCATCCAGGCAGCCGGCATCGCAACCTGCGGCGCCGGAATGAACAAGACCGCAGCCGCCAGCCCCGCCATTCTCTCTGTCCGGGGGTACACTGTAGGCTACCTCTGCTTCTCCGACGTCGGTCCGGCCGATATGGCCGCCACCGCAGAAAAGAGCGGCATCCTCCTCGCCTCCGATCCTGATTTCGAAACCCTCGTAAAAGACGCCGTAGGCAAAGTGAATGCGCTCATCGTCTCCTTCCACTTCGGCGAGGAGTACGAATCGGCACACAATGCCCGGCAGCAGGCGCTTGCCGAGCGCGCGATCGAAGCCGGCGCCGCGATGGTCGTCGGCCACCACCCCCACGTGGCTCAGGATATCGGCGAGCACACTGGGAAGCCGATCGTCTATAGCCTCGGAAACTTTGTCTTCGACCAGGCTTTCTCCGCCGAGACCATGCGCGGCCTCTACGTGACCGCAACGCTTGCGGACGGCGCCGTCCGCGACGTCACGCCGCATACGATACAGCTCGACAAAAATTTCGCGCCGAGCCTGGAAAAGTAATCCCTGCGCAGACAAAAAAAAGCGGTCACTTGACCGCTTTTTTTCTTGAGTATTTCTGTATAAAAACCAGCATGAGGATTACGATCAGCAGGAATGCAGCAAGCATTAGTGCGACGGCCCTGGCGTGCCCTTCGTTCTCCGCAGAAGCTTGTTCTGTGCTTGCGCTGGCAATGAAGCTGATTAGGCTGACGGCGACCGCCAGCACCATGTACAAAGATGTCTTTTTCATAAGCCCGTTTATTTTGCGGACACTATAGCACCGCCGGACAAAAATAAAAAGCGCACGTTCTCGTGCGCTTTTTATGATCGGTCATATGACCAGGCTAATCATCGTAATCAGGCTTATCACCGCGAATGCCAGCATGGCGGTAAAGGCAATGCCGGTCGCTATCATCGTGGACTTCGATATCACCCGGACATCGTCGTTCCACACGCCCACCAAGACCAGCATGATAATCATGAGCACGGCCGCCACTATCCCCGGTACGGGAATAGTCGTCGCATTAAAACCGGGAACCGCGCTGATTCCATAGACAACCAGTGCCAGTACGAGGACGGCCCAGACAGCAATAATAGTGAGGGGCAGCCCATACTTGATGAACGGCCTGTAATCCGGGGTTATTTCAGTTTTTATCATAGTACTTTGATTTTTTTATATTATAACAAAATCAAAGTACTATGTCAATAGCACGCAAAATACCGTATTCTATAGCTTATTTCGCGATAAGCACTGCCTCGTCGAATTTGATGGAAAGCAGTTTGGATGCGCCGTCGAGGCCCATGGTCACTCCGTACAGCACTTGGGCGCGGGACATGGTCTCGCGGTTGTGCGTGACGACGACAAGCTTCGAGTGCTGGGAAAGATGGCCGAGCATGTCGCCATACTTGCGGCTGTTTGCCTCGTCGAGGGCGGCGTCGGTCTCGTCGAGCACGAGGAACGGCGGCGGGTTCACCTGGCTCATAGCGAAAAGCAGAGCGATGGAGATAAGCGAGCGCTCGCCGCCGGAGAGCATGGCGAGATCGCGGACTTTCTTATGCGGGAGGGAGACGTTGATCTCGATGCCGTGCTCGAACGGCAGGGCTTCGCTTGCCTCCGGATCGATATCCCCTTCCTCGTCGCGATTGCGGCGGTGCTCGACGATGATCGAGAGGAACGCGCCGCCGCCGCCGAACATGAGCTTGAAGAACTCGCCGAACTGGACGTTGATCTTTTCGATGCCGTCCTTGAACGTGCGCTCGATCGTGTCGCGAAGCTCATGGATGAGCGCCTTGAGCGAGGCCATGCCTGCCTCGATGTCGGCAAACTCGCGCGCAAGGAACGCATCGCGCTCCTTGGTGTCCTCGTATTCCTTGAGCACTTCAGAACCACTCGCAGCTCCGGCATCCTCGAGCTTGATCTTGATGCGCTCGATGCGGCGATGCAGCGCATCGCGCTCGGCCGCCGATTCAGGCGTGTCTTCCTGCGCCGCGGCCGACTGAGCCGCAGCTGCGAATACCACGCCAACAAGAGCACCGGCCTCTGTGAGTTCCTCTTCAAGCAACGCCTTCCTGCAAAGAACGCTTTCTTTTTTGAGTGCGCATTCGCGCAACTGTCCTTCGAGCGTGGCGCGTTTGGCGGCGCCGGCATACGAGCTGCGCTCGGCCTCACGGACCTCGGCGTCGAGCGCGGAGAGTCGAGCGCGCGCGGCCTCGGCCTTGGTGCGCGCGCTCTGCATGTACACTTCGGTCTCGCGCATGCGGACATCAAGCCGTGCGCGCTCTTCCTCTATAGCCGCACGGAGACTGTCCGTATCCTCTGCGGGCCGATCGCCCTTGAGCGAGTCCGCGAAAGCGCGCACTTTCTGCCGCATACCCGAAAGCGCATATCGCACCTCGGCAATGTCTCCGGACGCATCCGTCCGGTCCAGTATGGAAATAATGTCCGCGCAGAGATTCTCCACCTCGCGCGCAGGGACGCTCGTCGCGCCGGGAGCGGCTTTGACGGCGGAAAGTGCGTCGAGTTTGCCCTCGATCCTACCGAGGGCTCGGCCGAGCTCCTCGCGCTCACGCGAAAGCTGCTGCGCCTCGCCCTCTGCCGCGCGCACTTCTTCCGCGATGGCCTGCCGCTCCCCTGCGCGCATGTCCGGTGCCGCGGCCCGCTCCACATGCTCGATGCCCGCAAGCTCATGCCGGATACGCGCCTCCTCTGCGCTCACGGCCTGCTCGGCATGCCGCACAGATCCGGATTCGCGTGCCGACCAGTCGGCAAAAAGCTGCGCGAACTCGCGGCGCATGTCCTCGGCCATTTTGATCTTTTCCACCTGCTTGCCGAGGAATGCGAGGTGCGGCGCGAGCTCGCGGCGGAGCGCGGCGACTTCCTTCAGGTTGATGGCCGTCTTCTCGATCTTGCGCTCGGCCTCGCGGATGCGCATCTGATAGACCTTGAGACCGAGCGCATCCTCTACCATGGCGCGGCGGTCGCGCGCAGACGCCGAGAGCAGCCGGTCTGCCTCGCCCTGCGAGATGATGTGATGCCCCGACGCGCCGATGTTCACCGAGCCGAGCAGCTCCGTGATGTCCTTGAGGCGCACTCCGGTGCCGTTGATGAAATACTCGCTGCCGCCGTCGCCCGTGACTTCGCGCGCAAGCGTGATCTCGTCGAAAGAAAGGTCAGCCGCCGCTCCGGATGATCCGGAGAACGCGAATTTTCGATCAGCATTGTCGAACGTAATGGCGACGCGCGCCTTAGAGCCGGCAGCGAGGAGCTTCGAACCCTTCCAGATCAGGTCGCTCGAACCCTTGCCGCGCAGGCTCTTCATGGACTGCTCGCCAAGTACGAAGCGGATGGCTTCGACCACATTGGACTTGCCGGACCCGTTCGGACCGACGACGGCGGTGATGGGCGTGTCGAAAGAGAGCGCCGTCTTCTTGGCGAACGACTTGAATCCGGAGATCTCGATCCGCTTGAGCATATGGCTCTATTCTAATCGAGCCACTTCTTTGCCACAAGCGCGTTGCGCGCGGCCTCCTGCTCGGCCTCCTGCTTGGAATGGCCCTTGCCTTCGGCGATCTTCTCCGGACCGAAGAAGATGCCGATCGTGAAGTGCTTATCGTGGTCGGGACCGCTCTCGCGGACGACCTTGTAGCTCGGCGTCACGCCGATGTGCTCCTGAGCCTTCTCCTGCACGAGACTCTTGGAATCGCGCCAAAGCTTCTTGCGCACGACCTCGGCCGCGCGCTTGTACAGGAAGCACTCGATGAACTGCTCCGCGGCGACATAGCCCTGGTCGAGATAGATCGCGCCGATGAGCGCCTCGATTGCGTTCGCCAGGATGTAGAGGCGGGCCTTGCCCGTGTCCTTCTGCTCGCCGCGCGAGAGGAAGAGATAGTCGTTCATGCCGATCTCAGTCGCGAACTCGGCCATGGTGTTCGCGTTCACGAGAGCGGCCCGATACGAGGTGAGCTCGCCTTCGGGCGAATCAGGGTAGGTGCGGTAGAGATAGTCGGTGACGGCAAGCTCGAGCACGGCATCGCCGAGGAACTCAAGGCGCTCGTTATGGTCGAGGCCGATGCGCGGATTCTCGTTCAGGAAGGAACGGTGCACGAATGACTGCGCGAGCAAGTCGCGGTCCTTGAACGAGACGCCGATCGCGGCTTCGAATGTGTCCCAGTCGCGGGTAAGAGTCTGCATATGCGGTGAATTTCAGGATTACGGAGTAGTGGGGCCGTCTGCGGCGAGCTTGGTGATCGCATTGGCCATGTAGCCAGTGACATCGTCGTACATCTTGAGTCCGGCCACTTCGGCGACAGAGAACCAGCGCGCATCGTCGAGGCCGCCGGATTTGTTGAGCAGCTCGACAGGCACGTGCTTGCTTTCTGCGAGGAAGAACGTGACGCGCTTCTTGGTCTTGCCTTTCTCGGGGTGGGAGGCGACGTATTCGCTCTCGCCGACCTTGTCCTTGATCTCGATATCGAGGCCGACCTCTTCTTTGATCTCGCGGATCGCGGCATCTTCGGGCGTTTCGCCCGGCTCGACGCCTCCCTTGGAGAGCGTCCAGTAGCCGAAAATGTCGTGCACGAGCGCAAAATAGAGCTCGTCGCCGCGACGGGAGTAGATCAAAGCGCCTGCCTTCTGCTCGACGGGAAGCTTCGTGATATCCACCTCCTCGTGCTTCTTCTGGCGCTTCGAGACCTGATCCTTGCCAGGCTCGCCGATCTCCTTGTAGACCGCGCCGAGCACGCCGTTGATGAAGCGCGACGAGCTGTCCCCACCGAACGTCTTGGCAAGCTCGATTGCCTCGTTGATGGCGACCTTGGGCGGAACCTCGTTATGGTCGCCGAAGAGCAGCTCGCCGAGACCCAGGCGCAAGATGCTCCGGTCCACCGCATTGATCTTCTCGATGGGCCATTCGGGAGCGGCCTTCTCGATGATCTGGTCTATGATCTCCCGCTTACCGACGACATAGCCAAGGATCTTCTCCATGAAGGCGAGATCCTCATTGCCGGGAGCAAACTCGCCCTCATTGCGCGCGAGCATCTCGGAAATACCCTCGGACGGATACCCTTTGAAATCCCACTCGAAGAGCGTCTGGAGGACGATCGAACGTGAAAGGTGCCGATTTGCCATGTTGCTATAAGATGTAGCGAACGACGGACAGACTGCCAAACGCAGAGAAGAGCAGTGCGGGAATCCCGCGCGCACTCTTCCCCGAACTTGAACCGTATGGCTACTTCGAGGAGCGCTTGGCCGCCTTTTTCTCGGCCTTTTTCACCTGGTCGATGACCTTGCGGCCGCGGTAATAGCCGCATGCCGTGCAAACGGTGTGCGGGACCCGGGCCGCGCCGCAATGGCTGCACGCGGAGAACGCCGCGCCTTTAAGGGCGTGGTGGCTCCGGCGGTTGCCGGTGTGGGCACGGGTGTGGCGCATTCGAACTACCATACAAGGAAGAGCATATCAAATATTCATAAAAATGCAAGCCTCCCGGAAACCCGGGTAGCGCGCCTTCGGGAGGCACGGAAATTTTCTGCTGAAAATTCCCTCTCTCCGTCGCCGTCGCTCCTCCGAAGGCCTCCCGAAGGCGCGCTGCCCGGGTTTCCGGGGTGCCTTCGTTTATATGATCTTCTTTAAAAAAGTTTTGCGGTGGATCGGCGAAGGGCCGTGCGTGCGGATGGCGTCGCGGTGCTTTTTTGTGCCGTAGCCGACATGGGCGTCGAAGCCGTATTCGGGGAATTCGGCATGCTTGCGGCGCATGTGCCGATCGCGGGTCACTTTGGCGACGATGGACGCGAGCGATATGAGCATTTCCTTCTCGTCGCCCTTGATGATCGTCTTCTGATTGCGGAATTCGGCCGGGGCCTTGAGGCCGCCGTCGAGCAGGATACGGGCGCTCGGGCCGGGCGCGACGGCGGAAAGCGACCGGGCGAGCGCCTGCCGAATGGCAGGCGCGATGCCGATGCGGTCTATCGTTCCTGCGGCGACCATCGTGACCTTGAAGCTGCATGTCCCTGCTTTCTGCCAGCGCAGAATTTCGGCATACCAAAGTTCGCGCTGGGCTTCGGTGAGTTTCTTCGAGTCGCGCAGCGGCGCGCCGAATGCGCGCGCCGCCTTCCCCTGCC
>CAYMVF010000037.1:0-6510 GCA_964394045.1 uncultured Candidatus Saccharibacteria bacterium | reverse complement strand
CGTTTGTGCTATCGCCGTACCTTCGAATCGTTTACTTGCGCACTCATGCCCCGGGAGTATACACGAGGGGGTATCCCCTGTCAACTCCCTGGCAAACAAAAAGGCCGGAGGTATTCCGGCCTTTTAAAACAAAGCTTACTCAGGGCTTTCAGTGCAAAGCATCCTTCCGTTTCTGAACAAGGAAAATCGATGTACATACCTACGGGAACCATCGGCAAAAACTGCCATATTCCCGTCGCGCTCAAGCACCACATCGCTCACGAAGTTCTGTATGCCAAGCCGTATCTCAAAATAATAGCCTTTCCACCGACGACTCACGAGCACCGTACCGGAAGTGTTGGTCGTCCAACTTGAACCATCTTGATAACAGACCCGTGCCAGAAAATCATCCGGCACTGAGCGCCATGACCCGTGCGCATCAAGCTCTTTTTTTATCGTGTTATACGAATCAAGCATGAAGACCTTATCTGCTTCTTTCTCTCTATTAATAAGTCGCAGAATAATGCCAGCGAAAGCCGCAATAACCGTACTTGCAAGCATCAGGAGGGGGCGGTCTCTGAGCACATAGAGGGAAATGAGCCAAAGAACGGACAGGCTTATTTGAATGATCAACTCTGGAGAAAATCGTATTTTTTTCATAAGTAACATTTTTTTCATTTTATACCTAAAATATGAGATGATTGTCAATCAGCCGAAACAAAACCGGAGCGGTCATGATGACCGCTCCGGTTTCGAAAAAACTGACCGAAGAATCTATTACATCGACTTCGTGCGCTCGTGCAGGCGCTCGATGGTGCGATTCGCCCACTCCTTGCCGCCGAGTCCGAAGGCCAGGCCGCCGCCGATGGCGAGCATCGCCACCAGGCCGGTGAAGAGGATCTGCATGTATGCCGCGGCGATACCGAGCTCGCCAAGGGCGATGATGAACGCGAAGATCCAAATGGCGTAGCGGGTCAGCGTGCCGAGGAAGTTCGCCGAGCGGACGTTGCCCGCCTTGGCAGCAGCCATGACAGCCTTGCCCATGAAGTCGGCGATCACAGTGGCGACCACGAGCACAAGGGCCGCGACGATCACGTTCGGCAGGTAGCCGAGCACGCTCGTCTTGAGGAAGTCGGTCACTGCCGAGAGGCCGAGCAGGTCGAGCGACGCGACGAGGAAGATCACGATGATGAACCACTTGACCACGCCGCCGATGAAGCCGCCGACGGAGAGGCGGATGCCCGCGCGCTCCATGACGGAGTCGGCGCCGGCGCTCGCGAGGACCTTGTCCACCTTAAGGGCGGAGATGACCTGCGCAACGGCCTTGCCGATGACCGAGCCGATCACCCAGCCGATTATGAAAATGATCACCGCGAAGAGGAACCGCGGCACGAACGTGACGAAACTCGCCCAGAGACCCTGGAGAGAATACGTGAACGCGTCTCCCCAATTCTGGAAAATATACATGTATGCTCTTAAATTGACTGCTAATGCATGGAAAGGTTCGACCCTTTTTCGATGCCTGTGTCAATTATACCAAGCGGAGCAGTTTGCGCCCGTCCATATGTGGATAACAAAAAGGCCCCGCTGGGGGCCTTCGGAACACTACTGCAGCGACACATGCGGCACTTGTTCGAGCAGGCCGCCCTGGCTGATGACCTTCTCGTGCGGGAAGTCGATCACATCGCGGATGAGCTTGTCGTACATGCTGGCCCGATAGATGAACTCGGCCGTATCGAAAACGGCATACGCGAGCTCTTTGCCGATCTCGGCCTCGAGAGCGCGGATCGTGCGGTCCACGACGGGGCGCTTGAGGTTGTCCCCCACCATGAGCAGGTCGAGACGGGAACCCGGATTATGATTGAAAACACCCGAGAGGATGAGCAGCTTGACCTTGCCCGCGCGCTTGAAGCGTTTGCCCAGCTCTCCGAGATCGATGAACTCAGTACCAAAAAGGAGGTTGTCGAAAGCATCGGCATACTCGAAGTTCGGATTCATGCCCCAGCCCTCCATAGGCTTCTTGCCGGCGCGGCGTTCCTTCTTGCGGGCGATGAACTCGGCGCGCGCGAGGATGGCGATCTCCTTGCGGGCGATGGCGGGGGTCACGCTCGAGCGCGCGGCCACGATGCTCGGCGTGAGCACGGAATCCGGGTTCTGCATGAAGAGGCGCATGATCTTTACGCGGGCGGGAGAGTTGAAAATGGCGCCGAGGACGTCGATGGACATAGGTCGAGTATAGTCCGCCGCACATGGAGATGCAACTTCGGCATCCCCGCCCCAGAAGGGCGTCCGTGCCAAAATATAAACCCCGCTTGCGGCGGGGTTTGTTTCTCTAGAGCAGCCAGTGGCGATACCAGCAAAATTCCAAAACTATCAGTAAACACAACACGTCGGTTATCACAAACAAGAAAAATTTTGTCTCGTAGGTTGCAATGTGCGATCCAGTATCAACGACTAAAAGAACTATGATTAGCGCAACCATGACACCCACAAGCGCATTAAGTATCGGAGGACATTGGGGAACCTGGAGACCAAGAATGAAAACTAGTATCCATCCGACAATCGCAAAAAGAAAACTTTTATTTTTTTTCATACCGTATATTTCTTCGCATTATATAACCTTTAGTATAAAAAGTCAAGCACGCAAAAAGCCCCGTGCATATCGGGGCTTTTTGCCGGAACTGAACGGGACGAAGGGATCGTTACTTGAGGGTAACGGTCGCGCCGGCTTCGACGAGCTTCTTCTTGAGCTCCTCGGCCTCGGCGGCCTTCATGCCCTCCTTGAGCATGGACGGAACGTTGTCCACGAGGTCCTTGGCCTCCTTGAGGCCGAGGGCGAGGGCCTCCTTGACCACCTTCATGACGGCGATCTTGTTGTCGCCGCTCGCGGTGAGCTCGACGTTGAAGGAGTCCTTCTCCTCCGCTGCCGGGCCTGCGCCGGCGGCCGGAGCCGCTGCGACAGCCGCGGCGGAAACGCCGAACTTCTCCTCGATGGCCTTCACGAGCTCGTTGAGCTCAAGAACGGATGCGCCTTCGAGGTCGGCGAGGAACGAATCGAATTTTGCCATAACTGATGTGCGTTAACTAATGATTGTAATCTGACTAAGCCTTCTTGGCCGCGACCTGGCCCACCGCGATGGCGAGCTTCTGAAGCGGCGACTTGAGCAGGAAGGCGATCTGCGAGAGGAGCACTTCGCGGGACGGGATCGTCGCGATGCCGAGCATCTGCGCCTGGTCCATGTACGCCCCTTCGAACACGCCGCCGACGATGGCCGGCGTCTGCTTCCCTTTCGAGAAGGCAAAGACTTCGCGGGCCGCCGCGAGGGCGTCGGCCGAGTAGGCCACGCCGATCTCGCCGGAGAGCTCCGGCTTCTGGCCGGCCACGCCCTTTTCGTCGAGCACGCGTCCGAGCAGCGTCTTCTTGGCGACCATGTAGCCCACGCCCGCCGCGCGCAACTGCTTGCGCATGGCGTTCGCTTCTGCCACCGTCAGGCCCTTGAAGCTCACGAACACAAGCGTCTCGGCGTCCTTGAAGGACTCGCGAAGCTTGCTCATGACCTCTGTTTTCTGATTTTTGGTGAGTGCCATTGTTTCCTGTCTGTTGAAATACAAAAGGCCCGTAAGGGCCGTGCGTTCGTAGAACTCCGCGCTATGCGGAGCTTCGACCTCGGCCGGTCTTACGGGTATCCCCGCCGGCTTTCTACGGCAACGACATAATGCCAAAAACGGTCGGGAAAGTCAAATTCCGACACATACCCCTTTGATGCTCGCAGTTACTGTTGTGGAGCACTACTCGCGGCTCCGCTTGCGGACTGGGTCTTGGAATAGTGATTGGCCAGCACAAGGCCGCCTGCGCCAATGGCGCCCATGAGGACGAGGCCGAGAAGCATCTTGAAGAAATGCCGGACGTACATATGTTCAGTATACCAGAGGTGGCCGCGAGTCGAAACGACTACTTGGTGGCTTCAGCGAAAACCATGGCAGATATGCCAGCAATCGTCTCTTTGAGGCTGTCGAGGTTTGTGCCACGGGTCATGACACACAGCAGATACGGGCCGCCATCCGGGTATACGATGCCGCAGTCGTGCAGCTCGACCGATCGGACCGAGCCACTCTCGAGATCCACATGTTCGCCGAATTTATGCGCAAGCACGGTACCGGATGGCAGTCCGGCAGCAAGTCCTTCGGCGAAGGTTGCCCGAGAGAGTATGGAAAGCGCCTTCTCGCTCGAAGTCTCGGAAAGGTATGTGGCATTATAGAGAATGCGGAAGAATACGGAGTAGTTCTGCGCGGAGATCGCATACCGTTCGCCCGCTTCGGGCCCCTTCAGTCCGAGCTCACGGTACACTGCGCCGAGATACGCATCGCTGATATTCGTAAGCAGCACCTGCATGGCGCCGTTGTCAGAATCGGCGATCATCCGATCTATGAGGTCGGAAACGGAGTAGGAATGCCCGGCCTCGAGAGCGGAAGGCGCCTCCAGCGGTACATACTCCAAATGTTGGGCTATGCCCGGATCGTACACGAGTTTGCGCGAAAGCGCAGACGGATCGACGTCGGACTGCTTGAGATATGCAACCATGATCACTACCTTCAGTAAACTGGCGGGCGCATAGGCTTCGCCAGGCTTGATTGCGAACGATCCGCCCTTGCCGTAGTGAATAAACATGAGCGACACATCCTGCACAACGCCGGCCTTCTTGCGTTCAGCGATATACGCCGAGACTTTCTTCGCGAGCGCGGCATACTGCGGGCTCGGGACGGCAATGTCGGGCCGGGCAACAAGCAGGAGCGGGTGGATGAACCGGTACGCCGCCGTATGTTCGCGCACTGCCTGAGCAGAGACGACGACGGGCGGCTTGGCAATCCAGCCAACGGCAAAGCCGGCGCCCGCGCAGACGGTGCAAAGCACGACGACCAGGACGAGTTTACGCCTCAAGAGTCGGGTGATCCTTCGCATACTGTTCATATACCGCGATAATGCCCTCTCGGAGCGGGATCTTGGCCTTCCAGCCGAGTGTGTTGATCTTCGAAACGTCCATGAGCTTGCGGTACATGCCGTTGGGCTTGCTTGTGTCCCAGTTGATCGGGCCTTCAAAACCGACGATGGAGCGGATCATCTCGGCGAGGTCCTTGATGGTCAGATCCTCCCCTACGCCCACGTTCACATGGCCCGGCTCATTGTAGGTTTCCATAAGGAATACGGCGGCCTCGGCCATATCGTCCACATGCAGGAATTCGCGCAGCGGCGTGCCGTCGCCCCAGAGCGTAATGTCCGCATCGCCGCGCAGCTTGGCTTCGTGGAAGCGGCGGATGAGCGCGGGAAGCACATGCGAGTTCTGCAGGTCGTAATGGTCGTTCGGGCCGTACAGGTTGGTCGGCATTGCCGAGATGAAATTGTCGCCGTACTCGGCGCGGTACGCATCGCACATCTTGATGCCGGCAATCTTGGCGATGGCGTACGGTTCGTTCGTCGGCTCAAGCTCGCCGGTGAGCAGGTACTCTTCTTTGAGCGGCTGCGGGGCGAGACGCGGGTAGATGCAGGACGAGCCGAGGAAGAGCAGCTTCTTGGCTCCGTTGGCATGCGCGGCATGGATCACGTTCATTTCGATCACCATGTTGTTGTACAAAAATTGGCCGCGGTAGGTGTTGTTGGCCATGATGCCGCCGACCTTCGCCGCAGCAAGGAATACATACTCGGGCTTTTCGGCCGCAAAGAAATCGAACACGGCCTGCTGGTTCATGAGATCCAGTTCGGCATGCGTGCGGCCGATGATGTTCGTATAGCCGAGAGCCTGGAGCCGGCGCACGATCGCGCTGCCTACCATGCCCCGATGCCCTGCCACGTAGATCTTCGCGTTCTTGTCCATATATATGTACCGCACCCTAGCGTGCTAATCGTGCCGGCGCGGCGGCATGTAGCCGCATTCTTTGAGGATCTTGTCCTTATTGTAGAGCTCGATGTCGTACGCCACCATTTCCTTCACGATGTCGGCAAGCGTGTGCTTGGGCGTCCAGCCGAGTTTCTCGCGGGCCTTGGTCGCGTCGCCGACCAGCAGATCCACCTCGGTCGGTCGGAAATACATCTGATCCACCGCCACGACTTCCCTGCCGACCGGGAAATGCTCGGTATCCTTGACCGAAGATATGATCACGCCCACTTCCTCCTTCCCTTCGCCGCGGAACTCGAGCTCGACGCCGACCTCGCGGAAAGCCATGCGAATGAAGTCGCGCACCGTCGTCGTAATGCCGGTGGCGATCACGAAATCTTCCGGCGTCTCGTGCTGCATGATGAGCCACATCGCCTCGACGTAGTCCTTGGCATGGCCCCAGTCGCGCTTGGCATTGAGGTTGCCGATGTAGAGTTTGTCGGCCAGGCCGTGATGCATCTGCGCGATGGCGCGCGTGATCTTGCGCGTCACGAACGTTTCGCCGCGCAGGGGCGACTCGTGGTTGAACAGGATGCCATTGCACGCGAACATGCCGTAGGCCTCGCGGTAGTTCACGGTGATCCAGTACGCGTAAAGCTTG
>CAYMVF010000036.1:0-6612 GCA_964394045.1 uncultured Candidatus Saccharibacteria bacterium | reverse complement strand
TCAGACAGACGGTCTATGAGTGACATGGTGACAGTATAGCAAAGCGCGCGCCCCGCCGGAGGCGGGGCGCGCGCAAAGCGGCATTACTTTGCCGTCGTGGCCTTGGTCGCCGTAGCGGCTGCCTGGCGCTTCTTGAAGCGGTCGAGGCGGCCGGCCGTGTCGAGGATGTTCTCCTTGCCGGTGTAGAAGGGGTGGCAAGCAGAGCAGATTTCGACCGCGAGCGAATCGCGGGTCGAACCCACGGCATACGAGGCACCACAGACACACGTGGCTGCGGCGGCCGGGAAATAGGTCGGATGGATGTTCTTCTGCATAACGGGCATATAGTAGCACGCCGGAAAGCCTTTGGCAAATCCGCTTACCGCCGCGATACGCCGTACTGGAGCAGGTAATCGATGTCCGCCTGAATGCTCGTCTTAAGGGACTGCACGCTGCGGCCGTACGAGCAGGTTGAACCGCCGGAACCGTAGTACTTGCAAGCCGCGCGGAGCTGTGCGCTCGCGCTCGTGCCGACACCGCCGAGGTCGGTCAGGTACATAGCCGAGGCCATGAAGGCATCCTGCGCCGTCCACGGGTTCGGATAATGGCCGAGCGCATCCTGCAATCGCGAGATGAAAATTTTCCAGGTTGAGGCAATGAATTGCGCCGGGCCCATGGCGCCGCCGTAGCCGCCGGCCGACGGAATCGGACACGACACAACAGTCTTGGTCCAGTCGTAACCGAGCTTCTCTGTGATCTCAAGGAACGGCTGCACGTCGCGCGTGGGCTTCATTACGTTCGGAAACTGCGTACCCTTCACGCTCACGCCGGCGCCGGTCTCGGTACTGGTCAGATAGCACTGGCCGACATTTTTGCCAAGCGACGATTCCTGCGTGGCAATGGCCAGCAGGAAAGCTGGATCGATGCCTGTCTTGGCCGCAGCCGCGTTCGCGTATTGGAGCGCCTGGTCGAAACGAATGGCCTGCGCGCCGCCGGCGAGCTGGAAGAGTTTTGCCTTGATCTCCGCCACCTTGGCCTGCTGCTGGGCGATGACCTTCTGATACTCTGCCTCCTTGTTCTTGCTGATCGAGAGCAGCGTCTTTTGCGTGCTCTGCTGCTGGGCGAGCGTGTTCTGTGCCTGCACGAGATTCTGCTTCTCGTCTTCCGTCCGATCCTGCTCCTTTTCAAGCTCGGCCTTCTTCTGCTGCGTTACGCCCTTGATCGTCTGGATGCTGTCGACCGAGGCTTTTACTTCAGCCTTAAGCGTGTCGAAGCGGCTCACGTCGGAAGTGAAGTCGGACAGACTGCGCGACGAAAGCAGGAAACTGGCCAGCGTGGTCTGGTCCATCTGGTTGGTCTTGCGCAGAAGCTGCGCTAGTGAATCCTTCTGGTCGTCGATCTTCTCGTCGAGCGTCCTGATAGTCGCCTGCTTCTCGGTGATCGAGTTCGAAAGCACGGCGATATGCGTCGTCTTGGCCTTGATCTCCGTCTTTTTGGCGCTGATCTGTCCTGTCAGCCGCTGAATGTCGCTGTTGAGCGTGCCGCTCACTCCTTTCTGCTTGGCAAGGGCGGCCTGCTGCTCGGCGAGCTGCGCATACAGCTCGATGAGCGTCTTGCACTGCGCCGCCTTGCTGGAAGGATTGGTGAGGTCAGATGCGGACGCAGACGAGACAAGACTCTGGCACTGCGCGACAGCAGGATCAGTCTCCGCCGCCGCGGCGTTTGGCCGGACCGCGAGTGGAGCCGCTGCAATAGCAGCCAGGATGAGGAATGATATAGAACGCACGGCAAAGACACGCTTCTTCATGCTCATTACACTATACCATACGCAAAAACGGCCCGCTTGGAACGGGCCGTTCGAAAAAAGTCGTATTATTCAGAAACCTCGCCCTCTTCCTCCTTCTTGCCCTTCTTCTCCACCTCGATGGCCGAGAAATCGATCGGGCCGGCGGCTTCTTCCTTCTCTTCCTGGACGGCGGCGATTGCGGCCACGACGTCCTCGGGCTTGACCATGGCTTCGACGCCGGACGGAAGCTTGAGATCGGCGACAGAGATCTGACTGTCGAGATTTTCGAGCACGGAGATGTCCACTTCGAGCTGGTGCGGGATGTTCTTCGAGAGACCCTTCACCTCGAGCTCGTGCATGACCTTCACCAGCGAGCCGAGGCCGTTCTTCACGGCCGGAGCCACGCCGACGAATTCGATGGGGATCGCGACCTCGATCGGCTTGGTCACGTCGATCGCAAGGAAGTCGATGTGCATCGGCAGGCCCTTCACCGGCTCGTTCGTCACCTCGTGGATGAGCACGGTCACGGCGCCCGTCGGGAGCTGGAGCTCCACAGTGCCGGATTCGCCGGCCTCCTTGTGCACGGTCTGGAACTCGCGCAGCGGCACCGATACGGAGACGGTCTCGCGGCCCGCGCCGTACACGACGGCCGGGACGAGGCCCTCCGCGCGGATGGCGCTCACGTTCTTGCCCGTCTCGCGGGCGGCAGCTTTCAGCGTTGTCGTCATAGGCGCTTATTATACATAGAAACTGCCCTACGTCAAAGGTTAAAGACCCGCCGCATAGTGTATGCGGCGGGTCTTTGTAATTTTAGGAAACCAAAGGCTTCTTTCTTGTTTTTGGCTCCACGTACTTAATGTACAAGAACGAGAGCAGTCCAAGAGTAAAAAGAACAGCAACGGTTACTTTGCAATTTTTCGTGATACCCCAGCCGATGGCAATATTGCCGATCGAACCAAAACCAAGTACCACCAGTAGCACCTGCAAACCCCTCGTCTTTCCTTGCTTTTCGTTCCAAGTTATCGAAAGGAACATAAAACAAGCAGAAACGAAAGCGATGACTATCCTGGATCCTATGAACGCCATGGATTCAGTGGGCTGCAGTATCAGCCAAAATAACATTGTGAAAACAGTCAGCAGACTGCCAAAAAATAGCTTAGTGTTCATATTTTTAATATTTTTTTTATTATATCACCTTTAATATTAAAAGTCAAGTATCCCTAACAGGCTTTGTTTTTCAGGCTTTTTCTTGCGATTTTAAAATGGCGCCGGCACCCCTGCCGCAGGCTCCGGGAAAACACTCTCGGAGCACGACGACGCGAGAGGGAGGCGATTTTTCAGCAGAAAAATACGCCGGTGCCTTCCCGGAGCCTGCGGCAGGGGTGCTGAAATCGGTTTAAAAATGTATTAAATACTTCCCGATATCCCCTTTCGTCAATCCAACCTTCTTCCCCGGATTCAAAATGTTCTTCGGGTCCCAGATCTTTTTGACCTCGGCGAAGAGGCGGGTCATCTGCGGGCCGAACATGTCGCCCAGGTACGGCGTGCGGATGATGCCGTCGTTGTGCTCGGCCGTGATCGAGCCGCCGAGCAGCGCGACCAACCGGTATACTTCCTCTGAGACTTCGAGGATCATTTTCTCCGAAAGCCGCGCGTCCATTTCGATGAGCGGAATGATATGGAAGTTGCCGTTGCCCGCATGGCCGTGAATGTTGTACGTGAGCCCGTGCTTCTCGAGTATGGCGCGCAGGGCCGGCAGAAATTCCGGCAGCCGCGCGGGCGGGACGATCACATCGTCCACGAAGGGCGCCGTGCGCTTGCCGGCAAAATGCTCGCGCAGGAGCGCGAAGCTGTCGTGGCGGATGATCCAATATTTCTCCCCCGCCGCGCGCGACCGCACGATGCGGCTGCGGGCCTCCGGAAAGCGCGCGAGCTTTTTCTTGAGCAGCTCGAGCCGTGCGACGGCGACGGCTTTGTCCGGCCCGGCAGCTTCGACAAGCAGCACGATCTTGGGCATGCCTCCGAGCAGCATGAAAAACTCAGGAATGAAACGCAGGCCGAGCGCAAGCGCGCCCCAGAAACCGCGCTTCTTGATGAACCCGCGCCAGAAGCGCACGGCGAGCTTGATCGTCTTGTCGTCGTAGGCCTCTACGGCCTCAGGTTCCACCTGTAAGATCCCGCCCACGATCTCGCCGAGCCGCGAGATGTCGGTCAGGAACACGGTCATGAGGGCCGAGTGCGCCTCATCCGAGACGTCCGGCACGAGGCGCACCGTTGCGCCAGTGACCACGGCAAGCGTGCCCTGGCTGCCAGTGACAAGCTGGGTGAGGTCCACCAATTCGGTGCCGGTCTTCGGATCGCGGCGCAGCACGTCCCACAGGGCATAGCCGGCGGAATTCTTAGAGACGCGCGGGCGCTTCTGCTCGATAAGCGCGCGATTTCGGTCGAGCAGTTCGAGCATATCGCGGTAGATATGTCCAACGAGAGAATCTTCCTTTGCGCGATGCTCGGCTTCGGCGCGCGGAATCTCGGAAAAAGTATGGCGCGAGCCGTCTGCGAGCACGACGTCCAGATCTTTGACGTAATCCTGCGTCTTGCCGTATTTCAGGGAGAGCTCGCCGCCGGAATTGTTGCCGATCATGCCGCCGAGCGCATTGATGCTCTTGGATGCGGTGAACGACGGCAGGATGAGGCCCTGCGCGAGCGTGTCCTTCTCGATATCGCGATAGTACGCGCCCGGGTCCGCATGGATCTCGCCCGCCACCGTCACGGGCTTCGCGCCGGGAAAGCGCGGCAGGAGCGGCCGGGCAGGCACGAGCTTCACGGCGCCGTGCGAGTTCAGGTAGCGCATGCAGTCGAGACTGATGGAATTCGTGAGCGAGCCGCCGGCCATACAGGTACCGGCCGAACGCGGCGCGACGGCGATGCTCGGATCAAAATCTTTTGTCTTCCAGACATAGCGCACGAGCGCGGCCACGTCGTCCGCATCCTTCGGATAGGCCACGAGCTTGGGCCGCACCTCGAACAAACTCGCGTCGCGGCTGTGCGCGGCGAGCGCCTCGGGCGTGTCCTCAAGGTCGCCGCGGAAAAACGCTTTGATGGCATCGTGCATCTGCATAAAAATGATACCACGATATGGTACACTTGCCGTATGGAAAACTACGATTTCTTGGCCGTGGGCGACGTCGTGACCGAGCCCTTCATCCGCATCAAGGATGCAGAGGCGACGTGCGACCTGCAGATGGAGCATTGCAAGCTCTGCTTCCGCTTCGGCGACAAAGTCCCTTACGAGACCGCCGAAGTGCTGCGCGCCGTCGGCAACAGCGCGAATGCGGCCGTATGCGCGGCGCGCCTCGGCCTCTCGAGCGCGCTGCTCTCATACATCGGCGACGACGAGATCGGCAAAGGGAATATCGAGGAACTGCAGAAAAACAACGTCCGCACCGGACTCATGCAGACCGTTGCTGGCATGCAGAGCAACTACCACTACGTGCTCTGGTACGACGTGGACCGCACGATCCTCGTGAAGCACACCGAATTCCCGTACAAACTTGACCCGAACATGCTTCCTCCGAAATGGATGTATCTCTCCTCACTCGCGCCGAATTCGGCCGAATATCACGACCAGATCGGCGAGTATCTCGCGGCGCACCCGGAGGTCAAGCTCGCCTACCAGCCCGGCACGTTCCAGATGAAGCTCGGCACCGAACGCACGCGCGGCATCTATGCGCGCACGGAGGCGTTTTTCTGCAACTTCGAGGAGGCGCAGCGCATCCTCGGCACGGAGGAGACAGACTTCAAGAAACTCATGGACGCGATCCATGCGCTCGGCCCGAAGATCGTGGTCGTCACGGACGGCATCAAGGGCGCGTACGCGCGCGAGGAGGACGGCACGTCATGGTTCATGCCCGTATACCCGCATACGCCATTTGAACGCACCGGCGCGGGCGACGCTTTCGCTTCGACATTCTCGGTCGCTCTCTCGCTCGGTAAAACCGTGCCCGAAGCGCTCATGTGGGCGCCGATCAACTCAATGAGCGTCGTCCAGCATGTCGGCGCACAGAAAGGCCTGCTCACCCGCGAGCAGCTTGAGGGCTATCTGGCCAAAGCCCCGGCGGATTACAAGCCGGTCAGAATATAGTCTTATTTCAGGCAATATTTTAGAATACTTGTCAAAAATTGAAAACGAGCGTATACTGAGAGCAAATCATACTCTTATGTCACAGATTGTTTTAATCCTCTCGAACAATAAAAAAGGGAACTACATAGAACGTTACCCTAAAAGTTATCCACATATCTAGTACTTGACTACCCTAAACTGATCCTATAAGATAGGGATATGGATAAGTACAAGACATTGGCGCAATTCCTCAACCACTTCAAAGACGAGGAAACCTGCCGCGCATACTTCGAGAAAATCCGCTTTGCCAAAGGCGAGTACTGCCCGCACTGCAACCACTCGAAAATCAACCGTTTCAAGGACGGCAAGCGTATGCGCTGTGCCAAGTGCAAAAAGGATTTTCAGATAATCACCAATACCGTCTTTTCGGAAACGAAGCTCCCCCTGCAAAAGTGGTTTATCGCTATCTATCTCCTTACGACTTCAAAAAAGGGCATTTCAAGCATTGACCTTGCCGCAAAGGTAGGCGTTACGCAGACAACGGCATGGTTCATGGATCACCGCATTCGCAAAGCACTCAAAGAGAACAAGGGACAGCTTTTTGGCACTGTCGAGGTGGACGAGACATACATCGGCGGACGCGAGAAAAACAAGCACTGGAACAAGCGCACGAAAGGAACGCAGGGACGAAACACGCTCACGAAAACGCCAGTGTTCGGCATGATAC
>CAYMVF010000035.1:5229-6654 GCA_964394045.1 uncultured Candidatus Saccharibacteria bacterium | reverse complement strand
CTGTGCCCCCGTGCCCGCATGCGCCTATGTCCTCTTCAGTCGAAACAATCAAAGAGCGGCTGTCGGTCGCGGATGTGATCGGCTCCTACATCAAGCTCGAACGGGCCGGCCAGAATTTCAAGGCCTGCTGCCCGTTCCACAACGAGAAGACGCCGTCGTTCTTTGTTTCGCCTGCGCGCGGGAGCTTCTATTGCTTCGGTTGCGGCCAGAAGGGCGATATCTTCACCTTCGTCGAGCAGTTCGAAGGCCTCGATTTCAAAGGCGCGCTCGCTGCGCTCGCGCAGCGAGCAGGCGTCGAGCTTGAGCCGTACCGGGCGGCCGAGGCCAAGCAGGAGCGCTCCGAGAAGGAACGCCTCTATGAGCTCATGGAGAACGCCTGCCGTTTCTACGAGGCAGAATTCTCGCGCGACGCCGATGCGCAGGCATACGTGGAAAAACGCGGCCTCGCCAAGGATACGCTTAAAGCATTCCGTATCGGTTACGCGCCGGGGGAGAAGACGGCGGGCTGGCGCCCGCTCACGGCCGCCATGCGCAAGTTGGGCTTCTCGGACAAAGAGCTTGTGCTCGCCGGTCTTGCCAAGCATCCGGACGAACCGCGCCAGGGCGGGGAAGGCGAGATCTATGACCGCTTCCGGGATCGTGTGATGTTCCCGATCTCCGACACGGGCGGGCGCATCATCGCGTTCTCCGGCCGCATTCTGCATGACGATGGTTCCGTTATGGGCAAGTACATCAATAGTCCTGAAACGCCGATCTTCAAGAAGGGCAGCACGCTGTACGGCCTGGACAAGGCGAAGTTCGAGATCAGGAAGCGCGACCAGGCCATCCTGGTGGAAGGGCAAATGGATCTCGTGCTCTCCCATCAGGCAGGATTCGCGAATACCGTGGCTTCGAGCGGCACGGCGCTCGGCGACGCGCTCATGGCCGATGCGGAGCGCGGCCTACTCTCCGGCCTCGGTGCCGTGCACGGACTCTCGAAGAATCTCGTCATCGCCTTCGACGGCGATAAGGCCGGCATGCGGGCTGCTGGCCGCGCCGACCGCATCGCGCTCTCGCTCGGCATGCAGGTGAAAGTGGCGAAGCTTCCTTCCGGACTCGATCCGGCCGATACGATCCGCGAGCGAGGTGCGGAAGAATGGCAGAAGATCATTGCTGCCGCGCAGCCTATCGTGAGCTTCTATCTTTCGATACTGCTCGAACACCCGCTCTCCGAGCTTGCGCGCGCACGCGCGATCCGCGACAAGGTGCTGCCGTATGTGGCAGCCATGCCATCGGCTGTCGAACGCGCGCATTTCGTCCGCGAGATATCGGCTAAAGCCGGGATCCCGGAGGAAGCGCTGCTTGAGGATGTGCAGGTGATCAGGGCAGGGGAACGGGCTGGCGCGGGGGGGCGGCCCCGGGGCGCGCGCCCCCCCCCCCCCCCCC
>CAYMVF010000035.1:0-5219 GCA_964394045.1 uncultured Candidatus Saccharibacteria bacterium | reverse complement strand
CACCCGGGGGTACGGGCTGGTTGTGTTTGGGATGGTGACCGGGGGGGGGCACGGGGGGGGGGCGCCCCCGCCCGGGGGGCCCGCGCCAGCCGCACCGCAACAGCCATCTGCCGGCACCCGCAGCGCGCGCATCGAGGACCGTCTCCTAGGCATCTTGTTTTCCGAGGAAGCCAAGGCCGAGCCTGCGATCGACGTTTCAGCGCTCCGTTCTCGTCTTGAAACTGTGCTCGGCGACCGTTTCCGCGGGCTTTGCGAAATGGCTCCCGAAAAAAAGAACGAGCGCATGTTCGAGGCCGAGCTGCTCTATTCGGATCCGAAGCATCTGGCCAAAGACGCGGACGAACTCCTCGGTAACCTGGAGGAAGAACTGCTCAGTAGCGCGCTGACGGATATCATGGCCCGGATATCCGACGCCGAGCGCATAAGTGATGCCGAGAATCTCCGCGCGCTGCTCGGCCGTTCACAGGAGATAACAACCCGGCTCAATCAGATCAAAAGCAGTCGATTTTTGAATACATAACGTATATACTCATTATCAGCGTGCGTATGACTCACCATATGGCGACAAAAAAAGATATCAAGAAGAAAAAAGTTCCCGCGAAGCCCGTCAAGAAAGCGGCTCCCGCAAAGAAGCCGGCATCCAAGAAGCCTGCGCAGAAAGTCCCTGCTCGGCCGGCAAAAAAGCCCGCGGCCAAGAAGACCGCGCAGCCGAAAAAAGCTCCTGCAAAGAAAAAAGCGGCAAAGGGCTCGCATGCCATCTCGGCCGGCCGCAGCGCTGCCAAGAAATCTCCGAAGAAAGCGCCCGCCGCGGATCGCGCCGAGGAACTCATTCAGAAAGGCCGTAAGCGCGGCTTCATCACGTATGACGAGATCCTTCGTTCGTTCCCGAACATCGAATCGGACATCATTTTTCTTGATGAGCTGTATGACAAGCTCAATACTGCCGGCATCGACGTGCTCGAAGGCGGCAATCTGCTCGATATCGACGGTGAGGATGGTCACAAGGATGAGAAGGGTGATGGCAGCTATGACTCGATCCAGATGTATCTCAAGGAGATCGGCCAGTACTCGCTCATTCAGGCAGGGGAGGAGAAGGAGCTCGCCAAGCGCATCCAGGCTGGCGACAACGAGGCAAAAAATCTGCTTGCCCGCGCGAACCTCCGTCTCGTGGTGTCCATTGCCAAGAAATACGTTGGTCGCAGTTCCGATCTGACACTGCTTGATCTTATTCAGGAAGGCAACCTCGGCCTTTTCAAGGCTGTCGAGAAATTTGATTGGACCAAGGGCTATAAATTTTCGACGTATGCGACCTGGTGGATCCGCCAGTCCATCACCCGCGCGCTGGCCGACCAGTCCCGCACGATCCGCATTCCCGTGCATATGGTGGAGACTATCTCCAAGTACAAGCAGGTCTACCGCCGCCTCGCCCAGGACTTGGGCCGCGATCCGCTCGCCGAGGAGATTGCCATCGAGATGGGCATCGACGTGGAGAAGGTGCATGTGATCGAGAATATCTCCCAGGACACCGTTTCGCTCGAGCAGCCGATCGGCGACGACGACGAGAAGAGCACGCGCGGCGAGTTCATCGCCGACGACAAGATCCTGCGCCCCGACCAGGAGGCGTCGCGCCGCATCCTGCAGGACCAGATCAAGAGCGTGCTCGACGAGCTTTCCCCGAAGGAGCGCAAGATCCTCGAGATGCGCTACGGCCTCTCCGACGGCGTGCAGCATACGCTTGAGGAAGTGGGCACGGAGTTCGGAGTCACCCGCGAGCGTATCCGCCAGATCGAGGCCAAGGTGCATGAGAAACTCCGCACTCACGAGCGTATCGTCCGGCTTAAGAACTACTTCGATTAGCTAGTGCGACCGGTTCACATACTGAGGCGCTTGCGGTATAATTACTACTGTAATCGAACCCCCATGCGGGGATTATCAGTAGCGTGCGCAGCAAATATATGATGAAAGGTTGCGGTGTGAACAAAGTGTGCGGTCTGCTCGTCTTCATCGGCGGCATCAACTGGGGTCTCGTCGGCGCCGGCATGCTCTTCGGCTCTATGCATGACATGAGCTGGAACCTCGTCCACATGCTTCTCGGCAAGTGGCCGATGGTCGAAGCTATCGTCTACCTCGTGGTGGGCGTCGCAGCGATCTGCAAGATCTGGCACTGCAAGTGCGCCACCTGCACAGCTTCGTGCTGCGGCGGCACTCAGGCTGCCTAGGCGGTCCCTGGTGCGCATGAACGGGCTTCCGATGGATTCGGGGCCCGTTTTGTGCTATGATGCAGGCACCCCGAACCTCGCCTATGGAGGCTTTTTTTAACGTCATTTTCTATATCTGCGCCTTCTCCGCGCTCTACGTGCAGGTCTACCTGCTCGTTATTTTTCTTGAGCGCCGCAAAGAAATCCGGACCCGTCCGGCAGTGAGTCTGGCGGAATTCCCGAGCGTGGACATCATCGTGCCATGCTGGAACGAGGAGAAGACCGTTGCCGGCACCGTCGAGTCACTCCTCGCGCTCGACTACCCGAAGGATAAGCTCCGCTTCCATCTCGTGGACGATGGCAGCACCGACGGCACCTGGGCGGCCATGCAGCAGTATGCCGGGCATCCGCAGATAGACATCGTGCGCAAAGAGAACGGCGGCAAGCACACCGCAGTAAATCTGGGCATCGAGCGGGCGAAGGGGGATTTCGTTGCCTGCTTGGATGCGGATTCCTTCGTCGCGCCGGATGCGCTCAAGCGCATGCTTACGTATTTCGCTGATCCGAAGATCATGGCCGTTTCGCCGACGGTCATCGTGCACCGCCCCAAGAACGTGGTCGAGCTCGCGCAGAAGGCCGACTATACGATGGCTGCGTACATCAAAAAAATGTTTGCCTCGGTCAACGGCCTGCATGTGGCATCCGGCTCGTTCACCGTGTTCCGCAGAGAGGTCTTTGAGAAGATCGGGAAGTATAAAAAGGCTCACAATACGGAGGACTTCGAGATCACGCTGCGCATGTACCAGAACGGGATGCAGATCGATCAGTGCAACGATGCGTACGTGTATACCACGGCGCCGAACTCGATCAAGAAGCTTTTCAAGCAGCGCCTGCGCTGGATGTTCGGATTCATCGAAAACATGAAAGACTACCGTCACCTGCTCTTCCGGAAGAAATACGGCCCGGTCGCGCTCGTGACGCTTCCGGCCGGCGTGATATCGATCTTCGGCGTGGTGTACCTCTTCATCCTTGTGCTTGTGCGGGTCGGCCGCAAGATCACTGATGCCGTATTGTATTGGCGCGATACCGGAAGTTTCCGCTTGCCGCCCGTGCACTTCGATCCGTATTTCATCAACACAGGCAGCACGTTCTTCTTGATCGCCATGCTCTACATACTGGTCGCCGTCTCTTTCATGCTCGGCAAGCGCGTATACGGCAGGAAGCCCGTGCCCTCGATCGACCTGCTCTATTTCTTCATCGTCTATTCCGTCGTGGCGCCGCTCTGGCTGCTGCGTGCAATTTATAATTCGCTTACCCGCGCCGGGTCTGTCTGGCGCTAGCATCATATGAACGACTACAAGCGCTACGCAATCGTGTTCGTGATAACCGCAGCCCTGTTCCTGACTGGTTTTTGGCTGAGCAACCATTTCGGCAACCGGAAGATCTCCTCGCTCAAGACGATCCAGGATCAGATCGCGCTCAACATCCTCTCGTCCGAGACGCAATTCATGCTGCTTTCCGAGACGGCCTGCGACTCGGGCACGAACGCCGCGCTCTCCGAAGAACTCTCCACGCTCTCGGACAAGCTCGACTATGGCGAGCGCACGATCGGCGCGCACCACCCTGAGATGGTCTCGCTCCGCAATTACTTCTCGCTGCTTGAGATCAAGGACCTCCTGCTCATGCGCCGGCTCGACGAGCGCTGTCACACGCGCACGCCGTCGGTGCTCTATTTCTACTCGAACGACGAAGATTGCACGGATTGCGCCCGTCAGTGGCGCGCGCTCTCCGCGCTGCGTGACGAGAATCCCGAGGTGCGCGTCTATGTGTTTGATGCGCATTCTGAGCTCTCCGCAGTAGAGACACTCGCCAAGCTTTACAAGGTCGGCGGACTGCCGTCCGTGGTGATCGAGGGCAAGACCTACTCTGGCTTCACCGAGCTTGCCAGATTGCGCACGCTGCTCAAGCTTGAGGCCAAGAAGGTACCGGCCGTTTCCAAGACAGTGGCGGAGTAATCCCTATGGAATCTGGCGGCGGACAGCGGACGGTGTTCTGGCAGATCGGCCGCTTTGCCGTGTCTGGCGTTGCGGCCACGCTTGTTGATCTTGCCGTCCTTAATGCTCTCATGTGGGCCGCGCCGGGGGCCGTGCGCCAGGAGACATATGTGCTCTTCAAGAGTGCCTCGTTTGCCGTCGCGGCCACGTTCTCGTATTTTGCCAATAAGCATTTTACGTTCCGAAAGGGCGGCCGGCCTCGCGCGAGCGAGGCCGGCCGCTTCGCGCTCGTCGCAACGATCGGTTTTGCGGTGAACGTGCTTCTGCCGATCGCGTTCTTCGGAATACTCTCGGGCGGAGGGCTGCTTGCGCCTGCGCTGCGCGCCAATGTCGCCTCGCTCATGGGCACGGCGGTGAGCCTGGTCGTGAATTTTGTCGGCTATAAGCGGTTCGTATTCAAAGCATGACCTCTCTGCTTGCGCGCATTCGCGACATTCCGTTCATTACCTGGCTCATCGCCGGATTTGCCGGCGTGCAGCTTGTCTTGATGCGTTTGCCCGCGCTGCTTTCCTGGGACGGTTCGGTGTATGCCGGCATGGGCAAGTATCTGTATTCGCTCGGCACTACCGGACTTTGGGAGACGCTCCGGCCTATTGGTCTGCCCGTCGTACTCGGCGCGGCATGGAAGCTCGGTTTCGATCCGTATGCCGTCGGCCGTTATATCGCAGTGATCGGCGCCTGTCTATGCATATACTTCGCGTACCGCATCGGCGACCACCTGTACGAAGGGGCCGGGAAGTTCTCGGCAGTGCTCGTCGCCATGACGCCGCTTTTCATCACCTATGCCTCGATCCCGATGACCGACATCATGTCGGCGGCATTCGCGCTCGGTTCCCTGGACGCCACTCTTCGCGCGAAAAGTGCTCGCGGATACGCGGCGGCGGGCGCGTTCGCGGCTCTGGCATTCCTATTCCGTTTCGCGCACGGTCTGGCGCGACCAGACGATGAGGTCGCGGCCGAAGTTGCG
>CAYMVF010000034.1:0-6883 GCA_964394045.1 uncultured Candidatus Saccharibacteria bacterium | reverse complement strand
ATGCTTGCCGGCTGCAAGGTAAAATACGCCGTCGTCGGCCACTCAGAGCGCCGGGCGCTCGGTGAGACCAACTACCAGATCGCCGGCAAGGTCCGCCAGCTTCTTGCCCGGAACATCACGCCTATCCTCTGCGTCGGCGAGACCGAACGCGACTCGGGCATGTGGTATCTCTCGGCCGTAAAGACTCAGCTCGAAGAATGCCTTGCTGGCGTGCCCAAGAGCGCCATCGGCCGCCTGGTCGTGGCGTACGAGCCGGTCTGGGCGATCTCCACCACGGTAAACCGCCGCGATGCCACGCCGGAGGATTGCGCCGAGATGCGGCTGTACATAAAGAAAACACTCGCGGACATCTTTGGCGCCAAGGCCGCCGATGGTGTGCGCGTGCTTTACGGCGGTTCGGTGGACGAGAAGAACGCCGTTGGCTTCCTGGTCGGCGGCGGAGCAGATGGCCTCCTGCCCGGCCGCGCATCACTCTCGCCCAAGAAGTTTGAAGCTATCCTTAAGATCGCTCACTCGGTGAGCCGCTAGTCATGCAGTCCGTCAAAAACATCAAGAATGCAAAAGGCCTTCGCGTAATAGTCCGCGCCGATTTCAACGTGCCCATGCAGGGAGGCAGGGTTCTCGACGACACTCGCATCCGCGCCGCGCTGCCGACGATCGACCTGCTCCGCAAGAAGGGTGCCAAAATAGTGCTTGTCAGCCATATAGGTCGCGAGCCGGAGGAGTCGCTCAAGCCGGTGGCTGCCGTGCTCAAAAAACATCTGCCGGTGACATTTGTGCCCGATGTGCTCGGCGAGCGCGTGCTCTCGGCCGTGGAATCCATGCAAAATGGCGACGTTGTCCTGCTTGAGAACCTGCGCCGCGATCCTGGCGAGAAGGGTTGCGACAAGATATTCGCCATCGCACTCTCCAAGCTCGGCGATGCCTATGTGAATGAGGCTTTTCCGGTATCGCACCGCAAGGATGCCTCCATCGTCGCGCTGCCAAAGCTCCTGCCGCACTACGCCGGCCTGCAGTTTGAACGCGAAGTCAAAGCGCTTTCCAAGGCGCTCAAGCCGAAACATCCATTCCTCTTCGTGCTCGGCGGAGCCAAGGCCGAGACCAAGGTCCCGCTCCTGGCGCGTTTTCTCAAAACTGCCGACCAGGTGTTCGTGGGCGGGGAGATCGCGAACGATTTTTATAAGACGCTCGGGCTCGAGATCGGAAAGTCGAAGACCGACGAGCCGTTTCCGGATCTCTCGAAGTTTGCCAAGAGCAAGAAGCTGCTGCTCGCGGAGACAGTCGTAGTGGAGCGCGGCGGTAAAAAAGCGACCGTACCGCTCGCCGAGGTTTCGCGCCGCGATGCCATCCTCGATGTGGGCCTGCCGGACATCCAGTCGCTTGCGGCCATCGTGGAGAAGGCGAAGCTCGTCGTTTGGAACGGCCCGCTCGGCTGGTACGAAGGCGGGTATGCCGAGGGTACGAAGGCCTTGCTCGACCTGCTTGCCGCCGCACGCGCCGAGACGATCATCGGCGGGGGAGACACGGCCGTGCTCGCCGCAAGCAAAAAGTATGCCGGCAAATTCACCTTCGTTTCGACTGCCGGCGGCGCCACGCTCGATTTTCTGGCGAACGGCACGCTGCCGGGCATCGAGGCGTTGAAATAATCCCAACGCACATGAACCAGATCTTCATTTCGGGCGCGAGCATGACGTATGGCGTGGGCGGCCCGGACGGCGGTTGGGCCGATATGGTCAAACGCAAAGTTCACGCACTCCAGTACGGCCCGTCCCGCGCTGCCGAGGGCTGCGAAGTCTACAATTTCGCCCGGCCGGGATTCACCGCTGCTGACGTCCGTGCATGCCTTGCGGAAGATATCGGGCACAGGAAATATGCTGACTCGAAGTATGTGATCGTACTGTCTGTCGGCATGAATGACAGCCGCGCGGTGGATGCTGCGGATAATTTCGTATCTGACGAGGGAAAATATACTGACGAGCTTCGCGGATTGTTTCGTCTTGCAAAGAGCATCACGCCGCAGGTGGTGTTCGTCGGACTCACGCCAGTAGACGAAAACCGCACGAATCCAAAGCTCAGCCGGTCAAGCGGGAAGATGACCTATTTCACGAACGCGAGGATCGGAGCTTTTGACGCCGTGTGTGCCGAGGTGTGCAGGGAAGAAGGCGTCGAGCATATCGGCCTTTTTTCAGATGCACAGGCTGTCAATTGGAAAGCCATGCTCTCCGAGGACGGATTGCATGTGAATGGCGCAGGACATGCTTGGATATTTGAAAGGGCGTGGGCCGTGATTGGTGCGGCGATCGGTTGTCAGTAAGCCGCTTTTATTTTCTCTGCCGCTTCGATGAGTACGTCTTTTGACTGCTCCGTTCCATGCCACTGCTCGAAGCCGTCGCCATCGTAGCGCGGGATCACGTGCAGGTGGGCGTGGAAGACGGCCTGGCCGGCCGCGATGCCGTTGTTCATGACGAGATTGATGCCGTCCGGCGCAAGACCGGCCGAGATGGCCGCGGCGGTCTTTTGGGCAAGTGTGGCCATTGCCGCAAGCGTCTCCGGTGGGATGGCGAGCAGATCGGCGTGGTGATCCTTGGGGATCACGAGCGCGTGGCCCGGATGGATCGGCTTCACGTCCATGAATGCCAGCGCCAGGGCGTTCTCGCCGAGCCGCATGGCCGGGATCTCTCCGACCGCTATTTTGCAGAAAATGCAATCCGTGTCGTGCATACGGAAAAGTCTAGCACGGCGGGCCTGCATGCTAAAATACCCGGATGCAACGCCGCTTCACGCACGCGCCCGAGCGTGCCGATACTCCAGAAGGGCTCCGTGCTCGGCCACCTTTGGTCGCGCGGCTGCTCGCGAACCGCGGCGTGACGGGAGAGGATGCGGCGGCGCGTTTCCTTGCGCCCGACTATGCTGCGCACATGCACGACCCCTTCCTCATGCACGACATGGAGAAAGCTGTCGCGCGCATTTTGCGGGCGGTGGAAGGGAAAGAGAAGATTGTCGTCTACGCGGATTACGACTGCGATGGTATTCCGGGCGCCGTGATTCTCTCTGATTTTCTGCGGAAGATCGGGCACGAAGATTTTTCCGTGTACATTCCGGACCGGCACGAGGAGGGCTATGGCCTGAACGAGGCCGCAGTGGAGCAGTTCATCGCGGACGGCGCGAAGCTGATCGTCACGATCGATCTGGGCACGAGCGATCATGTGCACATCGCGCGCGCCGAGGCGGCCGGTGTCAGCGTGATCGTCACCGACCATCACTTGCCGCATGATACGCTGCCGGAAGCGACGGCTATCGTGAACCCGAAGCTTGGCGCATATCCCGACCCCATGCTCTGCGGTTCGGGCACGGCGTTCAAGCTCGTGCAGGCATTTCTTGCGCGCTATGGCGAGCGCTTCGGCGTGCCGCAGGGCTGGGAGAAGTGGCTGCTCGACATGGCAGGCTTGGCTACGCTCTCGGACATGGTGCCGCTCACGGGCGAGAACCGTGTCATAGCTTCCTTCGGCTTGCGCGTCTTCCGCAAGTCGCCGCGGCCAGGAGTCGTGCAGCTCCTGCGCATGCTCAAGATAGAGCAGTCGTATCTGACCGAGGACGACCTGACCTTCATGGTCACGCCGCGCATCAACGCCGCCAGCCGCATGGATAGTCCGCTCCGCGCGTACGAATTGCTCTCGGAGCGCGACCCCGCCCGGGCCGGCGCGCTCGCCGCGCATCTCTCGGGCATCAACGACGAGCGCAAGCGTTTGGTGGCGCAGATCATGAAGGAGGCCAAGCACACGCTTGCGCAGCGCGAACCGGGCGGGATCATCGTTATCGGCAATCCGGCCTGGCGCGTGGGCGTGCTCGGCTTGGTGGCGAGCAAGATCATGGAGGAATACGACCGGCCCGTCTTCGTGTGGGGCAGGGAAGGCGCGAGCGGCGAAGCCTTGGTCAAAGGCTCCTGCCGGAGCAACGGCGCGGTCAACGTGGTCGCGCTCATGGAACGCGGACGCGAGCACTTCGCGGATTTCGGCGGACACGAGCTCGCCGGAGGATTCTCGATCGCGCAGAGCGAGGTGCATTTCCTGGAAGAACGGCTCAATGCGCTGTACGGGGAGATGGAATCCCGCGAGAGCGCGTCCGGGCACGGGATGATAGACGGCGCGCTCTCGCTCGCCGAGGTGACGAACGCTACGGCACAGCTCATCGCGGGACTCGCGCCGTTCGGTCTCGGCAATCAGAAACCGCTCTTCCGCTTTCCCGGGCTCACGGTCAAGTCCGTCCGCATGTTCGGCAAGGAGAAGAATCACCTGGAGCTGTGCGTCGCCGATGCGGCCGGTATCGAGCGCACGGCCATCTCGTTCTTTGCGGATGCGGAGACGTTCACCAAGCCTGTTGCGCCGGGCGCGGCCGTCGAGCTGGTGGCGAACGTAGAGCAGTCGTTCTTCATGGGTCGGCCGCAGTTGCGGCTGCGGATAGTCGATATTTTATAGGTTTTTCGGCGGGTACTTGACTTTTAATAATAAAATATGATATAATATAGGAAATACATTTCTAACTTTTTTAAAAAAAACTGATGGAAAACAAAATCGGTGCAGATCCGGACATGCTGTTTGGACTGCAAAGCGATGTGCTTGCACGTCTTCGCACTGCCTTGAAAAAAGGCGACAGGACTTTCCCGTTGGCCTTGAAGGCATTTCTCAAAATGCCCGCGCAAGAGCGCAACGCGTACTTCAACATCGCGGAAACGGAAGCCGAAAGGAAATTCTGGAAGACGCTCACGATCGGCGGAAAGACGGCCGAGCAGCTTATCACGGAGATCGAGCAGAACTACAAGCTCAGCGATTATGCCAAGGCAATGTTGAAACATAAGAATTTCACCACGTTGCCGCAGGAGGAAAACATTGACCTTGCGGTCATTACGCCGCGCGATCTCGGTTTTACTTCGTCGCCGACATTCAGCCAATGGATAGCTGCTCTCAAGGAGCATGCCGTCTATGACATCTGTCCCGCCGAAGTCGGTCCGTATGCGCGTCTCGCATATCCCGATCAAAAGAAAGGCGAGTGGATAGGTGTCGCAATGGAAACGATTCCTGGCCCCGACGGCCGCCCGGGCGTGTTCTACGTCGTACACGACGACGGTGGTCAGTGGCTCCACGGCCTTTGGTACGATCCCGGCGGTGAGCTGGATCTGGACGACCTGTGGTTTGTCCGTGTCCGCAAGTGATTTTTATTGCTTTGCTTATGTTCTTGAATTTTAGATTTTAGACCTTCCGCATTTTTCGCGGGAGGTCTTTTTGTTATACTCAATGCAGCTAAGGCGAATATGCCGGGGGTCAAGGTTCCCGGCTGCCGTGGTCGATATGTCGCAGGCTGAGGGCTGCGTGCCCCTGGCGCGCGGGAGGGTTTGCGGCGGTCATGTAAAAAACAAAGAGACTTGGTGCGCCCTGCTAGGTGATTCCGATCACGGATCCGATACAGCACGTTCCCTGGCATTCGCGCTTGGAGCGGCAGTGGCATTGACGGCATGGCGCACGATCCTGACCCCGACGGCAACCCGAACGTGTTCAACGTCGAATACGACGACGATGGTCAGTGGCTCAACGGCAATTGGTACGATCCCGGCAATGAGCTGGATCTGGACAACCTGTGGTTTGTCCGTGTCCGAAACTGTCTTTATTTCTCTCTCGCCGCGGCGGGGGAGTTTTGTTTCCTGAGCTGTCCGTACCACCCTCCGAGCATCTTGCCTATCTCCTCAAGCTGCTCCGAAAGGTGGATATATTTCTTTTCCGTCAGCGATCTTGTCTCCCAGAGGATCAGAAGAAGCACTTTTATGGTGTCCGCGTGCTGGAGAGCGCGAAGCACGTGCGGCGTTTTCAATGATTTTTCCGTGAACGTGGCAGCCGCTATGGCCTCGATCATTTCGACGAGCAGCGAGTCGATGCGCTGTCCAAGGGAATACCGATGCGTCTTCGGGAGCGAGCAGTAGTATTCAAACCAGGTCGCGTAGCATTGCTTCAGTTTTTCAAGGACGGGAAGAAAAGCCTTGTGTAGTGTGTGTGTGTGTGTGTGGAAAGCACGCTTGAATCATGAAGAGGCGATATATTCATAGCTACCATAGTATCATTTCAATCGGCAATCTGCTCAAGGCGTGGCGGCGTTTTTTGAACGGGAAACGGAACAAGCCGGACGTGATGCTTTTTGCGCGCAATACGATGGGCAACATTCTTGCGTTGCAGACCGATCTCAAGAACAAAACATACGTACACGCCGGGTATGTTCCTTTTAAGATAAACGACCCCAAGCCTCGGGACATACACAAGGCCACGGTGCGCGACCGGTTGCTCCATCACCTGCTGTATCAGGAACTGTACGGATATTTCGATTCAAAATTCATCCACGATTCCTATTCGTGCCGTACAGGCAAGGGATCGCATCGCGCGATGCTGCGATTCAGGGAATTTTCGCACAGTGTGTCGCGTAATGGCACGCGCACTTGCTGGGTCCTGAAGTGCGATATCCGGAAATTCTTCGCGAGCATTGATCATGCGATTCTCAAACAAATGCTTGCGCGGCATATCGAGGATACGGACGTACTGCGGTTGCTCGGGCAGGTGATAGACAGTTTCTCTGTGGAAGGCAAACAGAATGTCGGCCTGCCGCTCGGCAATCTCACAAGCCAGCTTCTGGTGAATGTGTACATGAACGAATTCGATCAATACGTGAAGCGGGTCCTCAAGGTCGGCCAGTATGTCCGCTATGCCGACGACTTCGTGGTATTGCATTCGGACAAGGCGTATCTTGAGGCGATCCTGCCTGAAATGGCCGACTTTCTGGAAATACGGTTACGGCTTTCCATGCATCCGGAAAAAGTCTTCATAAAGACGCTTGCTTCGGGAGT
>CAYMVF010000033.1:0-7319 GCA_964394045.1 uncultured Candidatus Saccharibacteria bacterium | reverse complement strand
GAACATGATGGAGCGCCTCGGCATCCCCGACGACATGCCGATCGAGAACGGCCTGGTTTCGCGCTCGATTGAATCGGCGCAGCACAAAGTTGAAGGCCACAACTTCGACATCCGCAAGCATCTCCTCGATTACGACGACGTGCTGAACAAGCACCGCGAAGGCTTCTATCGCCGCCGCCGCGAAATGCTTTCCTCCGAAGGCGACGTCGTCAAGACGCGCGTCTTCGAGATGATTGAGCGCGAAATCGAGCAGGTCGTCCTCTTCCACACCTCCAACGAAAACGAAGCGGAGTGGAATGTCGAAGAAATCTACGAGGTCGCCTCGACGATCTTCCCCGTGCCGAACGAGTCGCGCGTCAAAATGGACGACATGTACGTCGCGCTTGAAGCCAAAGGCGACAAGCTTGCCGGCGTCCACGCGCGCACCGCGATCATCCAGTACCTCGTCGGCATCGCCCGCGCCCAGTTCGACAAGATCGAGCGCGAGATCGGCGGCGATACGCTCACACAGGTCTGCCGCGGTCTCTCGCTCCGCGCCATGGACAACTTCTGGATCGAACACCTCGACGCCATCGATCACTTGCGCAAGGGTATTGGACTCCGCGGCTACGGCCAGCGCGATCCGCTCGTCGAGTACAAGAAGGAAGCGTATCGCATGTGGAACGAGCTTCTTCACGCCATCGAGCGCCAGATTGTGTACGCTATCTACAAAGTCCAAGTCGCCGCGCAGCACGCGCCTTCGCTTCTCGAGCAAGGCGGCGTCACCATGAGCGCGCCGGCCAAAGAAGGCGACCGCAAGCTCCTCGGCGACGAAAGCGGCGACTCCGACAAAGCCCCCGCCACCGACATCGACCCCGGCCTCCCGAAAGTTGGTAGGAACGATCCGTGCCCGTGCGGATCTGGGAAGAAATACAAGAAATGCCATGGGGCGTAGGGGGTAGAAAAACCGAAAAGAAGCATTGAAAAGCTCACTTGAAAAAGTGGGCTTTTAAGTTATCCACAGCCCATCACAGCTCGTCCAAAGGTCGAAGGCCGCTCCGGCCCAAAAGGAGAACAGGATACTTAACCCTGAAAGGAGACCACACCTATGGACGAGACAAAATCCGACCCGAGCGCGGACTATCCGCTCGGAGGTTCGATCGAACCCTACGACATCGAGGTGGAGAAAGAACTGTGCCGCGAAGGCGCAGAAACTGCTCTGCCCGATCTAAGACAGGAGAAACACTATGCTCACGCTACACATGACCGACGCCGCCGCGGAACGGCTGATGCAGGACCTCTGGTTCTCAGCATTCGTCACGCG
This sequence comes from uncultured Candidatus Saccharibacteria bacterium, assembly GCA_964394045.1. Lineage (GTDB taxonomy): Bacteria > Patescibacteriota > Minisyncoccia > Phycocordibacterales > UBA9973 > CAITQP01. The sequence continues at coordinate 6,016 of CAYMVF010000033.1, read as the reverse complement.
ATCGCTGCGCCGCTTCGTGAAGGGAGACTGGGGCGACACGCATCCGGACGACGCGAAGCTGAACGATACGCGCCTCAAGACGAAAGAGGGGCAAGTCGCAGCCAAGTACGCCGACGTGAAAGGGACGGAAATCCTGATCACCAAGGACGCGGACGCCATGACGATCATGCTCCCGAACGAGTACTCACCCTAACCATGAAAGGAGAAACAGGATATGCCTACAAAACAATCAACCGACAAGAACAACTTCGACGACTTCTTCAGCCCTATCGGAAATACGAAACCGTACTTCAAGGCCGCGTTCGAGGGTTTCGCTGGAACTGGGAAAACGTACACCGCGGCGCTCGTAGCTATTGGGCTACACCAGCGTATCGGTTCGAAGAAACCCATCGTCATTTTCGATACGGAAATGGCGGCCAAGTTCCTGAAACCGCTCTTTGCGGAGCATGGGATCGAGGCAGTGCTGAAGGAAAGCCGCAGTCTCGCCGACCTTACCGAGACGATGAAGCGCTGCCGCGCTGGATTCTCCGACGTGCTGCTCATCGATTCCATCAGCCACATCTGGGAAAACTTCACGGAGGCCTACAAGGCTAAGAAAAACCGCACCCGCCTTGAATTCCAAGACTGGGGTGTGATCAAGCCGACGTGGAAAGCGGAGTTCTCGGACCCCTTCGTCCGCGATCCGTACCACATCATCATGACCGGCCGCGCCGGCTTCGAATACGACAACGAGATCAATGAAGAAACCGGCAAGCGCGAAATCTACAAGTCCGGCGTGAAGATGAAAGTTGAGGGTGAAACCGCCTACGAACCGGATCTCCTCGTGCTCATGGAGCGCATTCAGGAAATGGAGGGCGGCGACATCAAGAAGGTTTCCCGCCGGGCCGTCGTCATCAAGGACCGCTCGACGCTGCTCGACGGCAAGGCCTTCGAAAATCCGACCTACGAGCACTTCAAGCCGGCCATGGAAACGATCCTCGCCGAGCCGGTGAAGCGCCAGACGGTCGCGGAAGCGGATGCCGCAGCGCTTGTGCAGACCGAAGACGATAAGCGCGAGTACATCAAGCGCCGCGACATCGCCCTCGAAAAAGTCGAGGCCTACCTCACCAAGGTCTGGCCCGGCCAAACGGCGGAGATGAAACAGAACAAGATCGCCGCGCTCGAGCACGCCTTCGCGACGCCGAGCTGGACCGAGATCACCGGCAAAAGCCCGACCGTGCTGGAAGCCGGCATCGAAAAGATGCACGCATTCGTGGAAAAGAAGCTCGCAGACGCGAAAGTTAACGCATAACTTACTGGCCAAGGAGGCCCTATGTTCACAGATGAGCGCAAGCCCGGCCTGCGCACCGTCCCGGTCACGCTGGAGCAGCAGCTCCGGAATCTGGTCGAGATACGGGAGCGCAAGGAGGGGCAGATCAGGTCGCTCAAATGGGTGGCAAGGGTGGTCCAGAATCAGCTCGATCGAGAATTCAAGGAGCTCGAGACCATCCGGGAAGCCATCGAAGAGATGGCCTGAACGCTCCGGGCGAGCATCGAACTCGCCCCGGCGCGCTCTCTCGCGAACAGGAGATACAGATCGTCCAACCCGGCCGGTCTGTGTCTCGTTCGTAGGAGGGCGTGCCGCACAAGGATCGGCAAGCACGAAAAGAAAGGCGCCGCCTGACGTATCGGAGAGAGGTACAAGGCGTAAAACTGCGACGATACCGCGTGGCTGCGGAAAACAAATCGCTAATTGGCAGGGTAAAACCCCTAGGACTCTCTAGGTTCTGCAGCCTTGAATGGGGGCCGCGGAGCATCGCTGCCGAAGACAATCTCGTTTTTTCTGTCCATGGGAAAAATCCGGGCTCTGATCGTTGGCTCTGCAGGTTCACGCAACCAACCACAAACGCCGTCAACCCGGTCGCATTCCAGAGGGAACGAGAAACAGAAAAGAGACCCTTGGGCGGGTCTCCCTCGAAACTGGTATCGCGAAGCAGCACGAATTGCTTCAAGGATAGCGGTAAGGGCGTTTGATTGTCAAAAAATCAGTCGATAGATAGTGGCACTCACGCCACCATGGTAGTAGCACCCATGCCACTAGGTAGGTGCATGGATGACATAACGATGGTGTCACCCATGCAACACAAACCAGACCCAGTGAACCAGAGTTATTAACCATAGGTTTATGAACGAAAACATGAATGAGACGAAGACGTCGAAGTGGAAGATCGCCGACCTCAAGTTGTCTGAATACAATCCGCGGACAATCTCGAAATCGCGGCTCGAGGATTTGAAACAGTCGATCAGCCGCGACCCGAAGTTTTTCGAGGCGCGGCGGGTGCTCGTGAACGTGAATCCGGACCGCTACGGCATCGTGATCGGCGGCCACATGCGCGTTTTGGCGGCCAAGGAACTCGGCTGGACCGAAGTGCCGGTTACCGAGATGTTCGCGGCAGACATCGCCGAAGAAAAACGCTGGAACCTCAAGGACAACGCTCACCACGGCGAAAACGACATGGATGCCATGGCGGAAATGATATTCGAGAACCCGATCGATTTTGATGGCGCCTTACCCGGAGATATCTACGACAAGATTCTGAACGATTACGGACCGGATACTGAGCAAGAATCCGAGGAAAAACAGATCGACGATATCGCTAACGCTGCGGAAACAATCGTGAAGCCGGGCGACGTCTGGCAGCTCGGCGAGCATATCCTTGTCTGCGGCGATTCAACCGATGCCGGCACGTTCGGCAAACTGCTCGGCGGTGAAAAAGCGGCGATGTGTTTTACCGATCCGCCCTACAACGTCGACTACGGGAACCATGACAATCCGCGCTGGGGCAAGCATGAAAAAATCGCGAACGATAAGCTCGATGACAACGCATGGGCGGGATTCATCCGCGCCTTCTTGGTGAACATAGCCTCGACCACGCAGGGATCGGTTTATATCTGCATGTCCTGCAAGGAATGGCCGAACCTTCACGCTGCGTTCATCGAAGCCGGATTCCACTGGTCCACCACGATCATCTGGGTCAAAGATATTTTTACGTTGGGCCGCAGCCATTATCAGAGGCAGCATGAGCCGATCATCGTCGGCCGGAAGATGAAATCGGCGCCTGCCGAGCCGATTCTGTATGGCTGGCCTGCCGGCGTCGATAAAGCGTGGAACGGAGGCAGGGATGAAGGCGATGCGTGGTTTTTTAAGCGTCCTCGCGCGAACCCCATCCATCCGACTCAAAAGCCGGTCGAATTGGTCACGCGGGCTATTGCAAATAGCTCGAATCGCGGTGATACCGTGCTCGATTGCTTCGCCGGAGGCGGCAGCACGCTGATTGCCTGCGAACGGACAAAGCGAAAGGCCCGATGCATCGAGCTATCGCCCGGATACTGCGATGCCATCATCGCCCGTTACGTCGGACATACGAAAGACAATCATCTGACCTGCAACGGGGAACCCTGCGATTGGACCGGCCCGGTCATCACGATCGAAGGAGTCCTTGATTCGCTCGCCTGATATGCCGGCATTCGCTGACCGAAAATTCAAGATCAAAGCCCGCGCCGGACCCGGCCGTCAGCCCATCGAGATCGATAGCTACTTTGCGAAAATCGAACGCTATCTCCAGCTGGGCATGTCGCTCAGCAAAGCCAGTCTTTGCGCGGGAATTCCCAAGCGGACGGTCTACGACTACTACAACGCCGATTCCGTTTTCCGCACAAAATGCGATGCCGCAATGTTAGCGCCCGGCGCGCTGGCCCGCAGCGTCGTGTTGAAGGCGATCAGGGACGGAAACGCATCGCTTGCGCTCGAGTACCTGCGCAACACGGAGCCGGAAGAATTCGCGACCCGGGCGCAGGTGCAGCAAGAGACGCGGCACGTCATCGACTTCGATGCCGAGTTCGAACAGCGTGTAAAGAAATACCACGATGCCGACATCATCGATATTCCAACTCTGGGGGAGCGAACTGAGAAGCCTGCCGACATGGGAGCACAAGCAGGCCTTCATTCGGGGGACGCTCCAAAAGAAGCACATGCTGCCGACGTTCGGTAGGTTTTTCTTCCCGCATATCATCCGCGGCACGGATGAAGTGCCGGAATGCCATGCGGGACTGATCAACGAGCTGTCCTCACCGAAAAGTTCCGCCATCATCTTTCCGCGCCATTTCGCCAAGACGACGTGGGAGAAAATCGACACTATCCACGACATCGTCTACGGCTTGGAACCGGTTATCCTCTATGTCGGCGCCACGCTCCGCGATGCGCAATTCCATTTCGAGTCGATCAAAGGCGAACTGGAAAATAACGAGCTGTTGCGCGAGGTCTATGGGAATCTGGTGCCGGACCCGAAGAATCTCGGCCGTAAATGGACAAACGCGCATTTTGAAACAACGAACCGCGTGAACGTCGTGGCCAGAACGCGCGCGAAAGGGCGCGGCGTCAACATCCGCAATCAGCGCCCGACGAAAATCATCCTCGACGATATCGAAGACGACGACACGGTCAGGAACGCCGACTTGCGCAAGAAGCTCGACCACTGGATCTTCGGCGTCATCATGCAGTCGCGCGATAAGCAGCGGGGCCGTGCGAAGATGATCGGCACTATCCTGCATCCCGAATCCTCGCTCTCCAAGTTTTACAAAACATTCGGCGGCATCAAGCGCGCAGCGATCGAAGGCGGCATATCGATCTGGCCGGAGATGTGGCCGCTTTCCGCGCTCGAAGAGGAACGGAGCAAGATCGGCACGCTCCTGTTCAATCAGGAGTACATGAACCAGCCGATTACCGCAGCCGAACGGATGGTCGCCGAGGAAACGCTGCGAAAGGTACCGAGGCCTGCGCGGGAGACGCTCGATATGTACGGCGCGATCGATCCGGCGATCAGCGAAAAGCAAACAGCAGACTATACGGCGATCGTGTCAGCCGGCAGGCGCAAAGACAGCGGAAAGATCGTGATATGGGCATCAGAGCGCGGTCATCTGGCATTTCCCGAACAGATAAGAACAGTTCTGCGGCGCCATATCCAGCACGAATATCTGCTGTTCGGAATCGAGACCGTGGCATACCAGCGCGCGCTCAAGCAGGAATTGGACCGCGTGAGCGCAGCAGATGGCATCTATGTGCCGACATGCGAACTCGCGGTAGACACCGACAAGGTGCGCCGCTTCCTAAAAGTCCTGCCGTTTATCGAGAACGGTACGATCCAATTCTGCGACGATTTGCCGGACGAATTCTTCGCCGAGCTGCTGGAGTTTCCAAACGGCGTGCACGATGACATGGTCGATGCCTTCGTTCACGCCGCTACGCTCGCCATAGAATCCTCCGCCATGCCGGAAGTCATCAGGCTTATATGAATCAAGAACAGGAAAAACTTTACCGGGCGGAGATATCGGCCAGATGGGTGTGGTTCATGAAGATCGCCGAGACGATCCACTTCGGCCGGTTCGAACAGATCGAATTCCGCAACAATCGTCCGCGCTTCGTGCGGCTTGTTTATGATCTGAATTTCGAGGATGTCGAAGACCTCGCCAAAAAGTTGGAAGAGCTGCGAACCTTGCCCATTGTCGAGTAGACGGAAGCATGTGGATAACGTTTTGATTCAACAACAGACAGGAAATGGGGTATGATGCAGATAACAACTGAAGATTCTCCCCGAATTGACGAACAATAGGGGCTTGCAAAATCGCTTTAAGGCGATGGCGCAGGCCCCTTTTATTTTGTGACCATCTTTGAACGCGCCATGGGCCTTTTCGGCCTCGTTAGAAAACAGACCGTACTTCCGTCCGCTGGCTCCTTCGGCGGGGCGGATGCATTTGCGCTGTGGCGAAGCACGAAAAAAGTGCCTATCACGCGGGCGATGGACGTCTACAGTAACTGGACGTACGCCTGCATCCGCGCCATTGCCGAGGAGCTGGCGGACGCTCGCTTCCGTCTGTTCGAGATCAAAGCCGATGGCACGCATCAGGAGATTTTCGACCACCCGATCCTCGACCTGATCGAGGGCGTCAACAATTATCAGACCGGCTACGAAATCCGCTA
>CAYMVF010000032.1:0-7986 GCA_964394045.1 uncultured Candidatus Saccharibacteria bacterium | reverse complement strand
TGACGACCCAGTCGATCTGGAACACCATCCTGTACCGCCCCCTCTACAACCTCCTGCTCGCCTTCGTAGCCTTCGTGCCAGGCGGCGACGTGGGCATTGCCGTCATCCTGCTCACGATCCTGGTCAAGATCATCCTCTTCCCGCTCACGCAGCGGTCGATCAACGGCCAGCTTGCCATGAAGGCCCTCGAACCGGAACTCGCCAAGATCAAGGCCGAGGCGCCCGACAAGGCCGAAGAAAGCCGCCGCACGTTCGCGCTCTACAAGGAGAAGAAGGTCAATCCGTTCGCAAGCTGCCTGCTCATCCTCGTGCAGCTTCCGGTGATCATCGCGCTCTATTGGGTCTTTCTCAAGGGCTTCGGCTCTATCACGGTCGCGCCGTACTCCTTCCTCTCCGTGCCTGAGACCTTCAACATGAAGTTCCTTGGCCTGATCGATCTGACCAGCCGGAGCATCGTGCTGGCCGTCCTCGCCGGCGTGACGCAGTTCGTCCAGGGCAAGCTCGCCCAGGGCCGCCAGAGCGCACCGCAGGGCGAGGGCATGGCCGGACAGATCGCCAAAAGCATGCAGGTCCAGATGCTCTATGTCCTCCCGATCATGATCGCCTTCATCGCCTGGCGCATTTCGGCGGCAGTTGCGCTTTACTGGATTACGAGTAATATCTGTACCATAGCGCAGGAGATCTACACCCTCAGGAAGATCAAGGCCAAGAAAGCCTGACTTCCGGAAAGGCCCGGCGCGATCCGGGCCTTTTTCACGCCATGACGCACCAGAAGATACAGGAAAACGTGCTCGGCATGCTCGAACGCCTCGGCTATACGGAGACGGCCGTCGAGCATGACGAGAAGACCAACACGCTCTGGTTCTCCATCTCCGGAGGCAACGTCCGGCCGCTCTTCAACCGCGATGCCGAGGCCCTCGCCGCCCTCAATCATCTCGCTACCAAAATGGCCGAGCGCCTGCTCGAGGAAGGCGCCGACCTGCGCGTGATGGTGGACGCAAATGGTCACGAGAAGAAGCGCATCGAGAATCTCCGCACTGTGGCCCACATGATGGCCGAGCGCGCCCGGTACTTCAAATCGAGCATCGATGTGGAGCCCATGGCGCCGTATGAGCGCAGAATAGTCCACGAATTCCTTGCTGACGCCGCTGATGTCACGACCGAGTCCGTCGGCGAAGGAAAAAACCGTCACGTAGTCATACGCTATACCGGAAGTCTATAGCCGGGAAAAAGAAAAAGCCCCTGCCTGGGGCCTTGGGAGGAGCGACGGCGACGGACAGAGGAAATTTTCAGCAGAAAATTTCCGTGCCCCAGGCAGGGGTTTTTCTTTTTCCCGGCTGCACTTTCGGTTATACCTGAGGCAATGCAGGGGTTTCTGTTTGCACGGGTTTCGGAGAGAGATCAAGCGACCAGAGCGTACCGTCATTTTTGTTCACTAACAGGAGGAATTTCTGATCCTTGTCCAAGGCAAGGTTCACAGCATCAAGGAAATTGCCTTCGCCATCGGAGAGCTCAGTGGTAGTGCCGGTCTTGGGATCGACTTTCCAGATACGGTCATTGAAATGAGCGCTGCCCTGATACCAGTCGTCGGGATATGTGGCAGTACCCGGATCGATCGGCGCCGCGCAATAGGCCGCAAGCGAATTGGCGGCCCAGACGCACTTCTCGGGCAGCGTGGCGAGACCTGTAGCCTTGCGCGCGCGGTCTTTGAGCGAGTATGCGGTGAGAGAGGGCTTCCCTGCCGCAGACGAGCCGTACAGCATGTACTTGCCGTCCGGGGAAAGTTTGGTCGTGAGCGCGTCGATGTTGCCGAGTATCTTTTCGAGGACATTATTCGCACGTATGAAATAGGCATAGCCGGGCACGCCGGATGCCGCCTTGCTGGTCACGACAGTGCCGCCCGAAGTCTGGTCAAGCAGCCATTCCATGAACGGGCTCGAGAGCAGCTGCTTGCGGCCGGAACCGTCGGCTTGCATGGAAAATACGGCTGATCCGCTACCCGCAGGCATGAGCGCGACCAAGCTTTTGCCGTCGGCCGAGGGTACGATATCGAGCACCCCGTCCGGCAGGAACGATCCTTTGACCTCCCCGATCGTCGATCCGGTCGCGGGCGGCACGTACGCGCCAACGAAGGTGGCGACGGTCGTATTGTCGGTCTTCACGTACTGCACGGCAACGTTTGCGCCGTTGTTCAGGAATATGGCGCGGGCGGCGCGGGAGATGACGGTGCCGGATGCTTTAGTGAGCTTGACCGCCTTTGCGTCGGTGTCGTAGAGATAGCCCGTACCGCGCTCCATGAAGCGGACTGTCGGATATGTGGGACCGGTGGCGATGGTCGGGGCAGTCGCAATCGTCGCAGCAGTGGCGACCGTGGTCTTGGCCGCGGGCTTCTTCGCGGCAGTTTTTGGCGCAGGCGGCGGCAGGACGATCACGTAGCCCGCCACCGGCTTGTCGGTGACCTGCATCAGGCGGCGTTCCGCCGCAGGGATCTCGCTGCCGGGCGTCTCGCCTCCCTGCCCCGGTTCAGTGCTGCCATCGGGCTTCGGAGCATTTACGCCAGGCACGGCAAACGGAAAGAATGTCTCGACAAAGCCGGGCTTCTTGCCCGTCTCCTGCTCGATCTTGGCGGCCTTGCGCGACTGCACGAAGACCCACGCGCCAAGCGCGAGGATCAAGATACCGAGCAGTATGAGTATCGTGCGGCGGGACATTGCTCTCTACAGTATACGGCAAAGCGTCGCCGAGCGGAACACGCTAGCAACCCCAGCCGTTGGCTGTGATCTTCTGCCAGTTGCCCATGACGCGGTTCACGTAGTTGCGAGTCTCTGCGTATCCGGAATTAAGCGTGCACTGCCAAGCTGTCGTATCTATATTCTGTCCCTTCTTGCACACATCGCTGTATTCGTTTGCCCGAGCACCGCCATTGTATCCGGCAATGACATATTTCCAGTCGCTCACGTTGCAGACTTTGTTCGATGCGCTGCCATTACAGCCGGTCTTTTTGAGCTGGGAAAGGAATTTTGCGCCTGCATTGAGATTGGTCTGCGGATCGGTCATCTGAGCAGGGTCAAAACCGAGGCCCTGAAAGGTATCCGGCATGAGCTGTACGAGACCACGCGCGCCGACTCCGCTTTTCGCATTGGGGTTGCCGCCCGATTCTGCCATCATCACAGCTTTGAGCAGCGAACACTCGATGCCGCCGTACTGCGCAGTCGCATTTTTGAGCATGGCGTCATAGGTCGTAATGTTACTGACGACATTGGGCGTGCTCCCTCCCCCGGTCGCCGTGCCGCCGCCCGACGTGCGCTTGAAGGTGTCCGGCTGCACCTGCACGTTGGCCTGCGGGATCGTCACGCCGCCGTCCACGAGGCGGGGGTTGAGCGTCCTGAGTATGAGGTACGAGGAAAGCGCGAGCAGGAGGCCGAGGAGCGCGTTCTTGATGCGCTCGCGCGCGCCCTCCTTCTCGCTCAGGTTCACGGTGGCCATGTATTCGATGCCGCCGACGACGATCATGAGCACGGAGAGCACGCCGATCGCGCCGAGCACGATGCGGATGATCGTGTTGATGTAGTCGCCCACGCCGCGGCTCACGTCCACCCGGTAGCCGTCGGCCGCGTCGCCCATGCCCGGCAGCGGCGCGAGCGGGCAGTAGCTCGACGTGTCGGTCGAGACGCAGCCGTAGCCATTAGCGGTCGGCGTGAACGAGCTCCCCTGCTCTCCCTGCTTGGTGATGGTGAATGCCGAGCCGGGAACCATGGCGATGCCCTGGGCGTAATCGCGGGCTCCTGGCGTCTCTTCGCGCCACACGCCAATGCAATAGTTCCCCGGCGTGAGATCCATCCATTCAGCCACAAGGACGAGGACATTGCTCGTCGTTTCTTTCTTGTCCGATCCCGCAATGCCTGATTTCTCGGCGCACGTACTCCCTCCCGAGGTCGTGCCGAGCGTCATGTAGTACAGCGCGCCCGGGACCGGCTGCTCGACTTCTACCGCTATCTTCACGGCGAAGCCGGACACAGTCGGCGTGCTGTTCGTCATCGAATATTTTTCCTTATGGGCGGCAGGGGTCCTCTTTGGCACCGTCGTTGTCTCGCCAGCAAGCGCGGGAAATGCCGTCTTATCGGCTGGGACCACTGTATAGGCATAGGTTGTCTGAGGCAAAAGTCCGGCGCATACCAGCAGGTATTTCCCGGGATTGTATGGCGAAGCCGTATCGGCGAATTTCGCGCCGGTCTTTTTATCCGTACAGGTGAGCGTAGCGCCGCCGGCATATGCGGAAGGTTCAGCAAGCCAGACACCGAGGGAGATGGCGGTATCGCTGACTGTCGTATCATTGATCCGCGCAGTCGTTGCAGCATGCGCGAACGCGGGCGCCAAGACAGTTCCGATAACTGCCGTCCAGAGCCCGAACCAGAAGCTGATCGTCTTTCTCATAATTATTGCAATTTAAGCGTAAGCGTCGCGCGCGCGTCCTGGAATAGCTTGGCGGCACTCCGCGTCTCGACGGACACGGTCGCCGTGCCGGCCTCGGCCGTGTCTCGATGAAGCGGCAACACATTCACCACGGACTGCGGGCCGAGTTCGTCGCCGTTAAGCGTCCAAAGGAAATTATTCTTGAGCGACGAGAAGAAGGGCTGGGCAAGCAGCGCAATGTCGCTCGTCGTGACGTCATACGACCCAGACAAGGCCTTCTCGTACATCGGGCCGTAAAGCGGACTCGCGGCATACCACAGCAGCTTGGGCTCGCGCGGAAAAACGGATGCGGAGCCGCGGGCGAGCACGGCGCCGGAACGGTCAGAGACGGACACGCTCACTCCCTTGCCCGGATTCAAGTAGTCCATGTCGGATTCGTAGGAAGAGCGGCCATACCCTGAAGAAGCCTGGTCGGCATCATAATTCTCGCTCCATGAGTAGAGCAGACTTCCCGGCGCGAGCAGCGCGCCCGAGGACGAGCCCACCTGCGGCACGGCGACAAACGATATTTTTGATTCGGCGAGCGGCATGGCCTTGCCGCGATAGAACGGCGGCACTGCGGAGTCGGCCGCCTGCCAGAGCACGTCGGCCGAGGCAGGAGTGATCGAAGCGCTCTTCGTGAGCGCGGCGGCTCCCTGCGGCAGCACGGTCACGGTGACCACGGTGCGCTGTCCGAGCTTTTTGGCCGTGACCTGAAGCGATGTCCGCCCCACGCCTTCGAGCGCAGTGCGCCCATCCACCGTCCAGCGGATCGACGCGGCCTGGATATTCACGGAATAACTCTCGACCGTGAACGTGACTGTCTCCTCGGGGCCGGGCGCAGCCGGAAAGGCCGCGAGCGAGAGTTTGTTGTCGGCCGTGGTCTGCGCCCGAGCGGCAGGCGCGGCGAAAATGGCGAGAGCGGCGATCGCGAGGGCGCAGGCAAGGGCGCGAAGCATATGCCCACAGTATAGCACCGTTCAGCGTACGGCCGGAGTGGAAACAGCCTCGGTAAGTTCGGCCCGCGATTTCTGGAGCGCCAAGATCTGCGACGGGTCGCTCGTGATGAGCTGGTCTTCCGTATACGAGGCAATCACTTTGATGGCCACATGCTTGAGGCCGGCAAAGAAGATGCCCTCGCCCTTGTTGCATTCGAGCAGGAGGTATTTCTCCTCGTCTGTCAGGCTGAAGGTCTTCTGGAGCACATCGATTGTCGACGGCGACTGTTTGAGCAGCATTTGGAGCGACGAGTTGGTCACGATCGGCACGCCGTACGGACTCTTCATGAAGTCGCCCACGTCCTGCGTGATCGTCGCCAGGCCCAAGAAGTACTTGCGGCCGCGCTTGGCGATCGAATACAGGAAGCTGGCTGTATCCTCGCTTTTCATCATCCACCAGGCCTCGTCCACGACCAGCAGTCGTTTCTTGATGTTCTTGCGCACCTCGTTCCAGATAAAGTGCGTCACGATGTACATGGCCGCCGGCTTGAGGTCGTCTTCCATATCGCGCACGGAAAAGACGACGAATTTCTTGTTGATGTCCACGTTCGAAGGCTGATTGATGAAGCCTGCCCACGAACCCTTGGTGTATTTCTGCAGGCGCGAGACGAGCGAGTCGGTGCCCTCCATGCCGGCAAGCACCATCTCAAAATCCGAGAGCAGCGGCGGCTCGATCTGAGAGAAATCCGAATCAGGCGTGATGTCTTTGATGGCGTAAGTCTCCGTGATGGCGCGGTCGATAAGCGCATCCTCTTCGGCCGTCAGGCCGCCGAGCATGATGCGGAAAAGGCCGACGAGGTTGATCACGTTGCCGCGCAGGATGTCGGCGCCCGTCTCCCCTTCTCCCGGCAGCGGCAAATCAAACGGATTGATATGCGACCCCGAATTGAGCGAGATATTGAAATAGCGGCCGCCGAGCGCCTCGGCAAGACGCTCGTACTCGCGCTCCGGGTCGATCACGATCACTTCCGTATCGAACATAAGGGAACGGATGATCTCAAGCTTGGTCGCGTAGGACTTACCGGCGCCGGACGTGGCAAAAATGATCGAGTTGTAGTTGTCGAGCGAGAAGCGGTCGAAGATAACAAGCGATGAATTGTGCCGGTTCACGCCGTACAGGATGCCTTTGTCCGAAGTCAGATCGAAGGAAACGAACGGGAAGAAGCTTGAGAGCGGCTCGGAGTTGAGCTTCTGGTATATCTGCAGTTTATCGTCTTCGAGCGGGATGATGCTCCGGAAACCGTCGTCCTGCTGGAAGAGCGCCGGTTTGAAATAGATGAGCTTGGATTCGAGGATCGATTTGATCTCGTTCTCTATCTTATACAGGTCGGCCTCGTTGTCGGCGTAGATCGTAAGATAGAGGCCGACGTCGAACATCTTCTCCTGTGCCTGGGTCAGGCGGTCACGCAGTTCCTCGAGGTTGCGGTTGGCCATGTCGAGCTGCGGGTCGCGCACCAGGCCGCGCGCCTCGCGCGTCATGATCTGGCTCTGCACCTCGGCCACTTTCTTCTGGAACTGGCGCAGGATTTGGGCCGTGTCCACCGGATGAATAGTGATTGAAATGTCGAATACCTTGTCCAAGTTGATCACCGGCGAGAGCCAATTGTCCGTAAGCGTCGCAGGATACGAGATCACAAAGTACGTCCGCGCGATCTTGTCGCCGAGATTGATGCTCTTGGGCTCGATCTTGAGCGCCGACGGCGCAATGATGTCCTTGAGCTCAAGCGATGCTGCCTCGTAGATTTCTTCGGGCAAGACAGGCATGGCATTTGCCTGGATCGCCGTCTGCGCAAGCTCTTTTTTTCCAAATAGTCCGAAAAACGCCATAGATGACTGTGTTAGTGCATACCTTCGAGCTTCACGGCAGGCTGAATGTCGCCCGGGTTGAACGTCTTATAGAAAAGCTCGATCACCGCCTCCGTACCGAGCCGCTCCGTACGCACGCCGCAACTTTCGAGGCCGCCGGAGATCACGGACACACGCTCGTCGAGCTGGGTGCGTTTCTCCTCAAAACTCGCCTCGTCGCGCGCGCGCTTCTCGCTGGCCGAGCCACGAGAAGGCAGGATGCCGGCGAGCACGCCTTTCTTTGAGGTGAGTACGGCTTCCTCGTACGGCACAACGACATAGAAATACTTGCGCATGATCGCCACCTGCTCGGTGAATTCGCGCACGAAGCTGATGTACCCTGCCGTCTGCAGCTTGAGCAGCGGTTCGCGTTGCTCCTTCATCTTCTCTTCGAGCGTGAGCAGGTATGGACGGATATCCAGACGCCGGGACTGCACGACGATCTGCACGGGAAATTCGACGGAGTTGAGAAACGATTGGAACTGGTTGATCGTAGCGATCTGCTCCTGGCTGGACTTAAGCGAAAGGTTCACCGAGGAAACGGCGAGCACGGCCCGCAGGCCGCCGTCTTTCAGGACGATGGTCCCTTCGCGCACTTCTTTGATGGGGACGAATTCCTGCGTCGCTTGTGCGGAGATTGCCACAGACATAGTATAGCACTAATCGCCCGCAAAAATGCGCGGCGCTGCGG
>CAYMVF010000031.1:0-8144 GCA_964394045.1 uncultured Candidatus Saccharibacteria bacterium | reverse complement strand
AGGTAGAACACGTCGCCCGGGTACGCCTCGCGGCCCGGCGGACGGCGGAGGAGCAGCGAGATCTCGCGGTACGCCACGGCGTGCTTGGAGAGGTCGTCGTAGACAATGAGCACGTCTTGGCCCTTGTCCATGAAGTACTCGGCGATCGAGACGCCGGCGTACGGCGCGATGTACGCGAGCGCTGCCGGGTCGGACGCGCCTGCGGAGACAATGATCGTGTAGTCCATGGCGCCGCCTTCCTTGAGGCGCGTCTCGAGCTTGCGGAGCTTGGAGTCTTTCTGGCCGATCGAGACATACACACAGACCATGTTCTGGCCCTTCTGGTTGAGGATGGCGTCGATGGCAACGGCGGTCTTGCCGGTCTGACGGTCGCCGATGATGAGCTCGCGCTGGCCGCGGCCGATCGGGACAAGCGCGTCGATGGCCTTGATGCCGGTCTGCATGGGCTGGTCGACCGACTGGCGGGTGATCACGCCGGAGGCAACGCGTTCGATCGGGTACGTCTTGGTCGTCTTGAGCGCTCCGGCGCCGTCGATCGGATTGCCGAGCACGTCGACCGTACGGCCGAGCATGGCATCGCCCACGCCGATCGAAAGGATCTCGCCGGTCGCGCGGACTTCATCGCCCTCCTTGATGACAGAGTAGTCACCGAGCACGATGATGCCCACTGTGTCCTCCTCAAGGTTGAGAGCCACGCCGCGGATACCGGACGGGAAGGTCACCATCTCCGAGCTCTTGATCTCCGAGAGACCGGCCACGCGCACAATGCCGTCGAAGACCTCGAGCACGGTGCCCACACGCTCGGTCTTTGCCTTCTTCTCGAAGTGCGCGATCTCCTTCTTCAGGTTTTCGATTATGAGATTCTTGGTTGCCATAAAGTTATTTCAGTAACTGCGCTTGTAATTGTTTGAGTGCTGTCGCTATCGTGCCGTCGTAGACCTCGTCGCCGATCTGAACCTTGAGTCCTCCGATGATCCGCGCGTCCACTTTTTCCAGCATGTGCACTTCCCGGGCCTTGTAGCGTTTCTTGAGAGCCTCGCGGAGCCTGAGCCTGGTCTTTTCGGGGAGTCGCTCAGTGAGCGTGACTGTGGCCTCCTTGATGCCGTGCGCTTCGTTGTACAGCTTGCGGTACTCGGCGATGATCTCATTTCCCTTGCCGAGCATGCGCTTCTTTGAGAGATGCGCCGCGAACGCCTTGAGGATTTTCTTGATCTCAGCCTCGTCTTTGCCGTCGGTGAGCTCGAAGAGCGCTCTGCCTAATTCTTTTGTCCCAGATGCTTTCATTTAGATTTCCTTGATGCTCTCGTCGACAAGTGCGCGGTCTATCTTCCCTTCTGCTACGGTACCGAGCACTTTCTCGGTTGCAGCGACCACAAGCCCCGCGATCTCCTGCTTGGCACCAGCGAGCATGGCGGCCTTGTCGGCCTCGAGCTGGCGGCGGCCTGCAGCGAGGATCTCGCTTGCGGCGGCCTGCGCCTTCTCGGTCTCCGCTGCACGGTATGCATCAAGCTCCTTGCGGGCCTCCTGCATCTTGGCCGCGGCATCGGCATTCGCTGCGCGGATGGCTGCGTCGTAATCGGCCTTGGCGCCGGCCACAAGCTCGGCCTGAAGCTTGGCGTTGTCGAGGCCGCCCTTGATCGTCTTTCCTCGCTCGTCCATGAGCTTCTTGAGCGGCTTGATCGCGAAGACATAGAGCACGATGAAGACGATCGCGAAGTTCACGACCTGCGCGACCATAAGCTTCCAGTCGAGGTGAAATGTTTCGATGAGAGATTCCATGAGGATGAGGTTAGGACGAACGTACTAAGCGAGAACTGCGCGCGACAAGCGTGCGGTAACGAGGATTCAATCGCTTGAATCCCCCAAACCGCCTACTTGATCGAGAGAGCGATCACGAGCGTGTAGATGGCGATAGCCTCCGCAAACGCGGACGCAATCAGCATCGGAACGAAGATCTTGCTGCCGGCCTCCGGATTGCGTCCGATGGCTTCCATGGCCTTCGAGCCGATCCAGCCGATCGCGAGGCCCGGGCCGATGGCGCCGAAACCGATAGCGATGGCCTTGGCGATCTCCGGAATATGTTCGGTGACGATTGTGCCTTCCATGTCGTTGCTTTTGATTAACTGCTAAATCATTTGACCTTTACCGCACGGCATCCTCGCAGAGGATACCATACGGTACCGTTCAAATCACGGATGCGCGCCTTCGGGCATCTCGTCCAGCACATGCGCGCCGTGCTCCTCCGGATGCTCCCCGTCGTGATGCTCGTCATGATCCTGCGCCGCGATCGTGAAGTACACCACGGTCAAGATGGCAAAAATGAACGCCTGGATCATGCCGACAAACACCTCGAGGAAGAGGAACGGGAGAGGAACCAGGTATGCGACCATCGCGCTCATGGAGGCAAGCAGCACTTCGCCGGCAAATACGTTTCCGAAGAGACGGAATGAGAGCGACGCGATCTTCGCGCCCTCGCCCACCGTCTCGATCACGCCGACAGCAAAAGTGATCGGTGCCACGAGAATGATAACAGGGTCTTTCCTGATCTTCGTGAAGATAGAACCGAGAGCCTTGAAATTAAGGTACTTGTTGAGCATTTTCCATGCGCCGATGGAGACGATGCCGAACACGTTGGCGCCGAGAACGGCTATGACCGAAAGAGCGAGCGTCGTGTTCAGATCGGCAGTGCCCGAGCGCAGAAATGGGACGTATCGCCATGCTCGACGATGCCGAGACCGACGAGGGGCAGGAGGCCGATCCAGTTGCTGATGAGGATGAAGAAGAACATCGAGACCGCGATCGGAAAAACCCGCTCGGAGATCCGGCGGTCATTGGTCACCTGATCGGCAAGGCCGAGGCCGCCCTCGATGAGCACTTCGAAAGCATGCTGAAGCTTGCCCGGTATCTTCTTGAGGGAAAGGCGCAGTGCGACCGCGATGATCGCGATGACAATCACTGTCGCCCAGCTGGTCACGAGAGCGTTGGTGACGGTAAGCGGGCCCAGATGCATGACAGGCTCGGCGTAGAGCGTCTGCTCGTGCTTGAGCTCGTGAGCAGCCTCCGCGGCAGGTGCCGCAGTCTCAGCTTCTGAATGGACCGTCGTTTCAGTGTTGGTTGCCGTATATTCCGTCATTGCTGTTTTTCTTTCGCTGCCTTCTCTTCCGCTTCGAGCGCCCGCTGGTACTTCTTGGATTCGCGGTAGATGCCGAACAGCGAAACAAAGAATCCCGCGCCGATAGAGACAAAAAACCACAGGCTGCCAGTTCCCTGCCGGGCGTCGAGCCACCGGCCGAAGAAGATCGCGATCAGGACGGGCGTCGCGACCCAGCCGGACATCCGGCCGAATACGAGCGCCGCCTGACGCCAGGCTTTTCTATCTATCGTTGCCATACTGCTGCGAGGGCCCGGGGCCCTGGTGCGTGTGGTAGGAATCGGACCTACGACCTCTGTCTTATCAGGACAGCGTTCTACCACTGAACTACACACGCATATATACAAGGAAAACGGCCCCTAGGGGCTACCGGCACTATAGCAGAAAAGCTGCATCACGGCAACGCGGAATCGCTGCGGTTACGGGTGAGCATTCACGTACACGAGCGTGGCCTGGCCGAAGATGCCCGTTCCGACAGAGAGACCGAGCGGCGCGAGGATCTCCGGCTTGTGCGCTTCTTGAAAATCAAGCACTGCCGCCCTGGTTGCCGGGCCATAGAAAGGAGTCTCGAATCCCGCAGATCCTGGGCCAGACGCCGCTATAGGAAAGCCGTGCGTGTTCAGATAGCGCTGCAATTCCTGCACCTCAGCATCGCGCATTCCTGGACGAAGCGGTTTGGTGAACCTAAAGACCGCCTTATTCTGCTCCTCTGTCTCCTGATTCTCTGCCTTCTGCCGCGTTTGTTCTGCCTCCCGCTCCTGCTGATCTTCGATCAGCTCGACATAATTAGTGCTCAAGCTGCCCGAGCCTCCGCCCGAAGCCGCTCGGGCAACAGTACCGGTGCCAAAATACAGATCCAGCTCATTGCTCTCATTGCCGGCCGCATCCATGACCGCGATCTCGCAGTCGTACTGACCCGAAGGCAATTCGTCATACGTGACCTCGTTGTCGCCCGCCACCGCGGCAGCGAGAGGCGACGTGCAGGGGCCTTCGTAGTGGATAGCGCCGGCCTCCGTGCTTGAGAAGACGAATGTCGGCGTATGGTCATAGGTGTATTCAGGGATCGGCGTGACAATTTGGATGACCGGAGCCGCCGTATCGACGACAAATGCCACTGCGCCGCCAGCAGCGGCAGTATAGGCGGATGGCGCACCGTCCACATCGTACGCACGAACCCTCCAATAATATGAGTCGTCCGAAAGAACGGCGCCTGCGGACCCAACCGCATACGTGCCTGTGCCCGCTTCCTGGCCGACAACAAACGATGTATTCCCTTGCGAAAGCAGCCCGCTAGTATACTCGATCGCCAGGTCGGAAAAATCCGCATGTCTGGATACCTGTATCTGATAGCGAACCGTATCGGCTGTATCCGAGTCCCTGAGCGCAAAGGTGAAGCGAGGTTGCGTAGAATTGACCGGCGCAGAAGACACGACTGCAACGGGGCCCAGATCGGAAGGCGCATCCGGTTCCATGTTGGTTTCGCCGACATACACATACCCTCCATCGACTGCGGCAATAATCCATGCCCCATCGGCAGATATCGCGACCGAAGCCCAGAGATGATCGCCCGCGCCGGCATGTTCCGTCCACGTGGCGCCATCGTCGTCGGAGATCCGTAAATAACCGCTCTCGGGAGCAACGACAAGACGGCCGCCAGTCCGCGCTGTCGAGCGCCAAGGACCCGCTCCTATTGTCTCGTTTGCCTGCCATGTCGTTCCGCCGTCAACCGACAGGTACAAAATGCCGGAAGCATCGGTCAATGCGACCTTCGATCCGTCGGCCGAAAGCGAGAGTGCCTGCCAGGGAGACGATCCCGGAGCAGCAAGATCATTCCATTGAAACACCCCGCCATCAGTCGAACGGAACAGAAAATCCGAGGATGAACTAGCCAGCACATGGAGACCGTCTGCGGACACCGCGATATCCGAATTGGACGACAGACTGAGTGTCGTCACATACTTAAGCCATAGCGCCTCAGACAAGGAGCGTGTCCATACACCGGTTCCGTCCACGGCAAAATAATGCAACCCATCAGGAGAAACACCGACGGCATCCCACGACCTCGGCACATGTGTATCCTGCTCCGTCCACGTCGTACCCGAATCCTCCGAGACCCAAAGGCTTGCGTCGCTTGTTGAGGCAATGATATGCGACCCGTCTGAAGACACCGCGATATCGGACCATGAACGGGATCCCGCATCCGCATGCTCGACCCAGTGCAACCCTCTGTCGGGCGAAGTATATATGTAGCCGCTTTGGGGTACGGCTGCCAAAAAGAGACCGTCGGTCGAAATGGCAACGGAACGCCAATTCCTGCTGCCTGCGTCCGTTTGCTCGGTCCAGACGCAGACAGTCGCGCATGTCCGCACATAGGCGCTGAGCGCCGCACCGACGATGATAAGAACGATGGCGACCATGCCGACAAAATGGACCGGATACGTCCTGATAAAACGCATATGCAAAAGTATACCACCGTCCGCAAAAAATCCCCGACCTTTCAGTCGGGGATTTTTTGCGGTTCACTGCGCTTAGAAGCGGCGCTCCTGAGGACGTGCCTCGGAAACGGTGAGCTTGCGGCCCTGGAAGTCCTGGTCCTGGAAACGATCGATCGCGGTCATCGCGTCAGCATCGTTCTCCATCTCGACGAAACCGAACCCCTTGGAGCGGCCGGTCATCTTGTCCATGATAATGGTCGCCGATGCGACCGGACCGATCTGCTCGAAGTGAGCCTTGAGGTCCGCGTCCGTCGAGGAATACGGGATTCCGCCGACGTAGAGCTTTTTTGCCATACTATCTGCTTGTGCGCTTATGCGGCGCACGCGCGAAACTTGTAAATGGGCGCCTTCGGAGCGTCCAAGTAGCGCGTTCACCGTACCTGCCCTTTGCGGGGGTGCACATGAGAAACGAAAACTACTGAAGGCAGTATACCATGTTTTTAAAAAGCAAGCAATCAAAAAGCCCGCGCGTGCGGGCTTTTGTTCACAACGGTCTTTTCCGACTCCTCATTCACAGTCGTCGTCCTCGGCGTTGCAGAGACCGAAAGAATCGTCTTCGTATGAACGAGCTCCGGTATCAATATCCTTGCGGCCTACCGGCATTCCCTTACCGCCCCAAAATTGGGCCCTGAAATATTTTACGTCTGCCATAAAAAAATTTATTTGCATTATACCACGATCGATACCCAGCGCAACAGTCCGAATTGATCGGGATAGAAACTGTAGCTGGCGAAGGTGCGGGTTTTCAGAATAGCCTCTATCGCCGCCTTTTGATCATGGTCGTGCTCGATATACAGCCTGCCGCCTGGCGACAGAAACTCACCGGCGCACTCTATGGTACGGCGAATGAGACTCAATCCGCCCTCCCCGGCAAAGAGCGCGACATGCGGCTCATGGCCCAGCACAGACGCATCGGGCCGCGAGTGGTCGCCGATATACGGCGGATTCGCGAAGATGACGTCGTATTTCGTGCCGGCGGGAATGCCGCTCCAGATGTCCGACTCGAATATGCGGTACCGCTCCGAAGCGATCCCGTTCAGGTCGAGATTTATCTTGATCTGCTCGACAAATGCGGGATCTATCTCGGCGAAGTCCGCCTGCGCATTCGGCAGGCGGGAAAGAGCCGCGATGCCGATGCAGCCGCTGCCGGCGAATATGTCCAAAATACGGAGCGGCGCATCATATCTTGCGGCAATCTCCGCTATCGCCTCCCCCGCCCAATATTCCGTCTCAGGCCGCGGAATGAGCGGCCGACGCGATAGATCGACGCGACAGCCGAGAAACTGCGAGAAGCCGATAACGTAATCCACCGGCTCGCCCGCTTCCAGGCGCGCGAGATCTGCCTGGAAAGCACCGCTAGCCGCGCCGCCGTATTTCTCTTTCAGCAGCCACGCGCGCTCGCGTGCGGCCCGATCATTAGTCGTCGGCTTCATTGCCCATCTTGCCCTCCTCGAGCGCGGCGATGATCTTGCCGATATTCCCTCCCATAATGCCGGGCAAGTTGGACCACGACTGTTTGATGCGGTGGTCGGTCACGCGGTCCTGCGGGAAATTATATGTGCGGATCTTTTCCGAGCGGTCGGCCGTACCCACCTGGCTCTTGCGCTCGGCGGAATACTTCTTGGCTTCCTCTTCTTCGGCGAGCATCTGCAGTTTGGCCGAAAGGATCTCCATGGCGCGCTCGCGGTTCGCAAGCTGTGAGCGCTCGCTGGTGGCGCGCACGTCGATGCCCGTCGGCTTGTGGACGAGGCGCACTGCCGTCTCCACCTTGTTCACGTTCTGGCCGCCCTTGCCGCCGCCGCGCGAATACTCCATCTCGATGTCCGAGGGATTGATCTCAAATTTCACTTTCTTGCGTATCGGAAGCACGGCCACCGTGATCGTCGACGTATGGATGCGGCCGTTCTTCTCCGTGTCCGGAATGCGCTGCACGCGGTGCGTGCCCGTCTCGAAACGCAATTCCTTGTACACATCCCGCCCGCGCACTTCAAAGGATGCCTCCTTATAGCCGCCCACGTCGCTTGTCGAACCCTCGAGCTTCTTCCAGCTCCAACCCTTCTCGGCCGCATACGCCTGATACGCGCCGGCGAGCTCGGCCGCAAAGAGCGACGACTCGTCGCCTCCCGCGCCAGCGCGGATCTCAAGCACGATCTCATTCGGAAACTGCTCCTCTGCCTTATCCGCCTCTTCGATGGCGGCGATCTGCGCCTCGATGCCGTGCTTCTGTGTCTCGATGATCTCCAGCTCTTTGACCGCCATCTCATGCAGACTCGAATCCGCGGCAAGCAGCTCGCGGACCTGCTCTTCCTCGCGCAAAAGACGCTCGTAGCTCTCGGCGAGATACGCGGTCTTATGCTCTTTCTTCAGTTCAGACAGACGGTCTATGAGTGACATGGTGACAGTATAGCAAAGCGCGCGCCCCCCCCGGGGCGGGGCGCGCGCAAAGCGGCCTTAATTTGCCGTCTTGGCCATTGTAGGCGTAGCGGCTGGCAGGCGCG
>CAYMVF010000030.1:0-8434 GCA_964394045.1 uncultured Candidatus Saccharibacteria bacterium | reverse complement strand
GGCGAAAGCCCGTTCGCGCGCCGCTTCGACTTCTCTCCGTGCATCTTCCGTGCGCATACCCGCACTGCCCGCAGCGAGCTTCTCATAGCTCACGGCATGCACATGCAGCGAAATGTCCATGCGATCAAGGATCGGTCCGGAAAGCTTGCGACGGTACCGCAGCAAGTCTGCGGCCGAGCACGCACAGGACTTGGTGCGCGATCCGCGATAACCGCACGGACACGGGTTCATGGCCGCCACGAATATGAACGATGCCGGAAACACGGCTGCGCCCCGAGCCCGCGAAATGGATATCCGGCGCTCCTCGAGGGGCTGCCGCAAGCTTTCGATGACTCGCCGGTCGAATTCCGGAAACTCGTCGCAGAAGAGCACGCCATGGTGCGCGAGCGTCGCCTCGCCCGGCCGCGGCGGCGACCCGCCGCCGAGCACGGCAGTGTACGACGACGTATGGTGCGGCGTCCGGAAAGGAAGGTCGCACATGAGCCCCGCGCCCCCGCCGCCGGCAATGGAATGGATGGCGGTCGCTTCGATTGCCTCGTCCGAGGAAAGCGCCGGGAGCAGGCCAGCCAGCGCTCGCGCAAGCATTGTCTTACCCGTGCCGGGCGGACCATGCATAAGCACGTTGTGTCCTCCAGCCGCCGCGAGCAGCAGGCCGCGCTTTGCGCTCTCCTGTCCGGCGATGTCCGCAAGATCCACTTCCGGAAGCCGCCGCACCGCCGACTTGCGTGCGGGCATATGCGCGGTCATGCGCTGCAGGCCCAAAAGATGCCCGACGATGGCGCCCAGCGTACCGACTGGGTATACGACAATACCTTCAACAAGCGCTGCCTCCGCAGCATTCTCGCGCGGCACATACAGCTCGCGGAACCCCTCTCGCGCCGCGGCAAGAACCATCGGCAAGACGCCGCGCACCGGGCGAACCGCGCCATCCAAGCCGAGCTCACCGATGAAAAGCGCCTCTTCCGGTACGGCTGCAAGCGTGCCCTCCGTGAGCAGGAATGCGGTGGCGATCGCCAAGTCGAAATGCGCACCCTCTTTTTTGAGATCGGCCGGCGAAAGCGAGATGACCGTTTTCTGGTTCTTGCTCTTGGGCGACTGGTAGCCGGAATTTTTGAGTGCAGCGGCCACGCGGTCGCGCGCCTCGTCCACGGCCCGGTCGCCGAGTCCGACGACAGTGAAATGATTGAGTCCGCGCGACGTGTCTGCCTCGACTGTAACGATACGGCCGGAGAGCAGATCGGTCTGCGCGGAGAATACGCATGCAAAAGCCATGCCGGGAGTGTGGCATGGCTGCATAAAGAAACTATAAAGAGAAAAGGATAACTATGCCATGTGCTTCATGCACGTCTCGGCCGCGGGGTTGGCGGCAAGTCGCTCAGCCTCGATGGGATTGCCGCAGACGGCGCAGCGACCGTAGCCGCCCTCCTCCCCTTTGGCAATCGCGCGCTCCACTTCCGCCAAGCGCGCGGCGAGCGGCGCAACCATGGCGCTCTTCTCCTCGAAATCCTCGAAGCGATCAGCATGGTCGTTCGGGTCGGCGTCAGCCTCGCTGGCTGCCTCGGCCGTCGCCTCCCACTGCCCCGTCTCCGGATTGCGGCGCGCTATGGCCGAGAGTTCGGCGATCAATTTCTGCTCTTCCTCCCGCAGTGCATGCATGTGTTCCGTCATATGCTTATCCTAGCATGGAAACCGCCGGATCAGTACCGGCGCACGACCTCGAAGAATGCCCGCGGATCGGAGGCGATCACGATCGTACTCTGGTCGATGAACGAATAGAACAGCAGCGGCCTGCCGTCCGCGCCCATGACGGCCCGCGCGTCCCTGTTTTGCACGATAGTATCAGCGAACGGCATATTCTCAAGCTCCGTCTTCGTATACCCCGACGTCTCAATCCCGAAAAGCGGCGCAAGGTCCGGAAACAGGTCGCGTTCCCAGGCAAGCATGCCGGAGAGCAGGAAATCGTGCGCCGAGCCATGGATGATGAGGAACAGGCTGCCGTCCTGGTAACGATACACGCCGAGCATGAAGTCCTGCTTGAGCGCGCGCACGAGTTCGGCCGGAGCATGCGCCCCGAGCGCAGTGAGAAAACGCGCCACGGGTATTGCCTGTTTCTGTCCGCCCGGGGCGGCTTCGGCGAGCACGAGATTCTTCGCCGCCCCTGGCTCAATGTTCGGCATTGCGACAACGGCATGCACCTTGGCGAGCACGTCGGTGACCTGCATGCCTGTCACGTCGAGCACGGCCCAGTCCTCCGTCGGGATGATCGAGGCTGGCGCGGTTTGCGGAGCAAGTACGTTCTCCGGCGGAGCGACGCGGCGGGAATATGAATACCAGGCAATGCCGAGCGCGGCGACTACAAGTACGATACTGGCCGCGATCAGCGCTATGTTCTTCTTGGAGCGGATCGAATTCTCCTCATAGGCCCGGCGGCGCTTCTCCTCCTCGGCAATGGCGATGCGCACAACGGAGCCGCCCTTGCTGCGGATCGCCTCGGCCATATCGGACGAGAATGTGCGGATCGGCGCGAAATGCGGAGCGTCCGCGGCAGACGGAATGGGAGCAGCTGGTGTCTCAACGGCGGACGGAGCAGCCGCAGCCTCAGGCACGGCAGTATCCCCCGCAGGCGCCTTGGCGAGCAGATCCTCCGAAGAAGCATTGATGTCCACCTCGTTCGATTCCATGCATTTCATAATACCACGGCGCCAGACGGCGCGCGCAAAACCCCTCATGCGAGGGGCCTGCGCAGGAGCGACGGCGACGGAGCGAGGAAATTTTCAGCAGAAAATTTCCGTGCCCCTCGCATGAGGGGTTTTGCGTGCGCCGCTAGATCGTCTGCTTTATGGCATCCGCCTGCAGCTTGTCAGAAACCGCCGCCACCTTCTTGCGGATCTCGTCGAGTGCGGCGAGTTCGGTCTCGGCATATGCCGTGTCTTCAGCAAACTCGCGTTCCATATCGCCCATCTTCTTGGCGTACTCGGCATCGGCCGCCGCGATCTCAGGCACCGCGGAGAAATCCGCGCCGGTCTCTTCGAAGTCGCGGTTGAGCTCGGCCTGCATGAGCGCCTTGATCTCGAGAATCTGATTCGGACCGAGCGCCTGTGCGCCATTGAGCACGGCGTTGATCTTTCCCTTCGTCTCGTCGGAGAACTCGCTGCCCGCAAAGAATTCTTTTGCTTCCTGTATCGTCATATATGCGTTATGCGGCGGTCGCCGGAGCAGCTTCCCGAGCGGCCGGCAACTCGATCTCCGTGCCCGTTTTTTTGGCAAATGATTCCATCATAGCCTGCTTGCGGCGGATGACGGCGAGCTTCTGCTCGTATTTCTGCGCGTCCTTTTCGAGCGTGTATGTCTTCCAGCCATTCGTCGTCGCCTCGTACTGCGCGCGGATCTCCGCGCCGCCGTACGTGACCCAGTCGTAGCCCATCCGGCCGTAGCGCGAGAGCTTGCCCCAGAGCGAGGCGATGCCGCTCTTGGCGGTCTCGAGCGCAGAGGCAGTCGGAGCTGCCTCGAGCGCGGCCACCTGCTCGGTGAGCACCGAGCGCTCGGCAGTGATCGTCTCGCGCGCCTGCTTTTTGCCGAAGAAGAATTCCTTGGCGCCCTTGAGAATCTCGCCCATGGACATCTGCTCATAGTCCTTGCCCTCCGGGTTGAAGAACGTGTCTATCTTGTTCGCGGCGGCGTTCATTTTCTCAACCACGGGAGCGGCCATGTTGCCGAGAATCTCGGTCATCGGCATCTGCATGTAATCTTTGTTCTCCGGATTGAGCGTCGCATCGATCTTGTTCGCGGCGGCGTTGGCGCCTGATTCTACGGCGCGGCCGATCGGAGTAGCCAGATTGCCGGCCACTTCGATCGGCGAGAGCTGCTCGAGCGGCTTGCCCTGCGGGCTTGCCGTGTCATAGAGCTTGGTCGCAAAGCCTTCCGTGGCATCGCTCATGGCATCCGCAGCTTTCTTGCCCGAGGCAAACAAGCGCGAGAGTCGGGAGGCAGTACGCTCATAGAGCGCCTTGAGCATGCCAGCCTTCTCGGTCGGCGGGGTAACGGTCTGCGGAGCAGCCTCCGCCTTCAGTACAGGAGCGGTCTCGGGGATAGTCATACCCTTAATTCTACTATGCATACAATTTGTGTCAAATCCCCGCACCAGAACTATAAAACCCTCCATGCGGAGGGTTTTAATTTTTTAAACAAAACACATCAGATAGCGGTGGAAATTTCCCGAGGCTGCAGCCGGGAAACGTATCGCTTCCGTACTAACCACAATACAAAGCAAAGTACGATGATTGTCACAAAAGAGACAATGTTCATGGAAAATCCGGCGTAGTCGAACGCGATTGGTATAGAAACCAAAAGATCGATCGCAGCAATACCGCATACCATAATCAGGTCAGTAGAACCAAGATCTCTGACCGCCTCCATATCCCCGTCCATCCCGGTCCCGGCCTTATAATACCCCAGAGCCAGCAGTCCCAAGCCTATAAGAACGAAGAGCCAAGAAAAACTTAGGTAGCGAGCCGTATCAGATGCATGCACGACAGGGATAATGCGCTTTGCCGATTCATCGTAGCGCAGCGTGAGCTGCTCCGTATGCCTGATCGGCATAAAGAATTCCTCGACATTGCGCGCCTTAACCTCCGTGATGAACGCCCCGGCATTTCTGTCTGTTCCGGGATATTCCACGACTGCTATCAGCGTAGGGTACATGTCGCCCGAAGAGCGCTGTGTGGCATCAAACCATTCGTCTGTGTACGGGACGGTCTTGAGCAGTGTTTCCGTACGGAAAACCTGAGTATCGCCGCGAGAGATAGCGGCTACCTCCCAGACCTCCATGACTAGGCCCGTATCGGTCTGGCAGAATTTCTGCACATGACCCGGGATTTTAGCATCATAAGAATAAAGGACGCGTTTTTCAGCGCGTGCTGGCCGGACACCCAGTCCAACGCAGAGTAGAGCAAGAAGAATGTATTTCATATGCAGTTTTTATTTTCCTGAACAATAAAATTTTTGGTCTTTTTTTTAACGCGGGCGGCCCGCCAGGCGGCCCCCCTTCTTTACTCTATATATTCCTATTACACTCCCGAGGCCGGACTCGCCGGACCAGCCGGCTTCGGGAAAAAGTCGGGTTTGGCCGCCTTGATGGAAAGCGAGATGCGGCCGCGCTCCGGATCCACTCCCACGACCTTCACGGGCACCTGCATGCCTTCCTTCACCAGGTCCGTGACTTTGCCCACGCGCCACGGCGCAAGCTCGGAGATGTGCACCATGCCGTCGGCATACTCGGAGAGCTTCACGATCGCGCCGACCTCGAGGATCTTCACGACCTCGCCGGTCACAGCATCGCCAGCCTTCCACTCATGCGTCATCTGTTTGATGATCTCCACCGCAGCCTCGGCCGCGCCATTCTTGCCGGTCACATACACGGTGCCGTCGTCCTCGATGGTGATCTCGGCGCCGGTCTTCTCGCGGATTCCGTTGATCGTCTTGCCTCCCGAGCCGATGACGCCGCCGATCTGGTCAGGACGGATCATGACGACAAGGATCTTCGGAGCGTTGGGCGAGATGTCAGCGCGCGGCGCGGCGATCTCCTTCTCGATCACGTCGAGGATGCCCAGCCGTCCGGCCTTGGCCTGGACCAGCGCATCCTTGAGCGCCTGCACAGGCACGCCGCCCACCTTGATGTCCAATTGGATCGCGGTCACGCCTGCGCGCGTGCCGGCAACCTTGAAGTCCATGTCGCCATGATGGTCTTCCGGACCCTGGATGTCAGAGAGGATCTTGTAGTTGCTCGGATTCTCAAGATCGAGGATGAGGCCCATGGCAAGGCCGGCGACCGGCGCCTTGATCGGGACGCCGCCGTCCATGAGAGCGATCGTCGATCCGCATATAGATGCCTGCGAAGTCGAACCATTCGATGCCGTGCTCTCGGAGACGAGACGGATCGTATACGGAAAGGCGGCCTTGTCGGGGATCACGGGGATGAGCGCCTTCTCGGCCAGGAAGCCGTGGCCCATCTCGCGGCGGTTGATGCCGCCGAAACGCCCTGTCTCGCCGACGGAATACGCCGGGAAATTGTAGTGGTGCGTGAAGCGCTTGGTGCCGCGGATCTCCATGCCCTCGATCTCCTGCGCTGTCTCCGGGCCGCCAAGCGTAAGCACGGAGAGCACATGTGTCTCGCCGCGATAGAAGATGCCGGTGCCGTGGAGTACGGGCGAGAAGCCGCCGGCCTTGGCGAAGATCGGACGGACCTGATTGAGCGCGCGACCGTCGGCGCGCTTCCCTTCTTTCAGAGCCTTCTCATGGATCAGCTTGTCCACCATCTCATTGAAATAATCCTCGGCAGTCTCGACAAGCTTCTCGTTCGCTTCGCCCGGGAATGTCTCGGCAAGCGCCGCCTTCCACTCGTCTTCGAGCGCGTAGAGCGTTTTTTTGGAATCGGCGCCGAAGATGCTGTCCATCTTGGGTCCGACAGTCGCGGCAAAGAGTTCCTTGGCTGCAGGCGCGACCTCCGGCGCAGGAAAATCTTTCTTCTGCTTGCCGAGCTCGGCTACGATCTCTTTCTGCCACTTTTCGATCGCGCCGATGGCCGGCATGGCCATGTCGAGCGCAGCAGCCATCTTGTCCTCCGGATATTCGCGGGCCATGGCTTCGATCATGACGACATTGCCTTCCTTGCCGCATACGGTCAGGTCGAGGTCATAGTTGTTCTCGCCAGTGTTCGGGATGTAATTGTTCAGCCGCATCTCGCCGCCCTGCCGGTCCGCGCCGACGAGCACTGCGCCCACGGGACCTGCCCACGGGATGTCGGAGGTCGCGAGGGCGAGCGAGACGGCATTCACTGCAAGCACGCCCGGGTCCATGCGGCCCACGGAGAGCACGGTCGCCACGACCTGGACTGCGTTCTTTATATGGTGCGCGAAGAGCGGGCGGATCGTGCGGTCAATGACGCGCGCCGAGAGAATGGCCTCGTCGGACGGGCGGCCTTCGCGCTTGTTGTACTGGCCGCCGAGGATCAAACCGGCGGCGTAGTGTTTCTCGAGGTACTCGACTGTGAGGTTGAAGAACCCCGGATTGTTCTTGTCCGACTTCGAGATCACGGCGGTCGCGAGCACGATCGTGTCCTCGCACTTGAGGATCACGGAGCCGTTGGCCTGGTCGGCCAGGTCGCTGAACACTGCAATCATGGTCTTGCCGCCGATCTCTATGGAATATTCTTTCGAATGCATGCGTATATGCGCGTCGCGCCCGGACCGTAAAATTGCCTTCTGTGCGCAATTCTATACGTCCGGGAACGGTCCGCGCCGATCAATTGGTAATACGCGCATTCTACACCGTATTGGACAAAAAGAAAGATTATTGTTTGACAACGATTCTGGCGGGTATATAGTTTAGCAAAATAATTCACATATGGAGCAAACAACACTCAATGCCGACGGAGTTGAACCATCAACTCATTTACTACTGACAATCATGCACGGTGGCGAAGGCGCCACGTACCGGATCCACTATCCCAAAGACCCCCGAACGGAGGTCCCGGAAGAAGACGTGTACGCGATCCTGCGCAAAAAGACAGCCGATGCAATTGATCTGTCGGACATTACGTATTCTTCAGCTCCCTATAACCCTGCAACAGAAGAAGTGCCGCACTACGAACTCATCACGTTCGAAAAGACAGTTTCCCTGAACCTGGTCCCCGCAATATCTAAAGAACCAGTCGCGGAGGTTGCCGCTTGAAAGTAATCATTCATAAAAAGCCCCGGATGCCGGGGCTTTTTATCTGCCTGCCTTAGCGGCGCGAGCGGATGAGGTACTTGTTCGGGTTCGCGGAGAGATCGAAGAAATCGTCCGCGGCCTCCTTGAGCTTCATCGAGCTCGACTTGCCGAACGAGATCACTTCGACCTGCACTCCCGAATGCTGGAGGTGCTCGACGAGCGGCACGTAGTCGCCGTCGCCCGAGACGATCACGGCCGCGTCCACGCGCGAAGCGAGCGCCACCGCGTCGATCGTGAGGCCTACGTCCCAGTCGCCTTTCTTCGAGCCATCGGAGAAGACCTGCAAATCCTTGACCTTGGTTTCGATGCCGAGTTTGGTGAGCGCCTCGAAGAATGCCTTCTCGTCGCCAGCCTCGCTCGCGATCACATATGCCATGGCGCGCACGAGCTTGCGCCCGGCGACCGCGTCCTTGAGGATCGCGCCGAAGTTCACGTACGATTTATAGAGATTGCGCGCACTGTGGTACAGGTTCTGCGTGTCAATGAAAACGGCGACACGCTGGTCCGTATGTTTGATGATTGCCATATCAGAGTATGAAAAATTAGCGAACAGTTTTATAAAAGTGGCACAGAGCATATAGT
The DNA here is from genome assembly GCA_964394045.1 of uncultured Candidatus Saccharibacteria bacterium. Taxonomy (GTDB): domain Bacteria; phylum Patescibacteriota; class Minisyncoccia; order Phycocordibacterales; family UBA9973; genus CAITQP01. The sequence goes on along the minus strand of CAYMVF010000030.1, from coordinate 85 downwards.
AGCACGGCCGCCGCGGAAAAGCAGTCCGGCGGGGCCTGCGCAGGAGCGACGGCGACGGAGCGAGGAAATTTTCAGCAGAAAATTT
>CAYMVF010000029.1:0-9400 GCA_964394045.1 uncultured Candidatus Saccharibacteria bacterium | reverse complement strand
GTAGATGCCCATGCCCTTCTGATCCTTATAGCCGCCGCCGATGTTATAGAAATAGATGTTGGACGAGAGCTCAAGCGCTTCGCGCATATCCACCCAGCCGTTGTCTTTGTTGTAGTCGCGAAAGATGGACGGCTGGTCCGGGAAATACGGGTTTGGGATCGTGATCGAGCCGCGCGACTCGATCTGCTTCGTAGGGCTGATGATCCCTTCGGCAAGGGCCTCGAGCGCGACATATGGCTTCATGATGGATCCCGGCGTAAAGAGGCCTGAGACTGCGCGGTCGAGGAGCGGCGTGCGCGAACTCGTGAGGTATTCGCGGATCAGGGCGCGGTCCTTGCCGAGCGAGAGCGCGGCCGGATCATACTCGGGAACGTTGGTGAGGGCGATGACCTCGCCCGTATGAATGTCCATCACCAAGCCGGCGCCGCTCCGAAAACCCTTACCATGAACAGCACTGGCAATGTCTCGGTATAGCTCGGCTTGCAAACGGGAGTCGATCGTAAGAACAAGGTCGGCCCCCGGCACGGGCGGGTTGACCATATTACTGCCCTGCACGGCACCGGCAATGTCGCGCTCGACGATATTCGACCCATTCTCTCCCGAAAGCGCTGTATCGTACTGTTTCTCCACGCCGGCCTTGCCGACGACGGTGGTCTGCCAATAGTTGCCCGACTTGTCCTTCTGCGGATAGCCCACGTAGCCGAGCACGTGCGCGAAACCTGGCGACTCTATGTATGCGCGCAAACCCCAGGGCGAGTCATCTGTCTTGGTCCCATTCCAGGCGAGCGGGACCTTGTTGCGGTCGTAGATCGTACCACGCGGGGCAAAGAGCGGCTCGCTCGAAAGGCTGTTGTTCTCCGCAAGTTTCTTGTACTGGGCACCCTGGGCGACCTGCAACTTCCAAAGCCGCCCGCCGAAGACCAGGATGATGAGGCAGAATGCCACTCCCACGGCAGCGAGCGCCCGCTGCGAAATGGGGCGCTCGAGCTGGCCTTCGAACTGCTGCGTGTCGAAGTCGGGCAGGTTCTTGGAGTCGAGGAAGATCTCATCCGGCTCGATGAGCGGGCTCCTGTAGCCGCGGCGCAGGCCGGCCTTGTCTCTGATTGTGCGCAGTGCTCTATGCATGGATTCGGATGGCGTGCGGCGCCGCGCCGAATGCGCGGCGCCCCACGAGTGCGACTATTGCTACAGCAACCGCGGCAGTAATAGTCATGACAAGCGGAATGCTATGGAACCGCTCGAGCGGCACGCCATACAAAGCGTCATGCAGGAAATACAGCGGTATCAGCTCCCAGTAATCACGAAACCAGATCACGGAGAAGAGGCCCACAGCGACGGTGAAATAGAGCGGAAACGCGCAGACGGCGAAGAAAAGAAAAATGGTGCAAAAAGTCCGCAGCGGCATGCAGACATTGTATACGGCCGCCCTGCGACTTGCCAAATCCCGGAAAGATTATTTTTTGGGAACCTCGGTCTTTTTCGGCCGTCCTGGTCCGCGCGAGCGCTTGAACCGCAAGACACGGAAAACTTTGAGGAAAATGAACCGGAGCAGTAGGAATGCCATCAGCCCGAGCAGCGCATAAAACAGCAACGGCGAAAAAAGCAGCGCGAGCGCGGAAAACGTGAGCAGCTTCAAACGCGCGAGCGGACTCACTGATTCAGGCTTCGCCGCACTGCCAGACTTCACGGCAGCGCGCTCCGCTTCCAGTTTTTCTTTCTGTATCTCAAGCTTCGCATCATCGCGCGTTTCGGCGTAGTTCGCAGACCGCTGTGTTCGCCAATCCTCCACAGTCGCGGCTGCCTCTGAAACTTTTTCCTTTACCGGCTCCGGCAAAAGATCAAGCACGGCCTGTTCGGCCTTGTCCACCTGGTCCAATATCTCGCGCTGCGACGCACTGTCCGCACTGCCGGCATCATCTGCCTTGGCGGTCAAAAAATTCTTCGGGACCAGAGTCTGTGGCAGCGCGACCTTCGTATCGGCCACGGCAAGCGCCGTTTTGGATCCCCCGCCGCCGAGCGTGGCCGCCTCGGCCATGACGGCCGAAAATTCGTGCCGGCCCGATTCCATGCGGAAGGTCACGCTCGCCGTGCCCACTTGGTTCGCCGGGATGACGATAGCCCGCTCGGCAAGCAAGGTATCACCGTCATAGAACGAGATCCGGCCCGTAAGCGTGGCCGGCTCGCCGTTGCGAAAGACGGCAGAAAGTGTGACATTCTCGCCCTCCTTCGGCTTCTCCGGCGAGAGCCAGAGCGGCGACTCCACGAAGCCCGTGGCGCCGAGCGCCGGCAAGGCGAAGAAGAAAAGCGGGAGCGCGAAGATGACTGCGGCGCGCTTCGGGATGGACATGCGTACAGTATACAGTATGATGAGCCCATGGAAACCCAGACTATTCAGGAAAACTGCCGCAAGGCGCGCGAGCTCATGGCCCGCGCCCGCGCGGAGCAGTTCGCGGTCGGCGCGTTCAACGTCGACGACCAGGCCACGCTCATCGCGGTGGCCCGCGCTGCCAAGAAACTCGCCGCCCCCGTGCTCGTCGAGGTCAGCCAGGGCGAAGTCGACATGATCGGCCACGCCAATCTGCGCGCACTGGTCGACAACTGCAAAAAGGAGTACGGCATCGAGATGTACGTGAACCTCGACCATAGCCCGAGCGTCGAAGCAGCGAAGCGCGGCGTGGACGCGGGCTTCGAGCTCATACACATAGACGTGTCGCAGGCCAACCACGACGCCACGGACGAAGAGATCGTCGCCGCGACGAAAGAAGTGGTCGAATACGCCAAGCGCACCGGCGCGCTCGTGGAGAGCGAGCCGCACTACTTCGGCGGATCGAGCAACGTGCATGCCGAGGCGATCGACTACGAGGAGATCAAAAAGACGTTCAGCACGCCCGAGGGCGCGGCCGCGTTCGTCGCGGCGACGGGCATCGACACGTTCGCCGCGGCCGTCGGCAACCTCCACGGCAAGTATCCCGTGCCCAAGCAGCTCGACCTCGAGCTCCTATCCCGCGTGCGCGCCGCGATCGGCTGCAACATCAGCCTGCACGGCGGCTCGGACACGCCGCTCGCCCAGTTCGCCGAAGCCGCGAAGATCGGCGTGCAGAAAGTGAACATCAACTCCGATCTGCGCTTCGCCTACCGCACCGCGCTCGAAAAAGAGCTCGCGGCCCATCCGGACGAGTACGCCGTGATCAAGCTCATGCCGGCGGTGATCGACGCCGTGCAGGCGGTCGTAGAAGAGAAGATCGCCGCGTTCGGATCGGCGGGCAAGGCGCGGCCGTAAAAAGCTCTGCGGAGACTTGCGCGCAAAAAAAGACCGGCATTGTGCCGGTCTTTTTGGTTTTAAGCACAAAAACACCCCCGAGGTGGTGCTCTCGGGGGGCTTGTTGCAGAAAAATCAGGGTGTACCCAAAATGCTTGGCCAAAAGAGCACACTTACCGCAAGTATACACTCCGGCAACAAAACCCGCAACTGCCGCGTATGTATCAGTATGGAACGGCTGGACGACGAATTGGTGCGGGCCTACCGGGGCGGAGACAGCGGCGCGTTTTCCGCGCTCATCGGCCAGCACATCGGCCCGATCTACGCCTTTGCCCGGCGCGTCACCGGGCAGCGCGCCGACGCCGAGGACGTGACACAGGAGACCTTCGCCAAAGCCTGGCGCATGCTCGGCAGCTACCGCCCCGGCGGCACGTTCCGCGCATGGCTCTTCCGCATCGCGCGCAACGCCGCAGTGGACCTCTTGCGCAGGAAGCGTGACCTTCCCCTCTCCCGCTTCGACGACGAGCACGGGCACAACAGGCTGGCCGAGTCCGTCCCCGACCCGGACACGCTGCCGGCGGCCCGCATCGAAAAGCAGGAAAACGAGGCGCTGCTCGAACGCGGCCTGCTGTGGCTGCCCGCCGCCGACCGCGAGGTCCTGCTCATGCACTACATGGAGGAGCTGCCCTTCCGGCGCATCGGCGCACTGCTCGGCGCGAGCCCCGACACCGTGAAGAGCCGCCACCGCCGGGCGGTGGCGAAACTGCGCACGTATTTTGCGGCGCACGCCTAAGGCTGTATACTCTGCCCATATGACAAGCCACATGGCCGCCAAGGCGATCAAGTCCCTGCGGGAAAAGAAATACCGCCAGAACACCAAGAAATTCCTGGTCGAGGGCGAGAAGTGCGTCGTCGAGCTGCTCAAGAGCGACTACGAGATCGAGGCGCTCTACGCGACGGCCGAGTTCAAGAAGGCGCAGGCCGAGCTGATCGCCGCGCGCAAGATCTCCGCGCATGTCGTGGAGGCGCCCGAGCTCGCCGCCTACGGCACGCTCGAGCACAACGACGGCGCGCTGGCGGTCGCCCGGCAGAAGGAATGGCCGCTTCCGAAGGGCGACGAGGGCATCGTGCTCGCGCTCGACGAGATCCGCGACCCGGGCAACCTCGGCACGATCATCCGCATCGCGGACTGGTACGGCGTGCGCGACATCATATGCTCGCCGTCGTGCGTGGACTGGCACAGCCCGAAAGTGATCATGGCGACCATGGGGTCATTCGCCCGCGTGCGCGGCCACTACGCCGAGCTCCCCGCCTGGCTGGCCAAGCAGGGCGCGCCCGTGCTCGGCACATTCCTCGACGGCGCGAGCGCGCACGAGTTCGCCTTCCCGAAGAGCGGCGTGCTCGTGATCGGCAGCGAGTCGCACGGCATCAGCAAGGCCGTGGCAAAGGCAGTAACGCAGAAAGTGACCATCCCCTCGTTCGGCGGTGCCGAGTCACTCAATGCGGCAGTGGCCGCAGGGATCGTGCTCGACCGCTGGAAAGGAGGCCTGCGGTAGCCGGACGGCGCGAGACGACGGCCATAATCCAAAGAACAGCGCGGCCTGCAACGAGCCGCGCTTTCCGCGTTTCAGAGGCAACCACGGCAAGCGCGGCACAGAGCGCGCGGTATTCGGCCAGGAATTTCCGCGGATGATTCGCGGCCCACGCAGCGAAAAAGAGCAGCATGGCAAAAGTGGCCACTATCCAGTGGTCGCGGAAATACAGCATGGCCACGAACCCCGCGAGGGCTCCGCAGCCGATATCGAGAGCCAAATTGTCCGCCTCGTGCCTCATGCAAGGCCTAACGGCCTGCACCCATGCGCGTGACAATACTCTAAACGATGCGTTTCGTGCTTTCCTGCGAGGCGATGAGCTGCTGAAGCAGGTCACCCGTCTTCTGGATGTTACTGTCCAAGAAAATGACTTTCGCATTGTCCGAAACACCGACCGATTTGAGGGTATCGAGATACTGAGTGAGCGAGAGTGTGGCAAGGATCTCCCGGGACGATTGCTTCGTCGCCGCTGCCATGATCTCGACGGAGGCCCGCAGGCCTTCGGCGATCGCCTGGCGCTCGAGAGCTATACCCTCGCCCTGCAGGCGCTTGCGCTCGCGCTCAGCCTCGGCCTCTTTGATCGCCTGCACCTTGAAGGCCTCGCCCTTGTTCTGCGCGGCCTTGCGCAGCTGCTCGGACGCGACAACCTCAGACATGGCATTAGTGATCGTGACGGGAAACGTCACATTGGTGATCTGAAAACCAATGATATTCATGCCCCAGTGGCCAAATTGGACCGACAAGTCGCCCATGATGTGCTGCGCGAGCTCTTCCTTCTTCTCGAGAATGCCCTCATGCGTTTCCTTGGCGATATATGTCCGAAGCGAGTTCTCGACGAGCGCGGCGATCGATTCCTGTCGGTTCTCAAGCATGTATACGTATTTCTTCACGCCCTCCGGGCTTGCATCCGCGGCATAGAGCAAGTTGGTGCCGATCGTAACGATCACCTTGTCGCCGGAAGGATACTGTCCGGTGAGAGCAAAGTTCTGCTGACGGAGCGTGACACGCTCACGAATGCGCTCGAGCAGCGGGATCCTCCAGTTAAGGCCCGCAGTGACCGTGCGGCGATACTTGCCGAAAAGCTCGATCACGGCAACCGTGCTCTGCCTGACGACAATGAAACCCGTAAGGAACAGGAGGAATGCGATGATGACAATTACGGTGAGTGTACTCATAAGCAAATTATACCACTCGATGATACAAGCATCAAGTATTCTCGACGCAGGCTTCGAACAGCTCGGGAAAGGCGTCTGTGCGCATATCCTCGTAGCAAAAATGTCCCGCGTCCTTGAATTCGCGCACGGTGGCACCGTGCACTTTTTCGGCGATCATCCGCACGCTTTCCTGAACTTCGTCCATATCGTTCGTCGAACTGAATACGGTCAAGCTTTTGGTCTTTGCCGCGAGATTGACGTCGAGCGCAAATGCGAACATGCCCGTGCCGAGCGAATTCTCCGGATCAAGCCACGGTGCGACAAGCACGACGTTGCCGACACGGACATTCTCTTCGCTCAGATAGCGCACGATGAATCCCGCGCCGCAGGAATGGCCCACAAGGATCGTGTCTTCGTCGAGCGGCAGCCGCTCGAACACTGCCTTCCATGCGCCGTACTCGGGCATGTATGGGACCGGCATCTCCGGCGTCTGCGCGACGACATCGCGGAGCGAAAGCTGCTTCTGCAGCCATGGGATCCAGTGGCAATTCGACGGCGACGGCCGCTCGGGATCGTAGTACTCCTCCCGATCCGGCATGCCGTGGATTATGATCGCGGTCTGCATTGGGTCGGTATCAGCTCTTGCGGCTCTCGGCCGCGATCAGGGCGAGTGCGAAAATATATACGAGATGGTCGTCCACGAAGGGGTTGTTCTCCGGAAAAAGAAGCGCAAGGTACATGAGCGCGAGCATGGCAATGCCGGCGAGCGCGCCCCAGCGCACGAAGCGGTTCGTCATGAGCGTGACGCCCACGAAGAGCAGGCCGAGCATGAAGAGCCAGTCCACAGCGGTGACGCCCGAAAGCCCGTGGAAGAAAGAGGCGAACGGCCCCTTGACTGCCGAGGAAAGGAAGCCGGCCGTCGGAGAGCCTCCATTGATCCACGCCCGCGCGGGCGCAGTCGCGAAGCCGAGGCCGAATGTCTTGTCCACGAACGCCCAAAGGAAAATAAATCCGAGGGAAATCCGGAGCAGCACAAATGAGATAGTGCGCATGTTCATGCACACAGTATAGCGCGGCAACAAGGAACTAGGAAAGGTCCAGCGTTTCGTCGATACGGATCTTAGCCACGAATTCGGGCACGTGGGAGACGAGGACCATTGCGCCTTCGTACTGATTGAGCGCCTCGGCGATCACCGGCAGATGGCGGAAGTTGATGTGGTTCGTCGGCTCGTCGAGGATCAGGAGGCCGGGGCGCAGCAGCACGAGACTGGCGAAAGCCACCAGACCTTTCTGTCCTTCCGAAAGCGCGCCGATCTTCGTATTGATGATGTCGCCCGTGATCAGGAAGCTGCCGGCGACAGAGCGCATCCGTTCCTCGTTGAATATCTGGCCGCCGGCCTCCATCGCGCCACGGAGCGCCTCATAGGCCGTCTGCTCGAAGTCGAGCGTGGAAAAATCCTGACGGTAGTAGCCCACGCGCACGCCCTGCCCGATCTCGGTTCCCGGCTCGGCGTTGCGCGCAATGCGCTCGAGCAGCGTGCTCTTGCCGATGCCATTCGGACCCTTGAGCAACAAGTGATGATTGCGCCGCATGGCGATCTCCGCCGTGCGCTTGACCGGCTTGTGCGTCTTCGGACTCATCGTCGTGAACGAAGAGATTTTCAGGATGTCGCCCATGAACTCGCCCTGGTGCGGGATCGTGAACTCGCGGATCGTCTTGTCTTCCTTGCGCACGTCCACTTTTTCCTCTTCAAGCTCCTCGGCAAGGTCGCGCATGCGCTTGGCGACCAAGCGCAGCCGGCCGCCCTTGTGCGCGAACTCGTTCGCCTTGTCCTTCTTGGCCTGGATCTCCTTGGCAAGCCGCGCGTTCTGCATGTTCTCCTTCTCCACGCGGGCGGTGATCTGCTTGAGCACGTCGAGATAGTTGCCCGCGTACTGCTCGACTTTGCGCGTGTGCACGTCCAGATACAGGACGCCGTCGGAAAATGAATTCAAAAAGTCGGCGTCGTGGGAAATGACCATGACGGTCTTCTGGTAATCGCGGAGAAATTGCGTAAGGTGCTCGATGCCCGCATGGTCGAGATTGTTCGTCGGCTCGTCCAAAAGCAGGAGGTCCGGGTTCTGGATGAGCGCAGAGGCGAGCAGAAGCCGCGCCTGCTGGCCGCCGGAGAAGCTGCGGATCTCGCGGTCATGGAGTTTCTCGTGACCTTTGAGATTCACCACTTCAAGCACGGCATCGATGCGTGGGTCGATGTCGTAGACTTTCTTCGGGAAGCACTTCTGGAAAAAATCGCGCACGGAAAGCCCGAGCTCGTCGCGCGGGATCACTTGGCGGGCAATGGCGATGGAGACGCCGTGCATGATGTTCACGATGCCGCTCTCGGGCTCGAGCGCTCCGGTGACAAGCTTGAAGATCGTGCTCTTACCCGCGCCGTTCTGGCCCATGATCGTGACCTTGCTCCCCCGCCGCAGCGAAAAAGTGACCGCGTCGAGTATCGACTTCTTCGGGCCATATTCAAATGAGACCTCCTCGAAGCGGAGGATCGTTTCGTTCTTTGCCATGCAGTCCTTTGAGGATAGCGTATTCCGCGGAAAATGGGAAGCCTACTCGCTGGCGACGCCGTCGAAATGCTCGCCCTCGTCGGCCTCGGCGTCCGCTTTGGTCGGATGCACCGTACCGTCCTTGTGGTTCGGCGGCGTATAGAGCGTATAGAGCTTCATGGACCTGTCGGGCGAAGTGTTCACGATGTTGTGCATCGCACCCGCCGGCACGACGACGGCCGTGCCGTCCGCGACCGGATGCTCGACGCCGTCGAGGACCGCCTTCCCCTCTCCCGCCTCGCAGCGGATGAACTGGTCGAGCTGATGCACCTCCGCACCGATCTCCTCGCCCGGCAAGAGGCTCATGACCACGAGCTGGCAATTCGCGGCCGTATAGAGCACGCGGCGGAAGTCGGTGTTCTCGAGCGCGAGTTTTTCTATATTCGCTGTGTAGCCTTGCATATACCGACAAATATACCGCCCACCGCTCCTAAAATCCATGTCCGCTACTGTACTAATTGACAAATCTTTGGATTAGTAGTAATATAGGATTAAATCACATAAATTTGTTCATTATGATTCACTGTCTTCTTGTAAGCGGAATACCTCTCAATGATGCGGTCAGAAATCTCCTCTTCGACACGGCACAAGAAATGTTTTCAGACAAAAAAGAGCGCCGGAACATACGGTGCGAATGGTGCGAAGGATACGTCTTAACAGCCTGGAAAACAAAGGGTATGGGATATATCTACGGCAAAGAATTCATTGCCCGACTGGAAACAGACCGCGGTCTGGTTGAAGTCAGCTATATCGTGCGGGAGAGCGATATGAGATCTGAAGACGGCATCTGGGTT
>CAYMVF010000028.1:0-9471 GCA_964394045.1 uncultured Candidatus Saccharibacteria bacterium | reverse complement strand
AAAGCCGCTCTCCGCGAGTTTGCGGAAATTGGCGACCGTACCCGGAGCCTCCGTATCGAAGAACTCTATCGTGAACGCGCCCTTGTTCGTATGAAATGTGGCCTGCATATGCCTGCAACTATACTCTATCAGGCGGCGTTGGCAACTCACGGCGCGATGCGTCTAGAGCTCCCGGCTGTCATATGCCCAGTGCAAGAGCGCCTGGCGCTGGCGCGGGCGGCACTGTGTGTCGCCGGGCCGGCAATTGCGGGCGATCTGCGCCGCATGCCTGCGCACCGCCTTCCAGCGCGCGATCTGCCGCGCGTCTTCCTCGGGAATGCGCCGGCCCATGTAATAGCGGCAGTACCACTGAAACCAGCCGCGCGGATCATCTTTGTATATCCAACCCTTCTTGCGCCACACGGAGAGCGGCTGCGATGCATTCACGCCGAAATAATTGAGTTTTGGATCGCGCTTCCCGACGGCGAGCTTCGCGCCCGCAAACCAGTTCTTCGGAAATTCATTGCGGCAGTCCGTCATGTATTTGCCGCCAAAGACACCGAGCTTGAGCATCTCGGCCGGCGTGAGCTCGGGCTTGAAGTCCGGCGCAAAATTGCGCCCTGCCGGCTCGGCGAGTACATACGAATACCCCTTCTGCATTTTGTCGCGCACAGTCACTCGGGAAGACATCCGGGCTTATTCCAGGGAGATCTGATAATCAGCGATCAGCCAGCGGCCGTCCATTTTTGCGAGAGTCAGATATACCGGCGTACGGCCAGCGTCGCCGCCGCGAGCGACCGCGTCGCTCGTCATGAGCACTATTTCCCCCGACACTTCGTAATAGTCGCCAACCTTCGCGAGCGTCTTCACCTCGATGCGCTCCGGCCACGGGCTGGAAGTTTCGCGGCCTGGGGCATGGGCCGGATCTTCCATCCAGCGCGCAAGGAGAAGCGGCGTCACGTACGGCCCATATTCCGTCTGGATCAGGCCGCGCATGGTCCCCGGCTCTGCCGCAAGCGGCACGTTCTTGAGGCGCCCGCCGAAGCTTTTGATCGCATTCTCGGCCTGCGTCGTCTCTGGCAGCGGAGCCGGGTTGTCAGCGCGTCCGCCCCAGATAGCCCACGCCCCAAGTGCTGCCGTGAGCACAACGAGCACGATACATACTGTTTTTTTCATATAATCACTTCTCTTGATTACTTTAACGGCGTTCCTTATTTCTCGTCCTTGATCCGCCGACACACCGATCCATCCCCCCTCACTGACTAACGAGACTCGCCCTCAAAATCCGCCGCGACAATGCCCCAGCGCAGAGTCTCCGAGTCCAGCTTGATGTACGCCGTCTTGCCGACGGACGGCTTGGCCGTCATGGGCTGGCTAGGCGCGCGGTCGGCGTAATTCACCGCGACCACGTCCACATGCCGGGCGGCAGTGCTCAGGTCGATGCTCTGCGGCGCGATGCGGTCGCCGAGCAAATAACCATCAGAGCCAACGTATCCCCCGTCGGTCGCGACGGCAGCGACGGCATAATAGAAGGTACCGCTGCCGCCGCGCTCCTGCGTGAGAAGAAACACCACATCCTGCTTCCTGTCGCCCGTGATGTCCGCGCGCAGCTCGTTGCCGAAATACCGCGTGATCGTCTTGACGGCAGATCCCGGAGCAGCGGCCGTCTCAGCATAGCCGTCCACGAGCTGTACCGACGCGCCCTCTATCAGGTATGCCGCATCTTTGTAATCCGCGGCTGCAGTAATCGAGACATGGCTAGATTCGGAAGATCCGTTGCCGGGAAGAAGCCTGCTGTCCTCCGGCGCCGACACCCGGCGAAAACCAACAATTCCCAAAATAGCCAGAACAAGTAGGCACACTATGATAACCGCAGCAGATTTCTTCATACGAAAGATTGTAGCACGGCCGTACGGCCGGAGGCAGAAAAAGGTATATACTGTCCCCATGAAGCTCCGCATCCAAAAATACCTGGCCGACAAAGGTATCGCGTCACGCCGGCAGGCGGAAGCGCTGATCAAGGCCGGCCTCGTGTCGCTCAACGGCAACGTGGTACATGCGATGGGCGTGCAGATAGATCCGGAGAAAGACGTCGTGGCAGTACTACCCGCAGGCAAAAAACAGCTCGCCGCCAAAAAGACCGTCGCCCTATACAAGCCGCGCGGGATCGCCTCGTCGCGCATGCGCAGCGAAGGCACGACCGTCTACGATCTCTTCCCTCAGTTCGAGGATCTCGACATCGTCGGCCGCCTCGACAAGGCATCGGAAGGACTACTCCTGCTCTCGGACGACGGCGTCCTCGCACGACAGGTTACGGGCGATGCGCACCGTACTGAAAAGGAATATAGAGTGACCGTGCGCGAGACAATCCGTCCGCGCGATCTGAAATCGCTCGAGCCGGGCATCGAACTCGAAGACGGCCTTACGCTTCCCTGCCGGGCGGAGCAAACAGGCCCGCATAGCTTCCGCATCGCTATCCGTGAAGGCCGCAAACACCAGATCCGCCGCATGTGCGAACACATCCGTCTCACCGTGACCGAGCTCAAGCGCGTGCGCATCGGCGGCCTCACGCTCGGCACCATGAAGCCCGGCGAGTCCCGCGTGCTCTCCGCGAAGGAGCGCGGCAGTATCTAAACACAACGGCCAACAATGCAAAAGCCCCGCAGTCCCTTTCGGGACCGCGGGGCTTCAAGCGTACGAGCGGTTACTTTTTTTTGGCAGCCTTTGCGGGCTTGCTCTTCTTGGCCGGAGCCGGCTTCGCGGCTTTCTTGGGAGCGGCCTTTACGGTCAACTTTACGGCGGGCTTGGCTGTTTCCTTCGCCGGAGCCTCTGCCTTCGCGGCCGGCTTCTCGAGCGCGGCGATCAGGCGGTCGAGCTTGGTACCAATCGCGCCGAGCTGCGCCTTGATCTCATCGATGCGATGATCCTTGGCCGGAGCTGCAGTCTGGTGCGCAGGAGCGCGGTTCTCCGCGCGCGGAGCAAAATCCTTCTTGAAACCCTGGTAGCCGCCGTCGCGCTTTGCGCCGAAGCAATCCGGACAGAAGACCGGCTTCTTGCCATTCGGGCGGAACGGCACCTCGCACATGTTGCCGCACTCCGCGCAAGTGGCGCGATGCTTCACCTGACCCTCCGGACGCACCGGTCCGTTCGGTCCCTGATACTTAGTATATCCCCGATCGTTTTTCCAGCCCTGCCCGTCATTCTGTCTGCGGAAGTCTTTCATATTGTGCAATATAGCATATTTTCGAAAAAAATGCAAGAGATGGAGGCTGAAGCACGGAGGAAAAAACACAAAGAAGATACGTACCGCACCGAGCAGCGCTCTACTGCGTGCTCAATAATGATACAATCACCTGCATGAAAGAGATCATCGCCGCTAGTGCAGCCCTGCTTGCGATAGTGGGCAACGTCCCATACCTGCGCGATATCATAAAAAAACGCGTTCAACCGCACCCGTACACATGGCTCGTGTGGACCATCGTGTCATGCATTGTGTTTTTCGGACAGATCGCAAAGGGCGCAGGCATCGGGGCGCTCCCTACGGCAGCAAGCGAGATCTTCACGGTCATCATTTTCCTGTTCTCACTCCGGTACGGCTTCAAAAATATCCGCGCGATCGACACGCTCTTTCTCGTGATCGCCCTTCTTGGACTTATCCCCTGGATACTGACCAAAGATCCGACGATTTCCGTGGTAATCGCGGTCAGCATTGATTTCGTTGCATTCTTGCCGACGATCCGAAAAACATGGCGGCAGCCGCACACCGAAACACCCATCCTGTACGGCATGAATGTGCTCCGCCACATCCTCATGCTCTTCTCGCTTCAGGCATACAACGTCGCGACCACTCTTCATTCGATCGTCATGATCGCGACAAACACGCTCATGACCGGCCTGATCGCGACCCGGTCAAAAAGCAGGGGTTCCCGCGGCAAAAACCAAACTGCCGCCCTATAGAGATATTCCCAACATTTTGAGGACCATCCCCGCAACGGGGTCGGCGGACGTTCCATAGACCATGACTCCGCCCAACAAACCCGTGACAGAGATCGCGACGAGGGCAAAAAAAGCAAGCAGTCTTGAGAGTGACGGGTTACAGAGAACCCGCTCAAGGAAACGCGCGAGCTTCGCTACAGAACCTTGCCCCATCTTGGGAAGAAGGATCGGATTCGCCATAGAGAGAACTTCTCCGGCAAGAAGAGCGCCATACAACCATGTGGCAAGCGAGGCGAAGAACGAATGCGCTTCAACGAGCCGGCGGTTCGGGCGGACAAGATCCTCGGCGATCTCTCCCGTCGCGAGAGCGAGGAACGCTCCTGCCACGCCTACGAGAAGGAGCACTCTCTCCACGGATTTCCAATCCACTGTCGGCATCCAGCGCTTGAGCGGCAGGATCTTTATGATGGAATACAGAAAAAGAAGCGCAATCGGAAAATGCACGAACAGCGGGTGAAGATTATATTGCATAATACCATCATACATTATTTAGTAAGTTTCAAAACCAACCTGGTTTCAAACCGACTGAATTAAAGAAAACAACAAAAGCTGTCTGATTTTTTATCAGACAGCTTTTTGCATTCGTACTTTTCTTTTCGTAACAAACGCGTCAATAACAAAAAGTGCGGAAACGATCTGTTGAATCGCCAGCCACAAATATCCTTCCATATACACAAGAAGAATTGCGGCAACATGCATGAGTATATACCAGAGATATCCGGACGCATTCTTGTGTGCAAGGAAATATGTGCCGATCAGGAAGCCAGTGGTCATGCCAAGCTCGTATACTTGAGTCATTTTCGTAAAACCGCCAAGATCATACAGGCTATAGCAAATGCCGATGACAACACAAACAAGTGCGATAACATGCAGCCATTTCGGCTGCTTCCCTTTCCCGCGCACTGCAATAATCAAGCCGAGAACCATTGACGGAATACCTCCTGCCTCAAGGGCGGTAGCTATCCAGTTTCGTTCCATAGCAAAGATAACCATCCATGCCGGAATTCCTAGAAGGAATACGATCCATGACCAGATACGCCAATTACTTTTTGTGTTCGGACGTTTCTTTTCGTGCCTTTCAGCCAGGGAAAAGAAAATCTTGTTGAGAAGAAAGAATATTCCTCCCCAAACCTGCAGAACAATAGAAACCATACCAAAGAATTTTGTTTCATCAAATTTAACACTATTCTTTAGTTTTGTCAAAAAACATACATGCACCCCTCTAGGTCACTGGTGCCAAAAACTAAACTGTTGCCAGACTAGGATTCGAACCTAGATAAACGGATTCAGAGTCCGTTGTCCTACCATTAGACGATCTGGCAAACGTGAACTTCGGCATAATACAGGAAAATCGCCTGTTTTTCAAGCGCGGCCGGGCGTGGTATCATGCCCGTATATGGAAGAACACGCGCAGACGATCACCCTGCCGGCTATCCCGCCGGCGAGCACGACCCCGCCCGGGCACCGGCACCTGACCCTCGACGAGATCAAGAAGGGCTGCGTGGAGGTGGAAGGCGCCACGCCCGATACCGTCCGTCTCTGCCGCATCGACGAGGAACTCAAGCAAGGCATCACGGAGATGGAGGGATACACGAAGTCCGTCACTTTCTACGGCTCGGCACGCTTCACGGAGGGCAGCGAATTCTATGACCGCGCGCGCAACCTGGCGCACCGCATCTCGCGCGAGCTCGGGTACGCAGTAGTCACGGGCGGCGGTCCGGGCATCATGGAGGCAGGCAACCGCGGCGCGTACGAGGCCGGAGGCAAGAGCGTGGGGCTTTCCATCAAGCTCCCCATGGAGCAGAAGAACAATCCCTATGTGACCGACGAAGTCCCCTTCTACTTCTTCTTCGCCCGCAAGGTCTCGCTCTCGTACTCGTCCGAAGTCTTCGTGTTCTTCCCGGGCGGTTTCGGCACGTTTGATGAATGCTTCGAAGCGCTCACGCTCGTGCAGACAGGCAAGCTCAAGAAAGTCCCGATCGTGCTCTATGGCACGGAATTCTGGGGACCGTTCGTCGAACTCATCCGGAAGCTCATGCTCGAAAAATACAAGACGATCAGCCCGGAGGATATGGATCTCTTCACCGTGACCGATGACGACGAAAAAGTCCTGGATATCGTCCGCGCCGCAATGGTGAACGGAAACAACCAGGTGGAATAGCGGCTTTTCCCGTATCGGCTACCGCTTCTTGCCGTTTCTGCCTGCCGCCTCGGCAAAGGCCTTGAAAAGCGGGTGCGGCGCAAGCGGCCGCGATTTGAATTCGGGGTGGAACTGCGTGGCCAAGAAAAAGGGGTGCGCGTCCTTGGGCAGCTCGGCAATCTCCATGAGCGTGCCGTCCGGCGACTTGCCGGAGAACATGAGGCCGGCCTGCTCGATCTCGGCCGCATACTTCGGATTCACTTCATAGCGGTGACGGTGGCGCTCCGAGACGTGCTCGCTGCCGTATGCGGCGCGGGCGAGCGTATCCTTTGCGATGTATGCCGGGTATGCGCCGAGACGCATGGTCCCGCCGTACTTCCCTCCTTCGAGAGTACCCTTCTGGCTCTCCATGATGTCGATCACCAGATGCGATGACTCAGGATGCACTTCGCGGGTGCTGGCATCCTTCCAGCCGAGCACATGCCGGGCAAACTCGATGACGGCGAGCTGCATGCCGTAGCAGAGGCCGAGGTACGGGATCTTATGCTCGCGCGCGTATTTGATCGCGGCAATGATGCCCTCGATGCCGCGCGAGCCGAAGCCGCCCGGCACGATGACGCCATCGTATTGCGAGAGCTCGGCGACGCGCGACGGGTCCTTTTCGAAATCCACGGCATTGATCCACGTGAGCGCGGGCCTGCGGTTCACCGCATATGCGGCGTGCCGAATGGCCTCGATCACGGAGATATAGGCGTCGGAGAGCACATAGTTGCCCGTATCGAAATATTTGCCCACGACGGCAACGCGCAGCTCGTCCTTGGCCGTGCGCGTGCGGCTGGTGAACATATCCCACTTCTCGGCTGCCTCGGTGCGGCCCGCGCGGCAGCTCATGAAAAGTATGTCGCAGAGTATGCTCGAAAGGCCCTCTTTCTCAAAATTGGCCGGGATGTCGTAGATGCTGTCCACGTCGGGCGCGGAGATGATGCGCTCGGCAGGCACATTGCAGAAGAGTGAGAGCTTTTCTTTGCGCTTCTCGTCGAGCGGGTCGATGGAACGCGCGACGATGATGTCGGGCTGGATGCCGGAGGCGTTGATCGTGCGCACGGCGTGCTGCGTGGGCTTGGTCTTCATCTCGCCCACCTTGCTCGGAACGGGCAGGTACGAGACCATGACGAATGCCACATCTTTTGGATGCTTGAGCTTGAGCATGCGGGCAGCCTCAAGAAAAAGCATGTTCTGGTACTCGCCCACCGTCCCGCCGACCTCGATCACGGTCACGTCTGCCTTGGCCTGCTGCTGCGCGGACTCGATGCGGCGGATGACTTCGAGCGGGATATGCGGCACGACCTCGACGCATTTGCCGCCGTACTCGAGGTTGCGTTCCTTTTCGATCACGGTCTGATACACGCGGCCCGTCGTCATGTAGTTGTCGCGGCCCAGGTCGACGTTCAGGAAACGCTCGTAGTTGCCCATGTCCTGGTCGGTCTCGTCGCCATCGTCCAATACAAAGCACTCGCCATGCTCGGTCGGGTTCATGGTGCCCGCATCCACGTTGATGTACGGGTCGATCTTGATGGCCGTGACAGAGAGGCCGCGGTCCTGGAGGATCTTGGCGATGGACGATGCCGTGATGCCCTTGCCCACGCCGGAGATCACGCCGCCCACCACAAATATGTATTTGGGATGCTCGTCCTTCTTTGCGCCGAACATATGGCTCTGGCTACACGCGCAGGAAGCGCCGGGTTGCTAATAGGCTGGAAAGAGCGCCGAGACCGATGCCGAAAGCAAGCAGAATGAGCACGAACTCATAGATATGCGAGAGGTAGTAGGTGAAAAGGTTCACTCCCTGGAAGAAATCCGTCATATGACGGCCGAACCAGGCGGTGATCGGTATGAAAAGAATGAGCGAGACGAGCGTGGCGAAGATGCCATAGAGCGCGCCTTCCACGATGAACGGTCCTTGCACGTGCGCGCGGCTGGCGCCGACGAGACGCATGACGGAGATCTCTTCGCGGGCGAAGTAGATCGCGAGGCGCACCGTATTGAAGGTGACGATCACGGAAAGCAGTACGAGTACGAGCGTGAGCACCAGACCGAGCGTGCGGCCTTTGTGCAAGATGCCCTGAACGGCGTCGATCTCCTCCTTGTTGCGGCTGTAGTCCACATGGTCGATAACCGACTGGCTGCCGGAGTCGAGCGCGCTGCCATCCTCAAAAAACTTGGAAATGCTCTCGTACTGTGAAATGTCTTTGGCTTTGACCTCAAGCATGCCGCCGATCGGGTTCTCGTCGAGCTCATCGAGGGCCTGGAGCGTGGTCGTGTCGTTCGCATGGCGGGCGCGGAAATCCGCCAGTGCCTGCCGTTCGGACACGTACTCCGCGCCCGCCACCTCCGGCAATGCCGCCACCTGATCGCGCAAGGCGAGCAACTTCGATTCCTCGGCCCCTGGCACGAAATACACGGAAACATCCACCTTGTTCTCGATGGAGACAAGCGTGCTCTCAAGCACATGTTCGAAAAGCAGGATACCGGAGAGCACGGAAAGCGTGATCGTCATCACGAGCACGCTGGCGAGGGAGACGATGCCGTTCCTTGTGAAAGAAAGGAAACCGGTGCGGAACATTCGTTTGATCGCCGTCATCGTCATACGCCTTCCATTAAATCACATACTTGCCATCCTTGTCATCCCGGACCACGCGGCCTTTCTCCAGCGTGACCACGCGCTTGCCAATTGCGTCCACTACGCCGCGATTATGCGTCGTCAGGATCACCGTCGTGCCAAGATCATTGATCTTCTTGAGGATCTGCACGATGTCATAGGTATTGACCGGATCAAGGTTCCCGGTCGGCTCGTCGGCGATGATCACCTCGGGCTGGTTGATGATCGCCCGCGCGATGGCCAGGCGCTGCTTTTCGCCGCCGGAGAGTTCGCCCGGGAAGGCGCCCGCCTTATCGGCCAGGTCTACCAGGTCGAGCACGTGCGGCACGTCGGCCGCGATCTCCTCGTCGGTCTTCCCCGCCGCCTCCATGGCGAAGGCGATGTTTTCGTAGGCCGTCTTGTTCGGAAGCAGCTTGAAGTCCTGAAACACCGTGCCGATCCTGCGGCGCAGGCGCGTCAGATCGCCGCCGCCGAGCCTGCCCACGTTGAGCGACTCGAACATGACCGTGCCTTCCGTAGGCTCTTCCTCGGCAATGATGAGCTTGACCATCGTGGTCTTGCCCGCGCCGGAGTGCCCGACGATGGACACGAACTCGCCGGCATTGATCGTGAGCGTCACGTCTTCGAGCGCGATCGAGCCCTTCGGGTATTCCTTTCGCACGCTGTTGAAGTAGATCATACGGACAATAGCAAGTAT
>CAYMVF010000027.1:8020-10084 GCA_964394045.1 uncultured Candidatus Saccharibacteria bacterium | reverse complement strand
GGAGCGACGGCGACGGACAGAGGAAATTTTCAGCAGAAAATTTCCGTGCCCCGCCAGAGGCAGCGCATGCTGCCCGGCCGCTACCATTTAATTTATGAACATTATTTCGAATATGCGTGCACGGCTTGTCCCGCGGAAAACGGAAGTGTCCCGCGCGCTCGGTGCCTTTTCCCCGCTTGAGAGGCTCTGCTTCCTCATCGCCCTCGCCGTC
Source organism: uncultured Candidatus Saccharibacteria bacterium (assembly GCA_964394045.1). GTDB lineage: Bacteria > Patescibacteriota > Minisyncoccia > Phycocordibacterales > UBA9973 > CAITQP01. The sequence continues at coordinate 9,873 of CAYMVF010000027.1, read as the reverse complement.
GCCGCGCTTGCGGCGCTCGTGCTCGTCTACAAAGTGAGCGCGCACTTCATGGCGCCTGTCCCCGCCCGGGGTGGCACGCTCCACGAAGGCGTGGTCGGCACGCCGCGCTTCGTCAATCCGCTGCTCGCCGCAAGCGACGCGGACCGCGACGTGACGGCCCTGGTCTACCGCGGCCTCATGCGCAAGGATACGGCCGGAGACCTCGTTCCCGACCTTGCCGAATCGTACACCGTCTCAGACGATGGCCTGACCTACACATTCATGCTGACCGCGGCAGAATTCCATGACGGCGAGCCGGTCACTGCAGATGACGTGCTCTTCACGGTCAAAAGCGCGCAGGATGCCACACTCAAGAGCAAGGAGCGTGTGTCATGGGAAGGCGTGGTCGCCAGAGCAACAGACGAGAAGACCGTAGTCTTCACGCTCCGCCAGCCGTTCGCGCCGTTCCTCGAGAGCGCCACGCTCGGCATCCTGCCTAAGCACGTGTGGGAAGGCGTCTCCTACGATTCCTGGATCTACAGCCCGTACAACACGGAAAAGGCCGTGGGCGCAGGGCCCTACCGAGTCAGCGGAATAGCGACGAGCGGCTCCGGCGTGCCAGAGCAGTATGTGCTCTCGGCGTTCCGTTCAAAAGGGTCGGACGAACCGCTCATCGACACCGTGCGCGTGCATTTCTATGCGAATCAGGACGACCTGATCGACGCCTATGGCTCCGGCAAGATCGACGCGCTGGGCGGCATCGATCCGGCCAACGCCGAGCGGCTCGAGAAGAAAGGCGCGGACATCCGCACCGCCCCGCTACCGCGCGTCTTCGGACTCTTCTTGAACCAGGCGCAGGCAAAAATCTTCGCCGAGACGGCCGTGCGCAAAGCCGTCAGTCTCGCCGTCGACCGGGAAGCCATCGTAGCGACAGTACTGCACGGTTATGGCACGCCTGCCTTCGGCCCGATCCCTGCGGGATCCAAGCTTGCGCCTGCGCATTCGGCAGGCACCCTGCGCGATGTGGCTGCGGCGCGGGCAGCGCTGGAAAAGGCCGGCTGGAAACCCGGCGAGGATGGCGTCTATCAGAAAACAGCCAAAAAAGAGAAGCAGCGCCTGTCGTTTGAGATCGCGACCAACGACACGCCCGAACTCAAGGCCGCCGTGGAGATGCTCGCCGACGAGCTCCGCGAGGCGGGCATCGAGGCGGTCCCCAAGGTCTACGAGACCGGCAGCCTGAACCAGACGGTGATCCGCCCGCGCAAGTTCCAGGCGCTTTTCTTCGGCGAGGTGGTCTCGAACCAATCCGACGTGTACGCCTTCTGGCACTCGTCGCAGCGGGCCGACCCGGGCCTGAACATCTCCGGCTACCTGAACTCCAAAGCCGACACGCTGCTCCAGCAGGGTCTCGCCACGCTGGACCCGGCCAAGCGCGAGAGTGCCTATGCCGCTTTCCAAAAGGAGATCGCCGCGGACATGCCGGCCGTATTCATATACTCCCCTGCCTACATATACGCCGTACGCCCCGGCTTGCCGGGCATCTCGATCGGCGCCGTAAGCTCGGCAGAAGGCCGTTTTGCAGGCATCCGCGAGTGGCACTTGGCCACCGACAAGGTATGGAAGATTTTTATCAAAGATACTATTCATAATCAGTAGCACAGACATGCCACGACCACAGAAACCAAAGTCGCCGCTCGGCGCCATCCTCCAGTCGCTCAAGGGCGACATACCCCGTTCGAACCTCTCGAACGCCATTGACCGCGCCATCGGCGGGGATCAGGGCGCAGGGCAGGCGGCAGGCGGCCCAGGGCCCCCCGGCCCCCCCCCCCCCCAACCCCCCCCCCCCCGCCGCGGCCCCCCCCGCCCCCCCCCCG
>CAYMVF010000027.1:1664-8010 GCA_964394045.1 uncultured Candidatus Saccharibacteria bacterium | reverse complement strand
CGCTTGGGGGGGGTACGTGGGGGCGGGGGCGGCGGCGGGGGGGGCGGCCCGCCCGGCCCCGCGCCGCAACAACCCGCACCGCCGCGGCCGCGGCAACCGCGGACCGAACCCGGGCGGCTCCGGCAATCCCGGCGGCCAGCGCCCGCACGGCACTCCGCAGCACGGAGCCCCGAACCACCGCCAGCATCCGCAGCGCGAGAACGGCGCAGGCGGCCGTCCGCGCCCGGCCTTCCAGTATCCCGAGCGCAAGAGCCGCGGCAAGACGCCTGCGCACGGCGCCCCAGGCCACCAGCAGCCGGCCCCGCGCAAGCGTTCCGGCCCGGTCATCCCTCCGCCCGAGGAAGGCGTGATCCGCATCATCCCGCTCGGCGGCGTGGAGGAGATCGGCAAGAACATGACGGCCATCGAGACCAAAGACGACATCATCGTCATCGACGCCGGCATGCAGTTCGCCAGCGGCGATACGCCGGGCATCGACTACATAATCCCGAACACGACCTATCTCGAAGAGCGCAAGGACAAGATCCGGGCCATGTTCATCACGCACGGCCACCTCGATCACATCGGCGGCGTGCCGCTCGTGCTCTCGCGCATCGGCAACCCGCCGGTCTATTCCCGCAACCTGACCATCCTCCTGATGAAAAAGCGCCAGAGCGAATTCCCGCACCTGCCCGCGCTCAACGCCATCGCCGTGGAGAAGGACGAGACCATTACTGTCGGCAAAACGCGCGTGAAATTCTTCGGCGTGACCCACACGATCCCCGACTCCATGGGCATCCTGGTCGAGACGCCGCACGGCTACATCGTCAACCCGGGCGACTACAAGCTCGACCAGATCGACGGCATCGTGACCGACAGCGAAGAGAAAGAGTACGCGTTCTTCGACAAGAACAAAACGCTGCTCCTGATGACCGACTCGACCAACGTCGAGAACGAGGGCTTTGCCTTGCCGGAGATCAAGGTGCACCAGGGCCTCGACAACATCATCCGCCGCACCAAGGGACGCATCATCATCGCGGCCTTTGCCTCGCACATCACCCGCCTGATCAAGATCATCCAGATCGCGGAGGAGCTCGGCAAGAAAGTCGTGCTCAACGGCCGCTCCATGAAGACCAACATGGAGATCTCGATGGAAGCCGGCCTCCTCAAGCCCAAGAAGGACACGCTCATCCCGATCGAGGACATCGAAAAGCATCCGCCGGACCGCATCATCATGCTCACGACGGGCGGTCAGGGCGAAGAATTCTCCGGCCTCAACCGCGCCGCGAACAAGACCGACAAGCGCTTCGCCCTCAAAAAGGGAGACAACGTGATCCTCTCCGCGTCCATCGTGCCGGGCAACGAGGTCCAGGTCGCCAAGATGAAGGACGCGCTCGCGCGCCTGGGCGTGAACATCACGACCTACCGCACCAGCGGCGAGGACTACGTGCACGCCACCGGCCACGGCAACCGCGAGGACATCAAGTGGCTGCACCGCAAGGTGAACGAGAAGTTCTTCATCCCGATCCACGGCAGCCACTACATGCTCCAGTCGCACAAGCGCCTAGCCATCGAGGTCGGCGTGCCTGAGGCGAACATCGTTGTGCCGGACAACGGCTCGATCATCGAGATCAGCAAGGACGGCCAGAAGATCACCATGCGCAAAGAGAAGGCCCCGTCGGGTCTCATGATGGTCGACGGCTTCTCCGTGGGCGACGAGCAGGAGGTCGTGATCCGCGACCGCCAGATGCTCGCCCAGGACGGCATGTTCGTGGTCGTCGCCACGATCGACCAGAAGACCGGCAAGCTCAAGAAGAGCCCCGACATCATTTCGCGCGGCTTCGTGTATCTCAAGGAATCGCAGGACCTGCTCTCCGAGGCGCGGCAGATAGTGAAGCGCTCGGTCGAAGACAGCGCCCGCGGCGGCCTCGGCCAGGCCAATTTCGAGACCATCCGCGGCACCGTCGGCGACAACCTCTCCAAATTCCTCTTCCAGAAGACCGCCAAGCGCCCGCTTGTGATCCCAGTGCTGCTTGGGGTGTAAGCATTCCACGCCGGAAAAACCGCCCGATTTGGGCGGTTTTTCGCATGCGTCAAAGTATCAAAACGCGGCTGCGTGGATCAATCATGACCATCCCGTCCCGCACGAGCCCGGCAAGCGCCTGCTGGGCGCGAGCGGCGTCTTTTTCCAAATACGGCGCGAGCAGCTTCGCCTTCGGCATGTTTCCCTTTTCGGCGAGCTGCCGGAGGAACGCGCCGCGCAGCTCGCGCACCGAGCCCTTGAAAGGGCTCTGTTTCGCGTGGTGCTTGCTGCGGCGGGACGGATTCGGGAGCGTCTTTTTCAGATGCGCGCCGTAGTCCATGAGCGCCCACTGCCATTCCCGCGGGCGCGTGCGGTCGAGCGCCGCAGCTATGAGCGGCATGAGCGCAGCGTCCGGCACGGCCTTCGCGCGCGGGAAGAAATGGTGGATGAACGCGGCGCGCACATTAGTCTCGATGAGCGGCACGGGCAAATTCCAGGCGAATGAGGCGACGGCCGCGGCCGTGTACGGCCCGATGCCCGGCAATTTCCGCAGCGCATCCGGCCCCGCTGATGCCGGCGGAAACTTCCCGCCGTACTGCTCCATGACGGCCTCCGCCGCGCGCTTGAGGTACAGCGCGCGGCGGTTGTACCCGAGCCCGCTCCAGAGCTTGAGCACATCGGCACTTGCGGCCCGCGCGAGAGCGCGGGCCGTCGGAAAGGCCTTCAGAAAGGCACGGTACTTCGGGACCACACGGTCCACCTGCGTCTGCTGGAGCATGATCTCCGACACCAGGATCCGGTACGGGTCCGCGGTCTCGCGCCACGGCAGCCCGTGCCGGCCGTGCGCGCGGTAGTGCGCCCATACGATCTTGCGGAACGCGGCGATCTTGCTCTGGTCGGGCTTTTTTACGGGCATGCTATTTCCCGAGCTTCTTCGCAAGCGCTTCGAGCTTGCGCACGTCGGCCTCGATGCTCTTGAGACCGGCCTCAAAGAACGCGGGGTCGGAGGTGTCGATGCCGATACTCTTGAAGATCTGCTCCGGGCTCATGGAGCGGCCGGCCGACAGGAACTTCCGGACCTTGGCAGCATATGCCGGATCGGCCTTCCACTTCTCGTACAGCGCGCGGGATACGAGCTGGCCGTACGCGTACGAGTAGACGTAAAAGAAATAGCGCAAGTGGTACCAATCCACGAAGAAGTAGCCGTCGCTCTCTTCCGCGCGAACCGCGTCGCCGAGATAGCTTTGCATATGCGCGTTGAGCAGCGCCGCGATCTCCGCCGCCGTGACCTGCCCGGCCACGCGGATGCGCGTATGCAAGGCAAGCTCAAAATTGAAGCAAGCTATCTGCCGGAATACGGTACTGATGTCCCCGAGCAGGTTGTTATGAAGCAGCACGAGCCGGTCGCTTTCGGGCAGCGTGCTTTCGATTTCGGCGGCCAATACGTGCTCGAAGAACGTGCTGGCGACCTCGGCCGTGGAGATCGGGTACTTGCGGTAGTGCGCGGGCTGGCCCTTGGAGAGCTCGGTGTGGATGGCGTGGCCCATCTCGTGCGCGATCGTCTCGACGGAGCGTACGGTATCGGCGTGGTTGAGCAGAATAAACGTAGGCTGGTCTCCCTGTCCCCAGCAGAACGCCCCGCCCCGCTTGCCCGGCTTGGGATACACGTCCATCTGGCCGCTGGCAACGAACGAATCCAGCATGTCGGCGTATTCGGGACCGATCTTTTGGAATGCCCGGCGCACGAGCGCGACGGAGGAATCAAAGTCGAATTTCTTTTTGATCTCCCCGATCTTCGTATTACGGTCCGCCGTCGTGATCTCTTTTTCGCCGAGCAGCCGCGCGTGCAGGGCGTAGAAACGGCGCGAGACCTTGAAATATTTCGTTACCGTCGCGACCAGCGCCTCGACGGTCTTTTCGTCGTTCTCGTAGCCTAGCACGGTCGCGCTGTAGGGCTTCGCGTAGCCGCGGCGCTCGTCCATGATCTTTTTGTAGGTGTACACGGCGTTGATCTCCGCCTCGGCGAAATGCGAGATGGAGCGCAGGGCGGCCGTTATCTTCCGCCAGAGCGCTCGGCGCTCGGATACAGGCAGATCGGAGACGAGCGCGGCCGCCTGCGGCAGCGGGATGCGCTTGCCCTTATGCATGACGGTCTGGGCATTCAATAGTTTTTCCTGGCCCTCAAGCCACATGGAATAGCTGGTCTGCGAGAGCAGCGCCTCGAGCTGCTCCTCGCCTTCCGACAGCAGGTGCTTTGCCTCGGCGAAGACGCGCGAAACCAGATACGCGTAGCGCGCGAGGGCCGGATGCTTCAGGTATGTTTTCTGCTTCGCCGCCGGAATGCGGCCAATAGCAAGAGTAAAAAATACGCCGCGATTCTGCGCCTTGGAAAGCCGCTGGGAGAAGACCGTCGCCTGCGCTGCCGCATGCGCGTTACCGGAATCCTGCTCGCGCTTGAGGGCGAAGTAGCTCCAGGGTTTCGCGCCGTTCTCGGTCTCAAGCAGCTTCTCGTACGCCTTCAGGGCGGCAGCCAGCTTCTCCGGAGAGCTCGTGAAGTCCGCCTTCCGGTATTTCTTTTCAAAGACTTCATAGGCCGCCTCGATGGCCCGCATATCCCGCTCGATGGCGGGATCGTTCTCATTCTTATACAAAAGGCCTAAATCCCATGTCGTCTGCATGGGGCCAGTGTATTACAGGAAGCGGGTCACGGCAAATATGAATGCCGCGCCAAGTACGGTGAGCGCAATGGTCTTCCACGAAGAGTGCTTGTTGTGCGCTTCGGGCAAGATATCGGCCGCCCCGATGTACAGCAAGAAGCCAGCAAAGAAGCCCAGATATACGACGAGCCAGTGCTCCGGTACGGTGAAAAGCAGCGTGGAGAGCGCGCCGAGCACGGGCGCGAGCGCGTCGATGAGCAGGAACCAGCGAGCACGGCGGATGCTGTTTTTGTGCGAGAGCATGAGGGCGACGGTGTTCATGCCGTCGGTGAAGTCGTGCGCGATGACGGCGATCGCCACCAGGATGCCCATCTCGCTCGAGACCTGGAAGCCCAGACCGATCGCCATGCCGTCGAGCAGGCTGTGTCCGGCAAGCGCAAGCGCCGAAGCGATGCCTACGTGCGGGTGCTTATGGTCCGCATATTCGTCCTCATGCGAGTGGTGCAGAAGCAGGCCTTTCTCGAGCACATGGAACGCCAGGAAGCCAGCGACCAGGGCGATCATGGTCCAAGTCGAATCGAAGCCGCCGCCGAGCATCTCGATGATCTCCGGCAGGATATCGAAGGCCACAACGCCGAGCAGCACGCCGGCCGCGAAACCCATGATGTGGTGCAGGCGCTCCTTGTTGCGCATGGAAAAAAGCCCGCCGAGCGCGGTCGAGACAAAGGTGAGCAAAGCGAGGACTATCGGGACCATATGCGGCAGTATAGCCTGGATTATGGACGATTACAAAAGTTACTTGAGCGCCCCGGGGTGCTTGGCGCTCCAGGCGTATAGGGCGACGGCAGCACTGGCGGCAACGTTCAGGGATTCGCAGCCGGGGTTCATCGGGACGCGGAGCGGCACGTCGCAGTGCTCGAGCGTCTTCATGCGGATCCCCTTCTCCTCGTTGCCGAGCACGAAAACGGCCGGCGCATCGAACTTCTCCGTCACGATGGACTGCTTGGCCTCCATATCGAGGCCGTACACCCAGAAGCCGCGCTCCTTGAGGTCCTTGATCGTCGCGTTCACGTTGCCGATTGAGACAAGCGGGACATGGAACGCCATGCCTGCCGAGACCTTGACCACGGCGGCGGTCACGGGCGCCTGGTTGCGCTCGGGCATGAGCACGCCCTTGATGCCGAAGGCCGCCGCGGTGCGGATGATCGCGCCCACGTTCTGAGGGTCTTGGAGCTCGCCGAGGAGCACGAGGCCGGCATCGGGCGTGACGGCAAGGCCCTGAATGAACTCGTCGTATGGGCGCATGAGGCGGTCGAGGCGGACTTCGGCGATGTATCCCTGATGGTTGGCATGCTTGTCGATGCCGCCGGGCGGCGTGCGGTCGTCGAAGCGGCCGACCGGGATTCGGGCAGCACGCATTGCCGCCGCGAGTTCCTCGCTCATGTTGCCGCTCACATACGCCTTCTGGACAAGGCCGGGCGTGCTGCGCAGGGCCTCTTCCAGGGCGTGCTTGCCATACATGTAGACTGTCTCTTTTCTCATTGCATGTGCATAGTAGCAGAAGGGCCGCGGGTTGGGCCGCCGAACCCCGGCCCCTGACTGTTGCCAAACGCCGCCCCCCCGCGGCCGCCCGGGGCAGGGGGAACCCCCACCCGATACCAGTGGGGTTGGGGGCGGAGGTTCAGCG
>CAYMVF010000027.1:0-1654 GCA_964394045.1 uncultured Candidatus Saccharibacteria bacterium | reverse complement strand
CCTAAACGCGGCCCATTCCTTTTCCCATACTGCCGCCCCTCGGTCACTTCAGGATGCCGATCTTGTATGAGCCGAGCACAGACTGGGGGCGCATGTCCTTGCTGTGCTTGCCCATAAACATGTCTGTGCCGTTCTTCCCGCACAAGCGGAGTATCGCAGCCTCACCGCCGGGATGGCTGCCGATCCAATCAGTCAAATCGTACACGGATCCGGAAACGACGGTCCAGCAACTCGAAACGGACGCGTGTGCGGATACGTCGGCCATAGTGAAGGCAGTGGCCGTGGCAGTTGCCTTGGCGCCCGCCTTCACGCCAGCAAGGGCTTTGATGATCATGCGAGCGTCACGCAGAGCGACTTTGAGAGCCTGTTCGGCCGCAACAAGTGCCTCGCGGGCCGTCTTGAGGGCGGCGCGGTTGGCATCGAGTACGGCAGCGTCGGTCGAATCAGCCTTGATCGTCGCGGCTGCCGTGATCGCAGCCTGAGCCTTGGTCTTGGCTTCGGCGGCCTTGGCCGTCATTTCGGCATGAGCGGCAAGCATGGCCGAGACGTCCTTGCCGGAGGTTTTGGTCTCGTCAATGCGGGCCTTGAGCTTTACGCCGAGGGCGGAGAGCATGTCGGCAACAGCGCTGGCACGATGAGCGGCGAAGGTCACGCGGTTCTGGCGGATGCTGAAGGCGAGCTCCTGACCGAGCACGGTCTTATGCATACGGGGACCCGTGGCCTCACGGTCGTCGTCGCGCTTGCCATAGAGGCCGGCGCCGAGGTCGGCCCGTATGTTTGCCTTGACGGAGAGATCTTCGGCGAAGGCCGGAGCGGCCGTGCCGAGCAGGATCGCAGCGGAGACCGCCGCGATCGCGAACTTGGTTGCGAAAGTGTTTTTCATACGCGTTACTGGATTACGGCTGATAATTTACTGATCATTCTGAGCCGATGCATTGTCCGAGGTGAAGCCTGAGAGCTCGGCGTCGATCGCCGCAGCGTCGTGATCGAGCGCCTGATCGGAGGAGCCGCTCGCCTCGATCCCAGCGACCAGCTGATCTGCCGGGACCGGGGTCTGACCGGACAGATCGCCTGACGGCACGGCCGGAGCGGACGGCGTGCGGAGCGCAAGCCACAGTCCGAGAATGATGATGAGAACGACGACCACGATACCCAATATCTTTGAATTCATATGTAAGCGTCTTGAATGCGAATCTGCTAATAGGCACTCGACCCTTACAGTATATACTACGAGAAACGCCGCCGCATGTGATTGTCACATACGGCGGCGCTTGCGCGTGAATGTATGCAGAAGGCGGCATCGCCGCCCGCATTATCAGCACGCCCGTACGGGCACAGTCACACGCATATGGAGATACACAACAATGTCCCCTCGCAGCAGACGGATGGCGCCGCCGGCGCCAACACCGTCCTGCTCGTCATTATCATCCTCATCATAGTCGCCGCGGCGATCTGGTTCTTCGGCTACCGCCGTCCGGCGGTCGAAACACCGTCGAATACGAACAATCCATCGCTTAATCTTGACGTACATCTCCCGGGCGGCTCGGGCACTGCGACTGGCGGAGCCTCGCAGTAGCGGGGGGGCGGGGCCGGGGGGGGGGGGGGGGCCGGCGCCCCCCGCCCCGAGCCGGCAAAAAGACGACATGAACAAAAA
>CAYMVF010000026.1:0-10719 GCA_964394045.1 uncultured Candidatus Saccharibacteria bacterium | reverse complement strand
CACCATAGCCGACCTCGCCGCAAGCGAAACCACGGAGACCGACCACATCCTCGAAGCGCTCCGGTACCGGCCGCAGAACGAAGGTATTTAATAATCCTAATTTTCGTTCATAAATCTTACATTGTTGGACTCTCGAATTGAAAAATAAAATACCCAAAGGTTTAACTTTGGGTATTCTTCAGAAATTCGACGACTTGCCGGAAGGCTCTTCCTCTGTGGGAGATAGCATTTTCCTCCTCTACCGTCATTTCCGCCCAGACTTTATCGGTGCCCTCGGGCATGAAAAGGGGACTATAGGGCATTTTTGGCTGAGGCTCCGTTTTGGCTGCGGTGAGTATGTTGCCGTCGATTTTTCCGCTAAAGGAGAATTGCTGGCCTTCGGGTGATATAAGTGTGACACAGGTCTCAAAAGTTGCTCGACGGTCTGTTATTCCGCTAAGCTTCGAAAGACAAAAATTTGTAATGTCTTCTGTCCGAGCATCTTCACCAGCCCAGCGAGCTGCTTTAATGCCGGGCTCTCCGTTGAGAGCATGAATGAAAAGCCCAGTATCATCTGCCATTGCCCATGCTTTCGGTGAAGCCTCGCCCCAGGCGTACAAAGCCTTTTTCAAAGCGTTTTCTTGCAGAGTGGAGCCGTCTTCTACCGCCTCACCGGCAATTTTTGCTTCATCCAGAGTCTGAACGGTAACGGGAAGACCGATAAACATTGCCTTGATTTGCTCGGCTTTGCTGGGATTTCGTGTCGAGAGAATTATATTCATATGATGGTATTTTACAGTAATCTATACCAAACGGTTAATGTGGTCAAAAAAAAATCCAATGGTCATAAATTATTCCCCCACCAATCTTTATGAGACAAAAACTGTTTTTTATTTCAGAAAGCCAGGTATGTTGGTCTCGAAATTCCGCGCTCGAACGCGCCGCGCAAAAAGAAAGGCCCGCGAGGGGCCTTCGGAGGAGCGACGGCGACGGAGAGAGGAAAATCTCAGCAGAGATTTTCCGTGCCCCTCGCGGGCCTTTCTTTTTGCGCGGCGCGCTAGAGACCGAAACTCGGATCCGTCATCGGATTCTTCGCCCCGTTCACCTCGAAGTGGAGATGCGATCCAGTGGATCGTCCAGTCGAACCGACGAGTCCGATCGTATCACCCTGTCCGACCGACTGTCCGGCCGACACGAGTACTTTCGAGAGGTGCGCGTATAGCGTCTGTGTGCCGTTCGTGTGGTTGATGACGACGTAGTTGCCGTAGCCGGTGTTGTAGAGACCGGAGCCGCTGGCCACGATCACGGTGCCGGCTGCAGCAGCGTAGACCGGCGTGCCGACGGGAGCCGCAACGTCGACGCCCGTCATGCGCGCGCCGTGCAAGCCGCGCGAGAAACGGCCCCCTGCGATCGGACGGGCAAAGTAGCTGCCCAGGTCGCGCTTGCTCGAAGCAGGCGCGGCGGGCACCTTGGACGGGTTTTTGCTTGGCGTTGCGGGCGAGGAAACGCTTGTGAAGTCAGGATCGGGGATGACGAGCATGTCGCCGGGAGCGATGGCGTCGCCGGGCTGGATCTCATTCCACAGTTCGATGTCCACGATGCTCACCTTGTATTTCTTGGCGATGCCGCCGAGCGTCTCGTTCTTGGCGACGGTATGCAGTTTGCCCGTAGTCGGCAGGATCACGAGTTCTGTGCCCGGCTTTATCGGGGAATTCGCGGAAAGGTTGTTCGAGGCCAGGATCGTGGCCTTGCTCACGCCGAACATCTCGGCGATCTTGCCGAGACTGTCGCCTGCGCGCACCGTGTAGACCGTGATCTGTCCGGTCTGGGCAGGCATCGAGGCTACATCGGCAGCATTGCCGACCGGACCCATGGCCGGGGAGAGGGCGCTGTCGTCCTCAAGCTCAATGTCGGCCGAGGCAGCCGGAGCCTTGCGGTCGAGCGCTGCCGGACCGATGTTTGCGGCCAAAGTGCCGCCCTGCTGCGAATTCTGGATATAGTTGCCTGTCGCCAGGGCGTTACCGGCCGCTTCGACATGAGGGGACAGCAAGGAAAATATGCTTGCCGATGCGGAAATAGGGAAAAAGGCGAGTGTGGAAAAAATGCCCGTCGCCGTGAGCCGGGCGACGGCGTTATAGATGAACTTCTGTCGTTTCGCCGTAAAAATCCTTGATATATAAGGCGAAAGTCGTATATGCGGGCGTTTAATAAGTCGCGCTGGGTGGCGAAGAAGCGCACGGGACCCGAAAACCCTTGAAAACAATGGTTTTAAGTCGCTTCGCCGTTACGATCGTGCGGAAGGTCCTGTGAAATCCTTATTTTGTAAGGACTTTGAGGACAATAGGCATTCAGGAGCAGGCGTACTATACTATATATGTATCGCCTGTACCTCTATGCTAGCCCCCTCTACCGAGGGAGTCAACCGCTGCTTTTCACACCGACACGGAATTGACTATTTGTATACTTTTGTTTTCTTATACATATAATGCCCAGGGAAACACTCAATCTGCAGGAAAAGATAACCGATCCGGAGTTGCTTCGGCTCATGGCCGAGCGCGAGGAGCTTCACCGGAGGAAGGAGAGGCGGCTTTCCGAGCGCGAGGAGCTTCAGAAAGAGCATGAGGCTGCATACAAGGAAGCATATGGCGCCCGGGCGGTCCGGGCCCTGCGCCGGAAGATCGGCATGATCGCGACGATGCTCTCGATGGCCCTGCTCCAGCCCAAGCGGACAGGGGACGACGGCATGCCCGCCGGAGCGACCAAAAAGGAAAAGACCATTCCGTACGAAAAACCGAAATCCCGGCAGCCCAAAGGCACGACTGTCCGGTATCCAGCCGGTGAGCCCGTTCTTGCAGGTCAGGAGGCGGCGGCCGATGCTGTGCGCCTGCCCGACATTCTTGCCCCGCTCACGCCGGCCCAGCTCAACGAGCTCACTCTGACCCCCGAAGAGACCGCCGCTCTTACAACCGTTTCTATTTCCGATCTGCCGCAAGTTCGCGCCGAGCATGAGGCGGACACTGTTGCTTCTGTGCCGAGCGTCACAGCGGAGCAAGAACCGTCCATGCGCGATACGGCTCTTGTCTCTCCTATTCCTGGCACAGGCCCGGAACTGTTCGATGCTCGTCCGACGGACATAGCTCCCGCGGAACGCACGACGGACTTTGAGGCCCCGCTCCTCTCCGGAGAGCCGGTCGAAATCGTGCCCGTGACAGCATTTCCCGAGACGCGCTCCGAGCGTTCGCCTAAAGAACGCGATGCTTCTGCTATGATCGGACGCTTGCGCAAGGCAGCCGCCAAGAAGGCGGGAGAGCCTGGGCGCATTACTGTCGAATATGACCGTCCCGAAGATGATCCGGCCAACAATCCGTCGCCGAAGCGGACTGCGTTCAAGCGTGACACTATCGCAACCGCCGGTACGAAGGAAAAAAAGCAGGGTATCGTCCCCGCTCCTGGCCGCAGCGGTCATTTTCCAGAAGGATACGTGGATACCACGCCGACCGGCGTGTCGGAGATCTATGAGAGCGAATATCCTGCGATCCCGCTCGACGAACTCACGGAAGACGAGCGCCGTATCTACGACCGCACATACCGCACCAAGGAGGCGGATCATTCCACAGACACATCGCGCACTGCGATCGATCGCAAGATCACGAAAGAGCAGGAAGAGCTCTACATGAAAGACCGGGAGACGACGTATAAGATGGTGCCCGTCTACGATGCGCATGGCAATAAGATCGGCGAACGCCAGGTGATCGACCAGCCGTTCCATAAAGGGTTCGGCGAGCTTGCGTCCCACGAGTATACGGCGCGCGATCCCAAACAGGTCAAGATCGAGGGCGGTTTCGTTGTGCCGGGCGTGCTTGACGCTCTTATCCACCGTCCGACCTGGAAAAAGCTTCAAGCGTACGGTCTTGAGGCACAGCGTCAGTATTTGAAGCATGTCGAGAGTAAGGAAGACGCCGGCTCTTGGTTCTATTGGGCCAAAGACAAGGGAGTGGTCCTCATCTTCACGCACGACAATAAGCTTGCGGGCGAGCACCCCATTCTCGGCGGAATGAGCGTGGGCGACGCGCTCAATACGTATACGACAGCGCACGCTGCCGAGGGCATGACCACGCCTGCCGGCGACTACCTGATCCGCAAGGCGACGAAGGAGGATCTCGCCGCGCTTAAGGGGCAGTTCGGCCATGCATTTCATAAGGATCTATGGATCATGCTCATGAAGACCTCGGATGGCCGTTGGCTCAATCAGGGAATTGCCATTCACGGCGAGCTGGTCGCCGGCCTTGAAGAGCAGGAAAAGCATATTCATTCGGCGGATGCATCGAAGCACGGCGAGACTATTGGCTGCGGGCGGCTCACGGCAGACGGGCTTAAGGCGTTCAAGAAGCTTTTTAAAGGCACGGACGAGGGCGGACAGGAATACTACGCGGGGCACATCGGCTCTGCCCAGCGGGGCATGATTCGCCTGCCTGACGGCACGATGGCGCATCGTACCGACGAGCAGCTTCGCCAGATGATGCAGGGCGAGATCGGGATATTCGAAGAGCATAATCCTGTGGAGATGCAGGTCGTGCGCGAAGAGATCGTGGAGAAGTCCAGAAAAGAGCGCAGCAAGGAAGATAGCTACGTACGCGACCCGAAGGCCGAGAACAAGATCCGGCTCGAAGTGAAAAGAGTAGATATCAAGCGTTTTCCCGTGCCTAAACTCGGTGAGTCCGGATCGGACAAGTAGCGCGGCCGTGCGGTGCGCGCTTTCCCATTGTGCTGTTTGTGTGCGATACTTTTGATACAAAGCCATGAGCGAACACACCACAGATCCGCAGCGACGGCTGCAGGAGGCATCCGAGAAGCTTGCCATGAACAAGCAGGAGATCGAGGCGGACGAAAAGGCCGAGGCTGCGCTGGAGAGCCAGATCCGCGCCCGGCGTCTTGCCGTCGGTCTGACGGAGAATGAACCGCAACCGGAGAAGAAGACTCTCCGCAAGAAAGCCGGCAAAGCCGCACAGGCCGCAGGCGACGTGCTTATCGGACTGTCTCCCAAGGGTACCGAGGAGCGTGAGCAGTACGAGAAGACCGTGCGCGATTGGGAGGCCGGCGCGCCGAAGAAAGAGAAGAAAGAAGGTCCGACCGTGCTTTCGCGCGCGGCTGGCCTGTGGCGTACCATGCTCGAGAAGGCGCAGCGGAAATTCGGCGCGCTCGGCGCGGCATATTCGGAGGCATACGCGCGCATGGGCCGCGAGTACGCGGACCGCGAAGTGCTCCCGGCAGACGCATTCGCGGCTTTCACTGCGGCCGAGAAGGCGATTGCGAGCGCAAAACCCGAAGATGCGCCGGAGAGTCCGATCGCCCAGAACGATTACGAGGATTTCAAAAAGAATTTCGAGAAGACGCATGCCAAAGACGGTCTCGGCCGGCTTATCGGCTCGATGGAACGCACAATCCCCGGTTTTGGCGACATGGATCCCGGCGCGCGCATGCTTGCCGTTGAAGCGCTTACGAACCGTCTGTACGCCGAAGTGAGGGAGCGCGGCGACCGCACTTTCTCGGACAAGCTTCGCGGGACGGGCCGGCTTGAGAAGATCGGCAAGGCGCTGCGTTACGGCTGGCGCAGGAATTATCTCACTTCCAAATACGAGCAGGAGGCGCTCGGCGGCCTCGTCGGCGATGAACTGGACTCGTTCGTTATGGCGCACGCGGGCATTGCGCGCACGCTTGCCGAGAAGAATCCGAACGTCCGCCTGCACGCCGACGGCCGGACCGTGCTCATTGATTATGTCGGACAGGATCTCGAGCAGGGCCGCAACGAGAAGCTCGCGAACGAGTACAACCGCCGCGCCAAGAAACTGCAGAGCATCCCCAAAGAGTGGACATACGCTGACTCGCGGCCCGCAGACAGGAAAAAGTATCTGGCAGCCGTGCGCGAACTCGAGCAGCTTGAGCCTGGGATGCTTGCCGTCATGAAAGAGCGTTTTGGCGGCGATGAGACCGCCGCCGCGCTCGAGATGGCCAAGGCGCGCCGCATGATCGAGGCCATGAGCTTTTTGTCGCAGAATCCGGAGGCGGGCGATGCGCTGCGCGCAATCGCGACGCGCACCAAGGCCGGCCGCGTTGCCGAAAGCATCAAGAAATTCGTCACGGACAAATATACGGGAAAGAACTTAAAATATCTGCTCAGCGGTTCGGCGATCCGTGCCGTTGCGGGCACGGCATTTGCCGGTTTGACCGGCGGCGTCTCGCTTCTGGTCGCTGCAGGCGCTGGCGGGGCCGTTGGCTACATGCGGGGCAAGGATGCTGCCAAGGAAAGCTTCCGTAAGGAGGCGGAGCTTGCCCGCAAGGGAATGCGCGTCGAGTCGAAGACTCGCGCCGTTGCCAGCCGTGCCTCCATCAAAACGCACCAGCTTAAGACGATCGTCGAAGAAGTGGATGCGATGGCAGGAAAGGATGCCGACCCGCGCGTCGCCGCCCAGCTGCGCAATCGGCTCGTCACGCACCTCGATTTCATAAAGAAGAAGCTGGCTGCGGGCGAGATCGATTTCGGTGCGGAATTCGGCGACCCGAAGCTGGGCCGCAAAGACCGCTTTGCGAACCAGTACGAGCTCATGATGGCCATGCATGATGCCGAGATAGCGCTGTCCGCGTTCGCCGAAGCCGAGGCGGTGCACGCGATCTTCCGTTCGGCGATCGAAGAGGACGCGAACCTCGGCTCGTCGGCCAAAGACTACAAGACCTCAGGTTCCCGCCGCGACGACATGCTTGCGCGGCTCGAGCGCGGCACTGCTTTGCGCGTCGGTGCTGCCCGCGAGGCGGAGATCGCCCGTCAGGCAAGCAGGGGCGCGCGGGTCGGCGCCGCGCTTACCGGACTTGGTTCCTATGTGACGAGCTGGTTTTACGGGGCCAATGGCGCGGCAGAGACTCTCGATTCCGCGCGGCATGTCGCCACACATGCGCCAGGCGCGGGGGCTCAGGATATGGCAGAAACGGCCATTCCGGCGGAGACAGCCGTTGCTGCGCCGCGGTA
This sequence comes from uncultured Candidatus Saccharibacteria bacterium, assembly GCA_964394045.1. Taxonomy (GTDB): domain Bacteria; phylum Patescibacteriota; class Minisyncoccia; order Phycocordibacterales; family UBA9973; genus CAITQP01. Next base: position 3,719 of record CAYMVF010000026.1, on the reverse strand, counting down.
TTCCTCCATCGAAGATATTTTCGAGCATTCCGTCGCGCATGCGGATGCGTCCGCGCGCGGCGCGGAAGACATGCTTCTTTCCATAAAACAGTCGCCGGATTTCGCGCGGCTCACGCCGGCTCAGCAGTCGTTCTTCAACGAGCGCACGCTGCACGAGATCGCCAAGGACGCCAAGCTCTACAGCGACGAGGATGGCAGCGCGCTCATACCGAAGGGCTCGAGCATCGAGATCGCCGACAACGGGCATATGTACCTCGTGGATCGCGCCCGCGGCGAGGCGCACGACCTGGGCGTGCTCGACCGGAAGACGGGCGCGTTTACGCCGAGCGATGATGTTGAGCTCGAATATACTGGCACTGATGCCGTGGCCGCGGAAGCTTCGAAGCCGGAAGGCGCGGCGCCCGCTCCGCGGGCGCCGCGCACGGAGAAGATCACGCTTCCGCGCCCGGAAGAGAATCCGGAGGCTCCGGCCGAAATGCCCGAATCCGAACAAAAGCCGACTCCCGAAGACCTCGGCCTTGCGAAGCCCGGCCGCGAGGAAGTTTTGCGTGCCGAGCAGCTTGCGCGCGAATTGGATGCCCGCGCCCGCGCGGCCGGCGAGGCGGGGGAGAGCACGGAAGGCTACCAGAGCTTCGATCGCTGGGAAGACTATGACCCGTCGCGCGAATTCACTCCGGGGCAGCTCTCTCGCGCTGCAACGCGCGCTGCGCGCAAGATCAATCACCAGATCAACCGCTTCTTCGGCGAGCACGACGTGATTGGCCAGCTCATCGTCTCGGGCGAGGACATGCCGCTCTGGAAAGACAGCGTGAGTCGCATGCCCGCCCGCGCCTTCCTCGCCATGCGCACAGTGGACTACCCGGCCTACCATTTCGGCCAGTTCTTCAAACACATCGCCAAGCTTGCCGACCGTTACCGCGACATCGACCGCGCGCTCCCGATGGCGGCCTTCATCAAGGAGCTCTACCGCCGCGAGGCCATCGAGCACGTGGCCGGAGTGGATCAGTGACTCCGTGTAGACCTGGAAATACCCTTATTCCACAGGTGGAATAAGGGTATTGACTTTTTAAATCAATGGTGATCTAATATAAAAGATAGTGGGCTTAGGCCCCATTTTTAACTTGAAAATTTCATACGCTATGCAAGTACGTGAAATGAGCTGTGGCAAAATGCATGAATTGGCCATCGCGCTGGACAAAGCCGGATTCGATTCCGACTTGATCCAAAAGATCATCAACTCCAAGAACGGCAAACTGGCCAAGGACATGTATGCCGCCATTGCCGTTAAAGAAAAAGAACAAGCCGCGCCGGGCGAGAAATTCGCCTTGCTCGCCGATCTCGGCACGATTATCGTCCCGAACGATTACGATCACGGCACATGGTTATCATCGTTCAGCAAAAAGAACCGTAAAAAGTTCTACAGCTACAACGACGATATCAATGACAAGAATTTCCCAAAGCCGACCCGCGTCCTGAAGCCCGGTGACAAGCTGCGCGTACGGGCCTACCATCAGGTTGTTTCCGGAACTACCACTTCCGAGGAGCGGATGGAGTTCCTGAAAACGCTCAATCCGGTCTTCATTGGAGCGCAGGGAGCAGCCCTTGTCTTCGAGCAAAAGCGCGACCAGCTTCCGAAAGGGAAATGGTACGCATCTTTTGACGAAAAAGACCGGCTCTGGGAAGACTCCGATGGCAGCCATAGGGTTCCGGGCATGGACGCCAACTCGGACGGCGATTTCCGCTTCAACCTCGGCTACTTCGAGGAGGTGTGGAACGACGACAATGCCTTCCTCTGCTTCTGCGACGAGAACTTGGAATCTTAGTACCTTAGTTAGTTTTCAGATCCTTAAAATCTTAGAGCTTCCGCTTTTGCGGAAGCTCTATTTTTATATATACTCTATTCGGATTGCAGATAGACCGCGCGATCATGGTTTCGCGGCATCGGATCTCGTATCAGGGATCGGCGAGCAGTCCGGCGGGCATGCCTTCCGGGCGGGAGCCTCCTCCTATGAAAAAATCAAAAAGTCGGTGCGGCGCGCAAGCGAGCTTGCGGCTCGAAGTGAAGTGCAGGGACTGGCCGGTGTCGGTCCCGGTGGACTGGGATGCGCGGCGTACATTGCATGCGGAGGCACTCCGATGGCAACCATAGGGTTCCGAACATGAACGCCAACTCGGACGGCGATTTCAACTTCAACCTCGGCAACTTCGAGAAGGTGTGGAACGACGACAATGCCTTCCTCTGCTTCTGCTACTCATTGATTTCTCCCGCCGTTACTTGGCGGGAGTTTTCTCATGGAGGCTTTTCTTCCACCCGCCGAGCATTCGGCCGACCTCGTCGAGCAGGAGAATGAGCTGGCCGTAGGCCTTGTGGTCAAACACCTTGTGCTCCCAGCCGATCTGCAGGAAGAATTTCAGAAGGTCCGCCCTGCCGATGGCCTGCGATACCAGGGACAGCTTCTCGAACTTGTCATGTGCGAATGTCGCGCGGAATATGATCTCGAGCAGCGACCGGAACGAGGCGTCTATTTCCGCTCCGATCGTGTAGCGGTCGACCCGATTGATCTTCAGGAGGCAGCCGTGCCAGACCCTATACGATTCTTTGGCGCGGACCAATACGAGGGGCGTGCTCGGTGTGTGTGTGTGTGTGTGTGTGTGTGGCAGGGGAGGCCGGCTCAGCATGTTTATTCATACGTACAAAGATATCATATCGCTCGACAATCTTCTCTCGACGTGGGAGCGATTTCTGCGCGGCAAGCGCCATAAGAGCGACGTGATGCGGTTCCAGGCGCGCCTTTCGGACAATCTGCTCGAGCTCCGCTCTATGCTCGCCGACAAGACCTATGCGCACTCCGGCTATTCCGCGTTCAATGTCTCCGATCCCAAGCCGCGTAACATACATAAAGCTACTGTCCGCGACAGAGTGCTCCATCATCTCATATATAAGGAATTGTACTGGTATTTCGATGCCCGGTTCATCTACGATTCGTACTCGTGCAGGAAGTTCAAGGGAACACACAAGGCCTTCAGGCGCTTCAAATATTTTGCGGACAAGGTGTCTCAGAACCATACGCGCTCGTGCTACGTGCTTAAATGCGACATCAGGAAGTTTTTCGCGAGCGTGGACCATGACATACTTTTCTCCATCCTCAGACGGCATATTGCGGACCCAGACCTTCTGTGGCTGATCCGGCGCGTCGTGGACAGCTTCCATTCCTCGCGCGAAGGCGTCGGCTTGCCGCTCGGCAACCTGACATCGCAGCTCCTGGTGAACATCTACATGCACGAGTTCGACATGTACGTGAAGCAGGAGCTGCGGGTCAAATATTATATCCGCTATGCGGATGATTTTGTCTTCCTGTCGGATAACAGAGGCGAGCTCGAAGGACTATTACCGAAGATCGGCGCGTTCCTTTCGGAAAAGCTCAAATTGTTCCTGCATCCGGACAAGGTCTATATCAAGACATATGCCTCGGGCGTGGACTTCCTCGGTTGGATACATTTCCCGAATCATCGGCAGATACGCACGACAACCAAGCACAAGGTTTTTCGCCGCATGCGAGGCTATCCCAAGCCAGAGACCGTCAGTTCCTATCGCGGTCTCCTCTGTCATGGTGATACGTATGATCTCAGAAAGAAGCTCGGCATGGAGTTATGATATGCAAATATTGTGGCACGCGGTCCCGCGGGGACAGAAAGGGCGGCATGGGGAGGCCTTCGGA
>CAYMVF010000025.1:0-10867 GCA_964394045.1 uncultured Candidatus Saccharibacteria bacterium | reverse complement strand
TGGCCCATACGCTCGCGGCGCACGATGGATTTCGTGACTTCCACGCCGCACTTCTCGCACACGATGTCCTTGTAGCGGATCCGGCGGTACTTGCCGCAGTAGCACTCGTAGTCCTTCTCCGGGCCGAAGATGCGCTCGTCGAAGAGACCGCCGCGCTCGGAACGTCCGGTGCGGTAGTTGATCGTCTCGGGCTTGGTCACCTCGCCGTAGGACCAGTCGCGGATGCGGTCCGGGCTCGCCAGGCGGAGCGAGATCGAGTCGAAATTAGAATTCGTGTCTATGGTCTTCATATGATTTACGCGTTAGCTTCAGGCTGCTGATTGCGACCGGTCTTCTTAAGGTCCACGTCGAGCGCGAGGCCGCGGAGGTAGTTGAGCATGACGGAGAACGAAGCGGGGGTGTTCGGGACCGGGATCTTCTCGCCCTTAATGATGGCGTCGAACGACGCGGAGCGGCCGGTGATGTCGTCGGACTTCACGGTGAGCATCTCGCGGAGCGTGTGCGACGCGCCGTAGCCCTCGAGCGCCCACACTTCCATTTCGCCGAAGCGCTGACCGCCGCCCTGGGCCTTACCGCCCAGCGGCTGCTGCGTGATGAGGCTGTACGGCCCGATCGAACGCATGTGGATCTTATCTTCCACCATGTGGTGCAGCTTGAGCATGTACATGATGCCCACGGCAACATCCTGCTCGAACGCGTCGCCCGTGCGGCCGTCGAAGAGGCGGAGCTTGCCCGTCTCCGGGAAGCCTGCCTTGACCAGCTCTTCCTTGATCTCCGTATCGCGCGCGCCGGAAAACGGCGGCACGATGGCCTGGTAGCCGAGCGAGTTCGCGGCGAGACCGAGGTGCATCTCAAGGATCTGTCCCAGGTTCATGCGGCTCGGCACGCCGAGCGGAGTGAGGATCACATCGACCGGAGTACCGTCGGCCATGAACGGCATCTCTTCCTGCGGGAGGATGGTGGAGATGACGCCCTTGTTGCCGTGGCGGCCGGCAAGCTTGTCGCCCACCGAGATGTTGCGCAGCTGCGCGACTTCGATGACGACCTTCTTGATGATGCCCGACTCGAGCTGATGACCTTCGGCGCGCGAGAAGATCTTGACGCCGATGATGCGGCCGCGCTTGCCGTGCTCGAGGCGCAGCGAGGTGTCCTTCACGTCGCGGGCCTTCTCGGCGAAGATCGAACGGAGCAGGCGCTCCTCCGGCGTGAGCTCGGTCTCGCCCTTCGGCGTGATCTTGCCCACGAGGATGTCGTTCTCGCGCACTTCGGCGCCGATGCGGACGACGCCTTCCTCGTCGAGGTCTTTAAGTTTGGCCTCGCCCACGTTCGGAATGTCGCGCGTCGTCACTTCAGGCCCGAGCTTGGTGTCGCGCACGATACACACGAACTCCTCGACATAGATCGAGGTGAACACGGAATCCTTCACGAGGCGATCGGAGAGAATGATAGCGTCCTCGTAGTTGTTGCCGCTCCAGGACATGAACGCGACGAGCACGTTCTGACCAAGGGCGATCTGGCCGTTGTCCGAGCTCGACATGTCGGCGAGGAGCTGGCCCTTCTTCACGCTCTGGCCCACGGAAACGACCGGGCGCTGGTGGAAGGCGGTGAAGTTGTTGGTACGGGAGAAATTGACGAGCGGGTATTCACGCTTGCCGCTTTTGCCGGTGACGACGACGCGGCGGGCATCCGCCTTCACGACCTCGCCCGCCTCTTCTGCGAGCACAAGACGGCCCGAGAACGGCGCGGCCTGCTCTTCAATGCCGGTGGCCACGAGCGGCGCGTTCGGCACAAGGCACGGGGTCGCCTGCTTCTGCATGTTCGATCCCATAAGCGCGCGGTTCGCGTCGTTGTGCTCAAGGAAGGGCACCATGGCGGTGGCGATGGAGAATGCCTGGTACGGCGCCACATCAATGAAGTCAACCTGGTCGCGGGCGATCAGGCCGGGTTCCGTGCGGACACGGGCCTCCACCATGTCGGGAGCGATCATGCCCTTGTCGGTCACCGGAGTGCCGGCGTGGGCGATCACGTACTTCTCCTCTTCGAGGGCGTTGAGATACTGCACTTCCTCGGTCACCTTGCCGTTCTTGACCTTCACGTACGGCGTCTCGATGATGCCGAAGTCGTTGATGCGGGCGTAGATGGAAAGGTGGAGGATGAGACCGATGTTCGGGCCTTCAGGGGTGTGGATCGGGCAGACGCGGCCGTAGTGCGAAGTGTGCACGTCGCGCACCTCGAGGCCGGCGCGCTCGCGCGTGAGACCGCCCGGGCCAAGCGCGGAGAGCGTGCGCAGGTGCTCGATCTCGGAGAGCAAGTTCTCCTGGTTCATGAACTGCGAGAGCTGGTTCGTGGTGAAGAATTCCTTGATGCGCGCCTGGAGCGGACGCTGGTTGATGATCTGGATCGGGAGCGCGGCTGCCGTGTCGATGGTCGACATGCGGTCCTGCACGTTGCGCTTGATCTGCGTCATGCCCACGCGCACTTTCTGCGCGAGGAGCTCGCCCACGTAACGCACGCGGCGCTGCGCGAGGTGGTCGATGTCGTCCGCTTTGGCGCCCGGCATGTGCGAAAGGGCCACGATGTGCTTCACGACCTGGACGAGATCGTCCTGAGCGATCGTGCGCACGGCGAGGGATTTGTCGTCCATGGCCTTGTTGAAGCGCTTGTTGAAGCGGAAACGGCCGACCGGCGACAGGTCGTAGCGGTCGCTCGAAAAGAGCGCGGCGATGAATTCCTTGGCGTTCTCGGCGGTGGCAAGATCGCCGTCGCGCAGGCGCTTGTACATCTCGATGTTCGCGTCGGACTGGGTCTTGGCGGTGTCCTTGGCGAGACACGCGGAAACCACGGCGAGGGTGGCCTCGTCGTCCGCGAATGCATCCTTGATGGACTCATCGGTCGTGAACCCGAACGCGCGAAGGAGCGACGTCACGGGGAATTTGCGCTTCTTGTCGATGCGCACATAGATCACGCCGTCAGCCTCGGCGTCGATCTCGATCCAGACGCCGCGCGCCGGGATGATCTTCGCGCCGAAATAGCGCTTGCCTTTCTGCTCGTTCTCCGTGAAGAAGATACCGAAGCTGCGGGCGAGCTGCGGAACAATCACGCGCTCCACGCCGTTGATCACGAACGTGCCATGCGCGGTCATCATCGGCACATCAGAGAGGAAGATCTCCTGCTCCTTGGAACTGCCGGTGAGCTTATTGGTGAGGCGGACCTGCACTTTGAGCGGAGCCTCGTAGGAGACTTTGTTCTCCTTTGCGTAGAACTCGTCGCACTTCGGCTCGCCGAGAGCGAACGAGGTGAACTCGAGCTGAAACTTCTTGCCTGAGTAATCCGGGATCGGGGAGAATTCCTTGAAGACCTCTCCGAGCCCTGTCTTGACCAATTCCTTGAACGACTTGATCTGCATTTCGAGCAGATCAGGGAACTCGGCAAGCGGCGCCTTGTACTTCTGGAAGTACTTCTTGGGCCGCGCCGTCGGTGCATGGATCGACATACGCTATATATTGCTCCGGGACAACGCAAAACGGGACGGGAGAAGCCGCTTCCTTCCGGGGCTTTTCTCGTCCTGCACTATGCCGCTGTGGCCCGTCTCGGCGGGGAGCGCCGAACTAGCTGCTAAGGCTCCGGAAAGCGGGCGTAACTCAATCCTCCGTAGTGGTACTATCCTACTCTTTTTATGGAAAACGTCAAGGGGCTGTTTTCCCCAATTCAGGCTTCGAGCTTCTCGAGTCGGTCTTCGCGGCCCAAAAGCGCGAGTGTATGGGATTTGACCGAGCGTTGGACGTCTTCCAGCACTTCGCCCTGACGGAGAACCTCCTTGATCACTATGTCTGTGCGATTGGTCAGACGGACGTCAAAATCGGCAAAAGATCGGTCCAAAGAGTCCGTTCTTCCGTGCAGGTCGGCCACAGCGGTTTCAAGCGCATCGATCTTGCCATTGGTCTCGGCAAAGCCTTTTGCCACCATTTCCGCGAGCATGTCGAGAGTCATCTCCTTCTCCATATCCCGAGTATACTACCCCGCCCCAGCCAGGAAAATCTTCCTGTGGATGCGTCTTTATGGTTTCCCTATGTTGTTTTTAGAATTTTTCCACTCCTCTATCTTCTTATGATCTCCCGAAAGCAGTACCTTCGGCACGCGATACTTCTTCCCCTTCCATGCAAGCACATCGGGGCGCGTGTAGAACTCGCCGGAGGAGACGCGCTCCTCCTCGAGCGACTCGAATTTCCCCAGCACGCCGGGTAGCTGGCGGGACACTGAATCCATGACGACCATGGCCGGCAGTTCGCCGCCAGTGAGCACGTAGTCGCCGATCGAGAGTTCCTCGGCCTTCACTATCTTCGCGGCGCGCGCGTCGATGCCCTCGTAGCGGCCGCAGATCAGTATGATGTCCGTATATTTCTTGGCCGCGCCCTTGGCATACCCGGTCGTGAATTTCTTCCCGCCCGGGGCGAAGTTCACGATCTTCGTTTTTGCGCCAGCGTGCTTGGCAATCTTCTTCTGTACGCTCTCCACGGCTTTAAGCACGGGCTCGGCGCGGATCACCATGCCCGGTCCTCCGCCGAACGGCCGGTCGTCCACGATCTTCGAGACATTGCCGTCGGGCCAGACCTTGCGATACTTGCCCGCCACGAAATCGCGCGGGTTCGCGAAGCTCACCCGGATCTTCTTCTCCCGGATCGCCCGGCCGATGATCGACTCCTTGAGATACGAGTCGAACGCCTCCGGAAACAGCGTGATGATATGAAAACGCATGCGTGCAGTATGTCCTACTGACTAGATTCTGGCAAATGATACCGTCTACGCTGCAATTAATAAAAAACTCTCATTTGAGATGAGAGTTTTTTCTGAAGTGCTTCCACAACAGTACTGCAACCGTAATGATGGCTGCGTTCGACACAACCGTGACCCATGGCTCGATAAGACCAATGCCGATGCTAGTGCCGGCGAGCTCGGCGAGCGATGTCCACGGCAGAACAAACTGAGGGTCGTCTGATTTGGGCAAATTCCAGAATATGTCCAGCCGGATGATCCCCATGACCAGCACGAAACACGCAATGAGCGCGTATGCATGAACAAAATCATATTCGAGAGAGACAAAAAGTCCCACGATGCCGACGAGCCACAGTATGCCCCACGCGGCAGACAGATTGAAATGGGTCGAATTGTCCATGACCTCGGGATCATCCTTGTCTTTCAGGCGTTCCCGGTATGTCCACTGGATGATCCTGATGACCATCGCTACGAGCAAAAAGATCACGAATATCTCGTGATGTTTGAAGATGTATTTCATTGTAAGTACGTTTCTGTTTGAACTTACATTGACATACTATTATTTAAAAGTCAAGCTACCGATTCATCACATCGCTCACGATCTTCCCGTCCGCCATGGTGATCGTGCGATGCGCGAGCTTGGCATACTCAGGCTCATGCGTAACCATCACGATGGTCTGCCCTTCCCTGTTGAGATCGATGAACGTCTGGATCACCTGGTCGCTCGTCTCAGAGTCGAGGTTGGCCGTAGGCTCGTCGGCAAAGATGATCTTCGGGTCGTGCCCGATGGCCCGCGCGATGGCCACGCGCTGCTGCTGTCCGCCGGAGAGCTGGCTCGGCAGATTGTGCAGGCGGTCGCCGAGCCCGACACGCTCAAGCGCCTTCTGCGCCTTGCGCTCGGCCTCGTCTTCGGAATACCCCTGCATGAGCAGCGGCACGATCACGTTCTCGAGCGCGGTGAGCGACGGCAGGATCGCGTAGTCCTGGAAAATATAGCCGAGGTCATTCAGGCGCGTCATGGTGCGCTCGTTCTCGCTCTCGGGCACCATGTCGCGGCCGTCGATCACGACCTTGCCGCCCGTCGGCAGGTCCAGCAGGCCGAGCTGGTAGAGCAGCGTGCTCTTGCCCGAACCGGACTTGCCGGTGACGGTGAGGAACTGGCCCTCCGGTACGGAAAACGTGAGTTCGTCGAGCGCGACGATCGGGTCGCCGGCGTTCTGGAATATCTTGGTGAGTTTTTCAGCTTGTATCATATTATCTTCCGAGTATGGCGCTCAGCGTGTTCTGCCGAATGACGATCCGGGCCGGGATGTAGCCGGCGACGGCCGTAGTGCACAGCAGAATGAAGGCGCGCACAAGCGTGCCCGAGAGCGTGGCTACGAGAATGCCGTCAGAGAACGGGAAATCGATCGGATGCGCCGCAAAGGAGGGCTTGATGAGCCCGAAAACGAGCGTCATGCCGATCACAATTCCGGCCAACGCATAGATCACGGCCTGGAACATATAGGAATAGAGGATTGCTTTGCGGTTGATGCCGATGCCTTTGAGAATGCCGATGAAGCGCCGGCGGGTGATCGCGTTGACGAAGATGACGATGAAGATCGTGATCGAGGCAACGACGAGGCCGATGCCGGAGATCGCGTTACCGAGGATGCCGAACGTGTTCTTGATGTCCTGCAAAAATTTCGGGAACGCCTCCTCCGCCGTCTGCACGCGGCCATACTCCCCCACGCCGCTCGCCACAAGGAACGCCTTGGCGGCGGCCGGATCGGTGCCGGGCGCAAGCTGGATTGCGATGCTCGACGCGTTCAGGTCGGTGCGTCCGGTGAGCTTGCGCACTTCGCTCGCAAGCGCGATGACCGAAGTGTCGAACTCGTCCACCTTGCTCGAGACAATGCCTTTCACATAGTACTCCTTCTGGCTGTCGCCCACCGTCACGCGCACGCGCGAACCCACAGAGACATTCTTGAGCGTCTGAAAACCGGGGGCTTCGATAGGCGTGAATTCGTACAACAGATTCTTACCGATAAGAACACTGTCCTGGTCTGCCGGCGTGAGGTACGAACCGCGGATTACGAATTTCGACACGCCGGAGAATTGCTCTTCCTGGATCGGGTCGATGCCCATGAGCGCGCCGCCCACGCCGTCCGCTTTTTCTCCGGGCTTAAGCGTCTTGCGGTAGTCGGTCTCGACGCGGGCCGAGCCGGAATAGCGCACCGTATGATCCTTGTATCCGGGAATCGTCTCGACGATAGCCGCAACCTTCTGCGTCTGCTCGATATAGGAACGATTGAGGAACGAAGAAACGATCACATCGCCAATGGCATACTTCTTCTGCGCATCCTCCGAACCCTGGATGAGCCCGATGAGAATGCCGGACACGACGACGAGATTCAGGAACGTGAAAGTCATCACCGCCACAATAAGGGCCGTCGTCCATTTGTTCGCGCGCTTGATATCCCGGCGGGCCAAATACCACCCCACCTTGAGGTTCTGCTCTACGGAATTTTCTATGCGCTCGCGGCGGGACATGCTATTTCGCGGAAACGGCGACAGTGTCGGACGCGGCGAGGCCGGAGAGCACTTCGACAAGCTCGCCGTCGCCGACGAGGCCGGTCTCGATCCGGCGCGGCTCTTCCTTGCCGCGGCGAGCATCGACGATCACGTTCACATGCGGCGCGCCATCCTTCTCGTATATCGCAGCCTTAGGGATGGCCAGCACATGCTCATGCTTCCATGCGGTGATCGTCATGTTCGCATTCATGCCAGGTCGGACTTGGCGCGTCCCCGAGGCGTCGGCGATGCTCGCGCGGATCTTGTAGTTCACCACGCCGCCGTCGATGGTGGCCGCCGGGTCGATATGCGCCACAGTGCCCTCGAACGGCACGTCGGGGCCGAAGGCATCGAGCGTCATGGCGACCTGCTGGCCGAGCGCGACTTTGGCGATGTTGGTCTCGTTGATGTCCGCCTCAACATACAGGTCGGTCACATTCTGCACCACGATCACTTCCTGCTGCGCGTCGGCGCGCTCGCCGACCTTCGTGTCCACGAGCGTCACGGTGCCGCTTGCCGGCGCAACGATGAGCGTACGGGCGTACACGGCCTCAGCCGCATCCACCTGCGCCTGCGCCACGGCAAGATCGGCGGGGCGGGCCGCCGCTTTCTTGAGCGCGAGGTTCGCCTCTGCTTCACGGACGGCAGCCTCGGCCGCGCTCACCGCGCTTTCGCGGGTCTTCTGCGCATTCTGATATGCGTTGTAATCGGAAAGATAGCTTGCGGAAGATGCGTTCGGCAACCGGACCGACCAGGTCGTGCTGCCATCGCCCGCAAAACTGGACGGGAACTGGACATAGAGACCCTTGCTGCCGAGCGGCGTCGGGCCAGTCGTGCTGATCGTACCTGTGCCGCTTTCGACGCCCGTGTAGGTGAAGTACCCGCCGCTGCCGGTCGAGCGCGGCACGATCTCATACGAACCCTCTGCTTGGCCGGCATACGTGCCGGTCACCGTGGGCACGGTGCTTGACGTGCCTGCCGCAAGGACAGGCGTCAGGTCGGTGTTGAGCAAGCCGCGGTATGCATTCGCCACAAGTGTGTCTTGCACGGCCATAGTAGTGCGCAATGCCGCCTTGGCGCTGTTGAGCGAAGCCTCGGCAACTGCGACTTCCTCTGTCGATGATCCGGCGAGCACTTTCTGGTAGTTTGCCTGCGCGCTCTTAAGCGAGGCGTACTCATTGCGATTATCGAGCGAGGCGAGCACTTGGCCGGCGTATACCTTGTCGCCCACTGCCACCGGCAGACGCGCGACGATGCCGCCCGAAGAAAATGAGAGCGCAAGATCGGTCTCAGAAGTCACACGGCCGGTCGCGCGCACCGTCTCGGCCAGGTCGCCCGAGCGCACAGGCACGGCAGTCACGCCTGTGTCCGGCTTTCCGGCAACGGCAATGATGATCGCGAGAACCACGATAACGCCGCCTGCCCAGAAACGTTTCGGGTGGGCATTGTAATAGGCCTTAAGAAGGGCAAGTCTTTCTTTCATACGTAGCATTACTATAGCACACGACAGCCCTGGTCTCATCAGAGATTTGACAAAATATATGATATATAGTACCAATTACACAAAACGAACGACCGTGAAAGAAACATACTCACCCGAGCAGGCCCGCACGGCAGTGCACAATCTCTGCAAGGCAGGCAAAGTCGGCATCGCGTATAAGACGCAGACCGAACATGAAGAGCGCAAGCACGTCCTGCTTGAGGTGTCGGACGAATATTTCATCGTCTCCGAATCTTGGACGGATTACCAGCTTGCCATGGTGTGGTTCAGAAACCTGGACCTCTCCATGCTCCCCGAAGAGCATGTCTTCATACTGCACGCAAAGGACGCAGCGAAAAAGCTCCTGAAGGAATATCCATCCGCCGCACGAGCGAGGAAAAAGAAAGACGAGCTATTCGTGTAAAACAAAAGACCCGCACGGCGGGTCTTTTTGCATGTTATGCGGAACGCGACGCGCGCACGCGCTCGTTCTCGGTCAGGAATTTCTTGCGCAGGCGCACGAATCGCGGCGTGATCTCAAGGTATTCGTCCTCGTTCATCACTTCGAGGCCGCGCTCGATCGAAAGCTCCCATGCCGGCTTGAGGTACATGGCCTCGTCGGAACCGGAGGCGCGCACGTTGGAGAGCGCCTTGCCCTTGATCGGGTTCACCATCATGTCTTCGCCTTTGGAAGTATTGCCCACGATCATGCCCTCGTACACTTCGGTGCCGTGCACGATGTACATGACGCCGCGATCCTGGAGGTTCCAGATGGAAAAGCCTGCAGCCTGGCCGCCGATCATGGAGATCATGGAGCCGACCTCCTTCTTCTTGATCTCCCCTGCGTACGGGCGGAATTCGACGAAACGCGAGGAAAGGATGCCCTCGCCTTTGGTCTCGATCACGAACTGGTTGCGGTAGCCGAGCAGGCCGCGCGTCGGGATCTCGATCAGGATGCGCGTGATGCCGTCTTTCTCCGTCATGGAGGTGAGCAGGCCGCGGCGCTTGGTGAGCGTCTCTATCACCGTGCCGGAGAATTCCGTCGGCACGTCGATCGTCGCCTCCTCGTACGGCTCGCACTTCACGCCGTCGATCTCCTTGGTGATGGCCTTCGGCTGCGAGACCTGGACCTCGAAGCCTTCGCGGCGCATCTGCTCGAGCAAGACGGCGATGTGCAGCTCGCCGCGGCCGGAGACGGCAAAGGAACTGCCCGTGCCGGAATCAAAATCCACGCGCAGGCCCACGTTCACTTCGAGCTCGCGCTCGAGACGCTCGCGGATCTGGCGGCTGGTAACGAACTTGCCATCGCGGCCGGCGAAGGGAGAGTCGTTCACGAGGAACGAGAGCGAGATGGTCGGCTCGTCGATGGCGATGGTCGGGAGCGGCACGGCGTCCTGGCTGCCGGCGATCGTCTCGCCGATGTAGACGTCCGAGATGCCGGCCACGATGCCGATGTCGCCGCTCGCAAGCTCGGAGACGGCCTCGCGCCGCTGGCCGATGAACGAGTACAGCTTGGTGATCTTGGCCGTGCGGGTAGCCTCGCCGTGCTTCACGAATATCTGCGCGCCGTCCTTGAGCGCGCCCTCGTACACGCGCACGATTGCCAGGCGGCCGAGGAACGAATCGTACGCAAGGTTGAACGCCTGAGCGACCGCCGGAGCATCGGGATTCTTGGAAGCTGTCGGGACCTCTTCGAGGATCAGATCGAGCAGCGGAGCGAGGTCCCTGCGCTCGTCGGAAAGAGTGCGCATGGCCACGCCGTCGCGGCCGATGGCGTACACGGTCTTGAAGTCGATCTGCGCGTCCGTCGCGCCGAGCTCTATAAAGAGCTCAAGCACTTCCTCGTGCACGCGGTCCGGGTTCGCGGCAGGCTTGTCGATCTTGTTGATCACGACGATCGGCTTGAGACCGAGCTCGAGCGACTTCTTGAGCACAAAACGCGTCTGAGGCATCGGGCCTTCCTGCGCGTCGACGAGCAGGAGCACCGTGTCGATGGAGCGGAGCACGCGCTCGACTTCGCCGCCGAAGTCGGCGTGACCCGGCGTGTCGACGATGTTGATC
>CAYMVF010000024.1:3400-10884 GCA_964394045.1 uncultured Candidatus Saccharibacteria bacterium | reverse complement strand
GCGACGGACAGAGGAAATTTTCAGCAGAAAATTTCCGTGCCTCCCCGCAGGGCGCAGCCCCGCCTGGCGGCGAGACGGATTTTGTTGTATACTCTCCGCCGTATGAGCACCGAGACCATGCTCCTTGGAGCGCTTTTTCTTTTGACGCTTCTCACGCTCGTGAGCCTCTTTCTTGCGGTGCGCCTCCAGCTGCGCCTGCGCAGGCTGTTCCGCGGCGCCAAGGCGCGTGACCTTGAGGGTCTCATGGGCGAGATCGTGGAGCGGGTCAAAACGCTGCAGCAACGCGCAGACGGCCACGATGCGGCAACAGCCGCCCTTGATGCCCGTCTCACCAAGCAAGGCCACGGCGTGCGCCTCGTGCGCTTCAACCCGTTCGCCGAGGTGGGCGGCAACCACAGCTTCGCTGTCGCGATCGTGAACAAAGAAGGCGATGGCGTCGTCTTCTCGAGCCTCTATTCGCGCGACCGCATGAGCGTGTTCGCCAAGCCTGTCGCCGGCGGTGCGAGCGATATCGAACTAACCCCCGAAGAAGCCGGCGTCGTCGCCCAGGCAAAGGAAGACGCGAACGCATAATATGAAGCCCGAACACACAACCGAAGCCCGCGCCCCGATCGTCGTCGTCATGGGCCATATCGACCATGGCAAGAGCACGCTGCTCGACTATATCCGCAAGACCAATGTTGTGGACAAGGAAGCCGGCGGCATCACGCAGCACCTCTCCGCATATGAAGTCGCGCACAAAGACCAGGAGGGCCGCGACCGCCGCATCACCTTCCTCGACACGCCGGGCCATGAGGCCTTCAAGGGCATGCGCAGCCGCGGCGCGCAGGCCGCGGACATCGCCATTCTCGTCGTCTCGGCAGAAGACTCGGTCAAAGCGCAGACCATCGAGGCATGGAAGAGCATCACGGAGGCGAACCTTCCCTATGTCGTCGCTATCAACAAGATCGACAAGCCGAACGCGAACCCGGAAAAGGTCAAAATGGACCTCGCGGAAAAAGGCATCTACGTAGAAGGGTTCGGCGGAGACATTCCGTTTGCCGAGATCTCGGCCAAGGCCGGTACGGGCATCGACCACTTGCTCGAACTCATCCTTCTCGTTGCCGACATCGCCGAGCTCAAAGGCGATGCCGCGAAACCAGCCGAGGGTGTGGTGATCGAAAGCCATCTGGATTCGCGCCGCGGCATCACGGCGACGCTCATCGTACGCGACGGCACGCTCAAGAAAGGCATGTTCGTGGCTTGCGGCGGCGCCGTAGCGGGCACGCGCATCCTGGAAAATTTTCATGGCAAGACAATGGACGCGGCAACCGTGTCGCAGCCTGCAGGCATCGTGGGCTGGAGCGAGATTCCTCCTGTCGGCGGCACATTCCAGGCGTACGCGAGCAAGGCCGAGGCCGAGCGCGCCGCCGCGGAAAGCGCGCGCGGCGCAAGCCCGGCGCAGAGCCGCGGCGGCGCGAGCAGCCCCGACAAAAAGCTTGTTCCCATCATTATTCGCACCGACACGGCCGGCACGGCCGATGCCGTCGTCTCCGAGATCCGCAAGCTCGAACAGCCGACCGTGGGCTGGAAGATCATCACGGCCGGCGTAGGCGCGATCGGCGAGAATGACATCAAGACGGCCGGCGTCGACCCCGAAACGATCATCGTGGGCTTCAACGCCAAGCTCGAGCCCCGCGCGCGCGACCTCAACGAGCAAGTCGGCATTGCCGTGCATACGTTCGATATCATCTACAAGCTCTCCGAGTTCCTCGAGGGCGTACTCGAAGAACGCCGTCCGCGCGTAGAGACGCTTGTCACAGCCGGCGTACTCAAAGCCCAGGCCCTCTTCTCCAAGACCAAGGACCGCCAGGTCGTCGGTGGCACCGTGCAGCAGGGCGAGATCGCGGTAGGCAACGAGGTGCGCATCATGCGCCGCGACAACGAGATCGGCACAGGCAAGATCGTAGGTCTCGAGCAAAATAGGAATAAAACCAAGACGGTCGCCGAAGGCCTCCAGTGCGGCGCGCTCATCGAGACGCGCATTGAGATCGCGCCCGGAGACATGGTCGAAGCCGTGAAGCGGGTCGTCGAATAAGCACGCTATGGATCGGAACAACCACAACGAGCGACTTGAGGAAGCGATCACCCGGGAGGCGGCGCAGTTCTTCGAGCGCGAGGGCAACCGATCGGCGCTCATCACCGTCACGCAGACCGTCCTCACCAAGCGCGGCAATGGCGCCACGCTCTTCGTCTCCGTCTTCCCTCCCGACAAAGAACCGGCCGCGCTCGACTTCGTGCAGCGCAACCTCGGCGAGCTTCGCCTTGCGCTCAAGGAGCGCATCAAAAGCCGCCGGATCCCGAGCCTGCGCATCATCGCCGACCACGGCGAGCGTACGCGGGAAGAGATCAACCGTTTGCTGCGGGAGGACTAACGCGATATAGTGCAGGTGCGGCCTGGTAGAAAAGTGGTAATTCAGGGGACTGCAAATCCCCGATCGCGGGTTCGATTCCCGCCCAGGCCTCAAGTTCCCGCCACCCGAGTGATGGAACGGTAGACATAGGGGGCTTAAACCCCCCGGCCCTCGCGGGCATGTGGGTTCGATTCCCACCTCGGGTACCGCTTGAAAAAACCCCGCCGTACGGGTATACTGTTCCCTGTTCGCATCCCGCCCATAGCTCAGCTGGTAGAGCACTCGACTCTTAATCGATTGGTCCCTGGTTCGAATCCAGGTGGGCGGACACGGTACGGCCTGGCGCACATCCCCTGCCGGGGTGGCGAAACTGGTAGACGCACTTGCCTTAGGAGCAAGCGGGGCGACCCATGGAGGTTCAAGTCCTCTCCCCGGCACCCCTCGAAAAAAGCCTTGTTACAAGGCTTTTTTCGTCCATGCCAGCATATTGACTTTTTGTCAATATAGGTGTATAATGCACTCAAATTCCTGACAAGAGTACGCTGGCCTCATAACCGGCGGAATCACGATACTTTCATTAACTCTTTAAAAACAAAATAATACAATGGCTACAGAACGAACAAAAACGCAACGGCAATTCAGACCGCTTCTGATCGCTGACATCATCATCGTCGGCATAGACCTAGCCGCTACGGCGGCCGTGGGAATCATCATATGGAGGTACGGAGGCCTGCCAGAGACGCAACCGCTCGCAGCGATCTGCGCGCTCGTCCTCGGCATAAATCCGGTCCTGATCGCATGGTGGCTCACGAAATGGGTAAAAATGCAGCCGAACAAAATATCCGTGCGCACAACAATCGGCGGGGGGTATTTATACTCCCTGATCGGCAAGAACGACACGGGATTCCTCAACCAGCCGTGGAGTAAAAATTACGACGATCGGTACAAAAACGAGGATATCGTCCCGACCAGAGACATTCCCGGTTCAAGCAATCCCGTATGGGGTTCGCCTGGATACGAAACCGATACCGAAGCGACAGAAGTCTGGGTAGACGACCGTCCCCGGCTTGAAAAATTGCTGGGGTTCCGATTTACTGGATTCCTCAGCATAAGCGGAAAAATGCTTGAACACGTCCATTACACGAAAACAACAGCCTCTGTCACCAAAGACGAGAAGGTAGTATTCACGTATGGCGAGTATTCCGTCATTGAAAAAAAGAGCTACGTGACGTATCGCTCGCTGTTTTGGGAAGACATCATCGTCATTAAGCGAGCGGACACCGGAGCCGGTTCGTACGGAAAAAAGGGACCGCTGACCGAGGAACAAGATGTGGAGTTACTGAGCGTGGACATCACGCTCAAGGGATTGTTTCGCATCAGGAACATGTACACGCTCTTCACCAAGGGAGTGGACACGCACCATGCTGCGCGCAACCCCATAGAGGCAATCATGCGCGACTTCGTGGGAACGCTGGATATCGACCAGCTCATATCCATGAAGCATGCGGATAAAAAGACCTCTGACGGCAAAGCATCGGAATTCCTGCAGCTCATACCGCTGATCAACGCATATCTCATTGAGATGGGTTTCGAGCTTACGGGCAATTTCTTCCTTGAAAGCATAGAGCCCGGAGATGAGAATGCGGAGAGAATGTTCGCGGCACAGCAGAAAGAGTTCATTGCCAAGAAAGAAGGCAACGCTCTGAAAATCACAGCCGAAGCCCAAGGCGATGCCGAAGTGGCCCTGGCAAATAAAAAATCCCTCGCATATACGACACTGCGTACGGCACAAGCCACGGCTGACGGGAACTACAACGAAAAGGTCATATTGCCCGTACTGGAAAAAAAGTACGCGGCTATCGGAAAACTGTCCGAAGTCAAAGGCACACTGGTGATCAATACCCCTATCGGAGACGACAAGGACATCATCCAACAGACGCAAACTATGATCACCCTGCCGGCGACACTGGCATCTGAAGCGAAACATCACCCAAAACCAGAACCGGAACCCGAGGGAGACAAGCACGGAAAAACCTCTGATCACGACGAGGAAGAAGGAGGTGGTCATGACCACTAAGTATTGGATAATGCTTATCTGCCTGCCGCTTGCCATCTTCCTGATAGTCAGGTTCTGGCAGTACGTTGCGCGATCCGCACAAGCGGGTTACGCGCAAGCGCGTAGTCTGAGCTTGAAGACCTGGGGTATCATCGGAGGGATTCTTCTGGCGATCCTTGTCATATGGGCCTGTTGGCCAGACACAGAAGCGCCGGGAAAAGACGCTGCGACCTCCGCAGACACGGCAAACGAAGAGTATGGCAAACCCATCTCCGCGCTGCACCGCGACACGACGTTCACGCTCGATGGCCCGTACCCGATATCGATCGAGGACAACGAGATCTTCGCCTGGCGGACGAGCAGACCCTGCTCGCTCTGGCACAACGGAACCTGGCATTACTATGCCAAGGACTCGAGTCTCGATTTTTCCCAGCCAGGCAGGGATAATTACATATTCAAGCCTGTCGGGAAAAAGCCCGTGACGATCACCATGCGGTTCATACCGGCACGGCGATCGAAAGCGAAGTGAGTGCGAAATGAGTTCGAACAGTGCGAAAAACCAAAAGGCCGCGCCAAAGCGCGGCCTTTTTTCGTGTCTCCCCTGTCCGGGGGAAGACTACCCGTTGATGATCGGATTGGGATCCATGCCGAACGTGTTCTGGATGAGATGCAATATGGCGTAGACCGCGAACATGATGGCCATGCCCACGACTCCCCAAAGCATGTGCTGCTGTCCCGTTTCCCGATCCTCTGCCTGGTCCGCTTTGACGATGAACTGGAAGACTCCGAAAAGGAATACGGCCAGCGATGCGGCGAACATGAGGATGATCAGCGGATTGAGGATGTACTTGTTCACCCGGCCCACGAAAGCTGCGACCGGTGCAAGCACGTATGCCCCCTTCGGCAGCTTCGGCATACGAGCTAGTTGAAGACCGGAAGATTCGGAGCCGGAGTGTTCTGGAGACCGAATGTGCTGGTGAGGATGTTCACCAGGCCCCAGAGGCCGACGATGACAGCGAAGCCGATGATGCCCCAGATTATGATGGTGCGGCCTGCGCCCTTTTCTTCCGCATCGGAGGCGATCACGAACTTGATCACGCCGTAGATAAAGAAGAGCACCGCGCCGAGGATGAGGACCGGAATGATGACCTTGATGATCGAGTAGATCTTACAGATCACGGCCTCGATGCCGTAGTACACGCCCGAGCACGTGCCCGTCGGATTGACCTGAGCGAGAGCGGCGAGCGGAAGGAGGGCGGTGACCGCCGCAGAACCGAGGGCCGCAAGTTTCTTTTTCATACGTCTTGCTTGAAAAGCTGCTGCTAAAATTAATAATTCTCTGACTCAATTATACCACGCGCCACAGCCGGCGGCGCAAGGGCGGATGTGGGGATATTCTAGTTCGGATCGGTCGGGAGCATGGGGACCACATTTGCCACGCCGAATGTGTCCGTCAAAATGCGCACCAGGCCCCAGACGCTGAACATCACGGCCAGGGCGACGACGCCCCAGATCATGAACTGCCTCCCCTGCTCCTTTTCTGCGGCCTCAGCAGTCGAAATGAACTTGACCATGCCCCAGATGAAGATCGCGAAGGCAGCAGCAAAAAGCAGCGGCACTATCGATTCAAGCACGAAACACGTCACAAAACGGAGCACGCCGGAGAGATTGGTCGAGGTGAGCTGGAGCGTTGACCCCACACCATAACAATAGGCGGTGCCCGTCGTGCTCGAAGGGGCCGGGCCGGGATTGATGACTCCAGGACCATCGCCTGCCGGATAGCCGGGCGTCTCGCCGGAACCCGGCGGCGGCCAGCCGACCCAGCTCGATCCATCGAGCGAGCCCGGCGTTCCGGCCCCAGGAGGAGTATCGCCCGTGAGCTGCGCAAAGGTCGCGGCCGGAGCGAGCATGATTCCCGCAAGCATGAGGAAGCCCGGAACAACGCGCATGAGAAAGTGTTTGAGAGTGTGCATATATATGAGGCAAGACTAGCAATTCGCGCCCGCGACACAGGCAATCGTATTTTCGATGACCATGGCAAGGCCCTTGGCGCCAAGCACGATTGCGGCGCCGATCATCGTATAGAGCAAAGATTGCTTGGCCTTCCCTATCTCCTCCGGCGCGCCGCGCGCCAGCACGAAGAGCATGCCGGAGTACAGCATCATGATCACGACCACCGGCGAGAGCAGGTACACGACGGCATCGAGCACGTTGGCGATGAACTGCTCAAGCGTGGCGTTGTCTTTGCCCAGCGGGTTTTCCAGATGGAAGTCTATCTTGAGGTCTGCTTTTGTGCTGCCGGTGGCGGCAGGCGGCGTGTTTGTGCCGCTCGTCTGCGCAGCGACGAATGCCGGCGCAAGCGCTGCCGAGACGAGCATGAGCAGGCTGGCAGCGGAGGCGATGATCGAGGTCTTTTTCATATATATGATGATTATAGCAAGCGGGACGATGCCGAGGCTAGTAGAAGACCGGGAACACGTTCTCGTCCACGCCGAGATGGATCAGGACGAAGCGCACGAAAATCCAAGCGACCATGGCAATCACGAGGCCGATGACGGCCTTCTTGAACATGCCGTAGGCCTTGGTGCGCTGTTCGGCCGAGGCGCCGGAGGTCATGATGAGCAAGCCTCCCCAGAGCAGCACGATGACGCAAATGATCGGGGCAACATAGAAAATCAGGAAACGGATGATGCGCCCGATCAAGATCATGACCTGCTCGAATCCGCAGGCCTGCTTGCCGTCCACGAGCGGACCATCCTGCCCGCACACGACGAGGCCGCCAGACGGCAGAGCAGAGGCGTCCTGAGCATGCGCGTTCGGCACTCCAACAAGCACGAAGCAGATCGCAAACGTACCTGCAAGAGCTGCTAGAAATACGGCGGTCTTTCGAAGGGAAATCTGCATGGCTATATTCTACCACCGACAAAGGCAATCTGCGCGGCGGCTTTCATGAGGGCGGCACCAACGTCGAGATTCGACGAGCTGATATCGCGCACGAGTGTCGAGATAGCTGCGTTCGATCCGGCCGGATTCGG
>CAYMVF010000024.1:0-3390 GCA_964394045.1 uncultured Candidatus Saccharibacteria bacterium | reverse complement strand
AGCGCTGCACGAGGGCTGCGTTGTAGAGCAAGCCGAGGTACGGATCGCCGAGAGGCTTCTGTGCGAGCACATCGCGGCGCGCCGGGATCAAAGCAAGCGTCGTCCCCGCCTTCTCGACGAGTGCCTTTGACGATTCGGCGCTTGCGAGCATAGTGGCGGCCGTGAAGGACAGCGTCTGGTTTGGCGCGGCCTTCGGGATGGCCAGGCCGTACATACGGCCGCTGGTCACGGGGATGCCCCGCGGCGCCTGCGGCGGCAGCGCAATGCCAAAGTTCAAATTCGGATTCTGTGCGCGCAAGCCGGGCAATTCGCTGGCAGTGCCGAAATAATATGCCAGACTGCTGGCGGCGAATGCGCTGCGGTCGAGCGGCTCGCCCGCGTTCCAAGTGTAGACCTCCTTGAGCGGATCGGCGAAGGCCATGAAGAACTGCATCGAAGAGACTGCGCCAGCGGCTTCGGCTGCAGTCGCCGTCGGCCCGAAGTGCGGTACGATGCGCCCTTCTGCGGCAGTAATAAAGGGGTTGCCATTCTCGAAGAAGAGCAGGGCGAGAATATCCTTGACGTGCGCGATGTTCGCAAACGTGCCAAGCGCAGCGGCCGTCTGGGTAAGGGTGAGATCGTCGGATTTCTTTGCGAGCTTGGGAATACTCTCGACGAACGGATCCCACAGTGCGGGCGCTTGGGCGATACCGGCCGCGGCGAGCAGATCGCGGTTGTAGTACATGATGAGCGGATCCGTGCCAAAGGGCACGGCGAGCGAGCCGTCGGCAGCAGAGAAGATGCTCGCAGCCTGCACGAATGTGTCCTGGAACGTCTGCGCCGGCAGCGAGGCATACTGGATGTGCGTGATCTTGTCCTGATAGCGCCAAACGAGACTGTCGGGAAGGATCACGAGATCGGGCGGCGCATCCGCGGCGATAGCCTCGATGAGCGCCTGGTCGAAAGTCGCTGCCTCTTTCTGTATATAGATCACGGAGATCTTGGCGGAATTGTTGCGCGTATTGAAATCATCGATGAACGGCTGCATGCCGGCCCGGTCGAGCGTGCCCCAGAGCGTGACTTGACCCTGTATAGCCGCTTGCTGCTGCGACGATCCGCCGAGCTTGATGATGCCCGCGAAGACGAGCATGCCGATGATGGCCGCTCCGATGAATACACTGATGAAAATGACCTTGAAGTTCGACATGCGCTATCAGGTCCGTACGAATATCATACCATAGTGCGCATCGCCCGCGTTCACATCGCGCTCCTTGGCGAAGCCGCAGCGCTCAAAGAGCGCGCAAACAGCATCAGGCAAAACCTTATGATGCGGATGCGGACCCCCGGGCATGTCGCCGCGCCATTCGATGACGAGCAGCTTTCCGCCGGGACGGAGCAATCGTCGGGCTTCGGAAGCGAACGCCTCGCGGTCATGGAGCGCCCAGAGAACGTTCGCAGCAAGAGCCTTGTCGACCGATCCCGCGGCAAGCGGCACGCCGAGTGCGCGTGCCGCATCCCCTTCCACCGCATGCACATTCGAGAAACCCAGCTCACGCGCCTCATCGGCAAGCCGCTTGAGCATCGCTCGGTCAAGGTCTACGGCATACAGCCGGCCGCCATCGAGCCGGCGGGCGGCCGCAAGCGCGAAGTGTCCCGCGCCCGAACCAAAGTCGGCCACATGATCCGTACCATATGCGCCGAATTCTTTGAGCACGGCGGCGGGATCGAGGAATGACATACTGGTAGTGTACCATTTTTCTTTGCAAAAAGATGTTTATATGTTACAAATCTGGCAAACGATATGCATATGTTCGATCTCGTATACTCATTCGTATTCCTCGTGTTGCTCATATCTGCGACCAAAGTCAGAAGACCTGTCCAGAAAAAGGCATTCGAAGACCTTGAACGCAAAATACAGTTCAGCAAAAATTAAAAAATCCCCCTGGACAGGGGATTTTTTTCGTAATGACCGCTGTGGTTACAGGAATGCCACTGAGGCAACCTTGTCGCCCGCGCGCAATTTCATGATCGAGACGCCCTGCGTCTGGCGGCCGAGGCTCGGCACCGATCCGAGCGCCGTGCGGATCACCTGGCCCTTCTGGCTCATGGCAACGAGCTCTTCCTCGCTGGTCACCACCTTGGCCACGATGATGTCGCCTGTCTTCGGCGTGACTTTTGCCGTCTTGATGCCCGAACCGCCGCGCTTCTGCGTCTTGTATTCCTTGACCGCCGTCTTCTTGCCGAGACCGTTGGCGCTCATCACGAGCAGCATGGCGCCGTCGCGAGTCTCCTTCTTGATCACGTCGAAGCCCACGATCGTCTCGCCCTTGCCGAGCTTCATGGCGCGCACGCCGCCCGCGGCGCGGCCCATCTCGCGCACGTCGCTCTCTTTGAAGCGCACGCTCTGGCCCTTGGCCGTCGCGAGCATGATCTCGTCGCCCTTCTCGACGAGCGCCGCACCCTTGAGCGAGTCGTTCTTGTCGAGTTTGATCGCAATGATCCCCGAGCGGCGCACATCCGCGAACTGGCTGGCATTCGTCTTCTTGCCCGTGCCGTTCTCCGTCATAAGGAAGAGATACTGCTCCTTGCCCTTCACGGCCTTCGGGACCGGCAGGATAGACATGACGCGCTCGCCGTCGGAGAGCGAGAGGAAATTCATGATGCTCTTGCCCTTCGTGGCGCGGCGTCCTTCCGGGATGTCGTACATCTTGATCTGATACGCCTTGCCGAGGTTGGTGAAGAAAAGCAGCTCATCGTGCGTGTTGGCCGACAGCAGCATGGTCACGAAGTCCTCCTCCTTGGTCTCGAGGTCCACCACGCCCACGCCGCCGCGCTTCTGCGAACGGTATTCGGCAGGATCGGTGCGCTTCACATAGCCGCCGGCGGTGAATACGAGCATCGATTCCTTTTCCGGGATCAGGTCCTCATCGGTGATCTCCTTCACGCCGCCTTTGACTACGCGCGTCTTGCGCTCGTCGCCGTATTTCTCCTTGAGGTCGCGCAGCTCGCCCGCGATCACGCCGAGCATCTTTTTTGCCGATCCGAGGATGGCCTTGAGCTCGGCGATGAGCGCCTGCTTTTCCTTGAGCTCCTCTTCCACCGCCTTGCGCTCAAGGCCGGCAAGCTTCTGGAGGCGCATCTCAAGGATGGCCGTCGCCTGCAAATCGGAGAATTTGAATTCCTTGATAAGGTTGAGCTTGGCAATGGCCGCATCCTTTGACGCGCGGATCACCGAGATCACGCGGTCGATGTGGTCGAGGGCCTTCTTGAGGCCGAGCAAAATATGCTCGCGCTCCTCGGCTTTGCGCAGGTCATAGGCAGTGCGGCGCTTCACCACTTCCTTGCGGTGCTTTACGAACTCGTCGAGGATGCCCTTGAGTGAGAGCGTCTGCGGCACGCCGTCCACGAGCG
>CAYMVF010000023.1:10530-10904 GCA_964394045.1 uncultured Candidatus Saccharibacteria bacterium | reverse complement strand
TCCCAAGGCCCCGCCGATGCCGCATGCTCCCGCCGCAGCGATGCAAGGAAGCAAGCTTTGTGTTGGAGGGTCCTTTTGTGCTTAAATTTGAAAAATGTCTTTTTATGCTATTTAGTCTGCAAAGTCACACGATCCGCTGCGAGGGCGGAAGGAATGAGAATGGCCGGACGCCGACGGCGCGGTACCGCATCGTGAACGGAAAGGTCGCACGCAGGCTGCTCGGCGAGATCGCGGATTCCGAAGATGACTATAGGCGCATGCGGTCATTCAATGGTCACATGGAAGAGGTGCGCAGGAGTTTCATCATCAAGAATGCGAACTCGAACCGCTCAGCGGCGCATTGCATCATCACGTGTTGAACGGCCGTTACTGGC
>CAYMVF010000023.1:0-10520 GCA_964394045.1 uncultured Candidatus Saccharibacteria bacterium | reverse complement strand
TTCATTTTGTCGCGCGGGGCAGATTGCTATTTCAGACGGGTGCGCGTATAGTCCAGAAAAACAGTGCATGGAAAACAGAAAAAACATAAAACCAGACAATGCGCGGAAATTTTTATTGCAGGGGTTTCCGGACGCGGCCTACCTTGCGGAGGCGACAAAGATACGCACAGGCAGCCATGGTTGGCTTAGGAAGGGTGAGCGCGAGATGAAGGTGAGCGGCTATGAGGAAGCCGGAGAATATTTTCTGACAGAAAAAGTCCCTGATGCCGATGGCCGCAATAAGGGCCGATCGGACATATCGCAGGAAGTGTTCGATATGCTCTTCGGGTTGACGGATGGTGCACGCATCCGCAAGGCGTGCCATATGTTCGACGAAGACGGGCTCGCGCTGCGTTTCGACGACTTTCTTGATCCGACAGCTATGGGCATGATCCGGATGCTTGAAGTAGACGGCTCGCGCGCGGCCGAGTGGCAGCTTCCTGACGAAGCATGGGCGCGCGGCGCGGTTGAAGTCACTCACGACCCGCGGTACTTGAATCAAAACCTTGCTCTGTGATAGGCTTTGGGCAAGCGGGTGATTCCTGTTCGGCCGATATACGGTCTACCGAGCGTTAACTAATTATTGCGTTACAAAGCGCCCGTTCTCGGGCGCTTTTTCGTTGCATATGCCGTACTACTCTTCGTTCAGGTCCACGACGCTCTGCACTTCCTCTATCGACGTGATGCCGGCAAGGATCTTGGCGACGCCGTCCTCGCGCATGGTGAAGATTCCCTGTGCGGCGGCGGCTTTTTTGATCTCGCGCTCGCTCGGATTGTTCGGGATTATCTTTTCGATCGCTTCATCAGTGCGGATGGCCTCGAAGACGCCGATGCGTCCCTTGAATCCCGTGTTGTTGCACTGGGCGCAGCCGGGCGCGGTCCAGAGCTTGATCGGCATGTCGGCGGCGAGCTTGTAGGCGGCAAGGTCTTTGCCTTGCGCGGCGGCATTCTGCAAGATGCCGCGGATAAGAGATTCTTCTTCGGGCGTTGCGGGGCGCTCTGTTTTGCATGCGAGGCACAGTTTGCGCACGAGGCGCTGAGCTATGGAAAGCGAAAGCGCGGAGACCATGATCTTGGGGTTCACGTCCAGGTCGATGAGGCGGGGGATCACGCCGGCGGCGTTGTTGGTGTGGAGCGTGGAGAACACAATGTGTCCGGTGAGTGCGGCTTCGACCGCAGTCTTTGCCGTATCGCTGTCGCGGATCTCGCCGACCATGATCACGTCGGGGTCCTGGCGGAGCGCGGCGCGCAGGCCATCGAGGAAGCCGTAGCCCGGTTCGGCCTGGGTCTGCGTGATGCCCGCGAGGTGGTATTCGATCGGGTCCTCGATCGTGATCATCTTGAGCTCGGGATTGTAGATCTTGCGGAGGAAGGCGTAGAGCGTAGTGGTCTTGCCGGAGCCCGTCGGGCCGGTCACGAGGATGAAGCCGTGCGGCTTCCTGATTTCCTCCTCGATCACTTTGTAGAGGCGCGGCTCGATGCCGAATGTTGCCAGGTCGCCCTGGATGTTCTTCGGGTCGAGGATGCGCATGACGATGCTCTCGCCGTACGCGCCCGGGACCGTGCTTGTGCGGATCGAGATTTCCTCGCCGCCGATGAACACGCTGAACCGGCCGTCCTGCGCGCGCGTCGTGATGGTGAGCTTGAGCCCGGCGATGAGCTTGATGCGCGAGTTGAGGAGATGATAGACCTTGGGGTCCATGAAAAGGACGTCCTCAAGCACGCCGTCGAGGCGGTAGCGCACGCGCATACGGTCCTCTTCGGGCTCGATATGGACGTCGGAGCATTTCTGCGAGACGGCGCCGGCGAGGATCACTTCGAGCAGGCGCGAGGTTGCGTGTACTTCATGCGCCGCCGTGATCTCCTCCACGATGCGCTGTACGTCGCCGACCGTCCTGATCTTGTCTTTGAGCTCGTCGAGCGTGGCGCTCGAGACGTCGAGGCCGCCGCGGCGGGACTCCTCCGCATACGACATCTCGGCGTATCGGCTCCAGGCGCGCTCGAGGCTGGCGTGGCTGGCCATGTAGGGGATCGGCTCGAAACCTTTGCGCGCGAGGTCGTCGAGGAAGATCTTGGTCTCGTCGGCGGCCGGCGAGAGCACGGCCACATGCGCCTCTTTGCCGAAGACGCGGAATGGCGCGACTTGGATGCGCCGGGCGTCTGCCTCGGTGATCAGGCGCAAGGCCTCGTTCTGAATGGTCGTGGCCGAGAGGTCGACGTAGGGGATGTTATAGCGGGACGAGGCCAGCACGGAGGCCAAAGCCTCCTCCTCCTGGAGCTTGAATTCGTCCACCTTGCGGTCTATTTTGTCGTCGAAGTCTTGGGGCATGGAAGGGGAGGGGTTGCGGGGCTTGTCACGCGGACGATGACCCAAGCGTAACAGTACGAAAGCGCTTAAAACAGTATAGCGCATAGTATCTGCGTGCGCGAACGCGCCATATTGACTATTACGCAGTTTTACTGTAAAGTGCGACAAATTTGAAACCAAAACCGTTCATTCAATAAAAACCAAAAAATATGAAACGAGTAGTTATCCTCATTGCCTGGCTTGCCATGGCTGTGCGCTCTGAAGCGCAAAAAGAAGTATTCATGAAGCTTCCTGCAGACCAGGAGAGCTTTACGATCGAGCAGCTGCGCAGCCTGCAATTCTTGGACTCTCGGATGTCCTGGCCTGCCTATTACGAAGGAATCCAGCGAAAGCTTTCGCAGGAACTCCCCAAGCTTGGCTTCGCTGAGACGAGCCCCGGATATTTTTCCGGGTTTGTCGCGGGAAAGCAGCGCACATTCGACGTGTCCACGCAGTACCTGATGCAGTATGCCTGGTGGCATTACTTCGTCATCGAGGATGTGCCGTTTCCCGGCAAGGTCCTTAGCGTGGCCTTCGATGGTAAAACCGTGAACGTCGTGAATTGCGACCGGAACAAGTATCCGGGCGAGAAATTCATGACGCTCGACCTCTCCCTGATCCCCGGCAACGAGGATCTGAAGGGAATGGGCTACAAGATCCCCGTCGTGTCCGACCATTGCGGGCAATGGATACGGAACCAGAATCCGTTCGTGCCCAAGGGAGTCAGCGCGCAGCCTGGCAGCAACGTCTACAATTATTACACGTACAACACGTTCAATAATTACGACTCGACGGGAAAGCATCCGACGCTCCCCGTAGAAGGCTACGACTGGTGGTGCAAGCGCACCATCTACTACGGGTTCGCGCATTACGAGAAGGAGCGCTCCAAGTTCCATCATTTGATGCCGCTCGGCACTGACTCGCTCGTGCATCGCGATACCGTATGCCGGTTCATCGGCTCGCCACTCTCTATCCTTTTGGGCGCGGCTATCATCGGCGGAGGCATCTACGGATACCATGAGTACCAGGAAGACCTGCGCCGGCG
This sequence comes from uncultured Candidatus Saccharibacteria bacterium, assembly GCA_964394045.1. Lineage (GTDB taxonomy): Bacteria > Patescibacteriota > Minisyncoccia > Phycocordibacterales > UBA9973 > CAITQP01. The sequence goes on along the minus strand of CAYMVF010000023.1, from coordinate 7,089 downwards.
TTATGTATCGCATCACGAGCCTGATCCGAAACCGGATCCAGGTCCTGACACGACGGTGCACATCAATGGCAGTCCGACCGGGCCGAAGCCTGCCCCCGGGCAAGGCAACAAGCCGGGAGGTCTCGATGTGATCGATCGGGGCACGCAGCCGGTCGCAGCAGCGCAGCAGCGCTACTCGTACCTTGCGGCCCAGTCGCTGGACTATCAGCGCAGGCAGATTGCAGCACAGAAGCCGCAGCCGCAGCGCCCCTCGCTGTACTGCACGGTGAAAGTCGGGCTTCCGCTCAACGACGTGCTTCGCGGGCATTTCGCATCTGCTTTCAGCAATACGAAACTGCTCGGCGTTGGAGTGGGTCCAATCGGTATGATGCAGTTCAAAAATTAAACCTTCGGACAGTCCGCCATCGCGGACTGTCCATACCCTTTAGTCCTTGACCGGGCGCACATCGCATGCGCCGTCCGGTCGAGGCCTAAAAGATATGTCGATTATCAGAAAGGTCATGTACATCAGAATGAAACAGAACATCCAAAAGTTCCTGATCGCCCTCGCCGCCTTTGCGGCTCTTTCGGCTGCTCCGGCCGTCGTGAGCGCGGCGTCGTCCGGCATCTGGGACACAGGCGACTGCCCGAGCGCGGTCGTCGTCGCGAACCATACCTCGCGCGAGAACGCTAACTCCAACTGCTGGGGTTCGGCGGTCACGGCCTCGGCCGGCGACGAAGTGGACGTCCGCGTCATTTATCACAATCACTCGAGCACTGGAGCGGCGAACGCCTGGACAACTGTCAACCAGCCGTCGGGTTCGCAGGGCTCGTTCTCGTTTACCGGCTTCGTGCAGTCCGGTTCCAGCCAGCTCTCCAACGCAGTGACGGTCACGTTCAAGGACGGCCCGCACACGATCAGTCTTGTCGGCGCCGACTGGACCCCGGACAATGGCGGCACGTGGCGCTCGCTCCCGGCGACGGGCACGCAGAATCTTGGCACCATCGCTCCGAACGCGGTCGGCTGGGTCAAGTACCGCTTTATCGTTGGCGGCCCGGCGAACCCGGGCACCGGCATGACCGGCGGCACGTGCACGATCACTTCGTTCACGGCAAATCCGGCAAGCATTACCGCCGGCTCGTCCGCCACGCTTTCCTGGAATACGACGGGCTGCACGAGCGTTTCGCTCGCCGGCGGCCGCGTGTCCGGCAACGTGTCCGCGAGCGGCTCGCGCGACACGGGCGCGGTGAACTCGACTACGACCTACGTCCTTACGGCGGCAGGCGGCGGTGCGTCGCGCACCGCTTCGGCTGTGGTGAATGTGCGCGCGGGCGGTACCAATCCGACTGCGTGTGTCATCACCAATTTCTCGGCCAATCCATCCACCGTTCAGGCAGGCGGCAGCTCGATGCTCTCCTGGAGCACGACGGGCTGTTCGAATGTCACCATCTCGGGTCCGGGTATGAGCGGTCAGCAGGCGATCTCCGGATCGGCCTGGACGGGCGCGCTCTATGGCGCTAGCTCGTACACGCTCACCGCGATGAATTCCGCGGGTCAGTCCGTTTCACAGTCCCTCACGGTTTCGGTGAACTCGGTCGTGAACCCTTCCTGCTCCGTGACGAGCTTCTACGCTTCGCCGTCGCAGGTCGCGTATGGCCAGAGCACCACGCTTTACTGGAATACTTCCGGCTTCTCGAGCGTCTCGGTCATTGGTCCGGGCGTGAATTCCTCCATGATGTCCGGTTCTATCCCGACTGGCGCGATCTACGGCACGGCGACCTTCACGATCACCGGCTACTGCTCCGGCAGCGCCGCGACCACGCAGACCGTGACCGTTACGAACACCTTAGTCAACCCGCAGGGCTCGGCTCCGCAGGCCACTACGCTCACGGCATATGCCGGTACGGACGGCACGAGCGAGACACTGAACGGGTACATCAATTCGAACACGAGTTCGTATTACGGCTCGCAGGTGACGTACAATTTCCAGTACGGCACTAGCCAGTACGCGCTCTACAATTCGACTCCGGTGCAGACCATGTACTCTGGGTCCGGCAATGTGTCCGCCTATGTGACTGGCCTTCAGCCGAACACCACGTACTACTACCAGCTCATTGCCTCCAACAGCTATGGCTCGACCCAGGGCGGCATCCTCTCGTTCGTGACGAACGGCTCGGGGATGTACGGCTCCATCACGGCCGTGACCTCGCTCGCGACCAATGTCGTTCCGACGAGCGCGCGCCTCAACGGTCTCGTGTACGGCACGCAGAACCTCTACGGCGCGACCACGTACTTCGAGTACGGCACCTCGCCGTCCTTCGGCTCGCAGACTGCCGCGCAGTCTGTGGTCAACAGCTCGGCCAACAACTACTTCGACGTGATCAGCACGACGCCGAACACGACCTACTACTACCGCATTGTTGCGGTCTGGAACGGCCAGAAGTACTACGGTTCCTCGATCGCCTTCTCGACCCCGCCGACTACCGGCGGCCCGGGCACCACGACGACCGTCGTGACCCGCACGGTGAACGTGGGCGTCGGCGCAGGTTCGGCCTTCGTCTCGCTCAACATCGCGGACCAGACCGTGGGCATCGCTCCGGGCGACGCGATAACCTACACGATCAACTGGCAGAACGTCTCGAGCGTGACTCTCACCAACGCGACGCTCGCCGTGATCCTTCCGTCGGGCGTGGTGTACACACAGTCGACGCAGGGCGTGCTCACGACCAACAACACGGTCGTCGTGCCGGTCGGCACGCTCACTCCGGGCCAGCAGGGCTCGGTCACGATCTTCGCCCGCGCGGCTGAGACGCTCATCCCGGGCACGAACCTCGTGACGACGGCGACGCTGACCTTCACGACGCCGGGCAACGCGCAGGACAGCGCCATCGCGTATGTGCTCAACAACGTGGTGAACCGCAACTCGCTCGCGGGCCTCGCGCTCTGGGGCAGCGGATTCTTCCCGAACACGCTGCTCGGCTGGGTGCTGCTCATCGGCCTCATCGTCCTTCTCGTGCTCCTGGCCCGCTGGTTCTATGACCGCCAGGCCGCCGAGCGCGCCGCCCGCATTCCGGTGCAGCATAACTACTATGGAAATGGTAACGGTACTGGCTATCACGCTCCGGCGAGCCACAATCCTGAGCCGCCGCATGCTCCGCACTATGGGGGCTACCAGGGCGACAACCTGCCTCACTAAGTTCCTTGTGCGCATGCGCTAGCCATACGGCCCGCTTCCCGAAGGGAAGCGGGCCGTGCTAGTATCGGGGCAGCTGACCGGAATGAAAAAGATTTTCTCAAAAGACGAAATAGCGGACATCGCGGCGGAAGTGCTCTCTGCGCTGCGTCCCGGTGGGCACGCCGCAGTGCTCGCGCTATCGGGCGACCTTGGTGCCGGCAAGACTACGCTCACGCAGGCGCTCGCGGCCGCGCTCGGCGTGCGCGAGAGCGTGGTCTCGCCGACGTTCGTGATCATGAAGGCATATGCGCTGCCGCGCGCCGAATGCGCGCGCGGCTTCGACCGCCTCGTCCATATCGACGCCTACCGTCTTGCGGGAGGCGCCGAGCTCGAGAAGCTCGGCTGGCGCGAACTGCTCGCCGATCCGCACAATCTGATCATCGTCGAATGGCCCGAGCGCGTGGCGGACGTGATGCCCGAAGATGCGCTCAGGCTCTCGCTTTCGCATGTCTCCGAGACGGATCGTGAGGCAGTCTTCACGGCTTGACCTCCCGGCCGAAACTGGTACTCTTTCGGCATACGTTCATAAAAAATGGAATATATGAGGAAGGTCTTTTTGCTTATTGCTCTGAATCTGGCAACTGTGCTGATCGCACGCCGGCAGGTGATCTGCCATGTCGACTATGTGAAAATACTCGCTTTCATTTCCGCTGCAGCGACATTCATTCAGGCGCCGCTGCTCATGAAAAAAGACGGCGGCCCGTTCTACATCCCGCTCTTCGCGACGATTGTCGGCATATGCGCGGGCTTTCTCGCTTTTGCGTGGTCGGGCGACCCGCTTCCCGGCGATACGGTGATTTTCTCGCTCATGGGAGCCGTTGTCGGCTATGTCGGCGCGCTGCTCCTGGTGTTCATTGTCACCGGAGTGGAAAGTATTTTTCAGGAATTTTCTGACAGAACGATCTGATTCATCGTACAAAAGGCCTGCGGGATGCAGGCCTTTTCATTTGTCTGGTCGCGCGTATACTCAAGGCATATGGCGAAGAAGAACTCCAAAAAAGCGGAAAAGGAGCGGCTCGTGCTGCTGGATGCGCATGCGATCATCCATCGCGCGTACCATGCCATGCCGGAGTTCTCGAATTCCAAAGGCGAGCCGACGGGCGCGCTCTATGGTATCTCCGCCATGCTTATGAAAATCGTCGCGGATCTCAAGCCGGATTACATCGCCGCTTGCTACGACTTGCCGCAGAAGACGTTCCGTCACGAGGCGTACGAGGCATATAAGGGTACGCGCCAAAAGGTGGATGACGGCCTGGTGGCACAGATCAAAAGCTCGCGGCGGATCTTCGAGGCCTTCGGTATCCCCATGTATGATGCGCCGGGTTTCGAGGCCGACGACATCATCGGCACGATCGTCGAGCGCATGAGCGCTGCCGAGCGCGAGCACATCGACACGATCATCGCTTCCGGCGACATGGATACGCTCCAGCTCGTGGACGATGCGCGCGTGCGCGTATTCACGCTCAAGAAGGGCATCAACGACACTGTCATGTATGACGAGCCGGGCGTGGTCGAACGCTTCGGTTTCGGGCCGAAGCTGCTGCCGGACTATAAGGGTCTGCGCGGCGACCCGAGCGACAACATCATCGGCATCGCCGGCATCGGCGAGAAGACGGCGACCGACCTCATCCGGCAGTTCGGCACGATCGAGAGCATCTACAAGAAGCTCAAGAGCGATGAGGCAGCCGTACTCGCCGTCGTGAAGCCGCGCGTCGTTGAGCTGCTCAAGAACGGCGAAGAGGAAGCACTCTTCTCCAAGACGCTTGCCACGATCCGCCGCGACGCGCCGATCGAATTCCATCTGCCGGAGCAGAAGTTCCGCGAGAGCATGGACCTTGCCCGCGTGCTCGAGCTTTTCCGCGAGCTTGAGTTCCGCTCGCTCGTGCCGCGCGCGGAGAGCCTGTTCGGCGCCGGGAATGCCGGCGGAAAAGCTGCTGCCGTTTCACATACTGCCGGCGCGAACCGCAGTCTGGCTGAGGAGGCTGCTCCGCAGCCGGTCGAAGATGTCGATCCAGCCGATCTCAAGAAGACGGCCATTGCGCTTTGGCTCATCAATTCCGATCTTTCGAACATCACGGTCGATAACATTACGCACTATGGCGGCGCGAAGAGCTATGACGATGGCAAGCGGAAGATTTTGGCCGATATCAAGGAACAGGGCCTCACGTATGTGTATGAAGACATCGAACTGGCCATCCTGCCGATCGTGGAGGAGATGGAGCGCACGGGCATCATGATCGACCCGAAGCGCATGGCCGCGCTTTCGGCCGAGGCGCACACAGAGCTCGATGCTATCCAGAAAAACATTCACCGCATGGCCGGGCGCGAGTTCAACATCAACTCTCCGAAGCAGCTCGGCGAGGTGCTCTTTGATGAGCTCAAGGTGGGCGAGGGGAGTGGTGCGCGCCTCAAGAAGACGGAGACCGGCGCGCGCTCCACGCGCGAGAGCGAGCTGGCAAAGCTTCAGGGCCTGCATCCGATCATCGACGAGATCCTCAAATACCGCGAGCTTTCCAAGCTGCTTTTCACCTACATTGACACGCTGCCCGCGCTTGCGGGGAAGGACGGCCGGATCCATGCGACGTTCAACCAGGCGGGTACGACGACGGGGCGCTTCAATTCTTCGAACCCGAACCTGCAGAACATCCCCATGTCGGACGGCTTGGCCAAGCGTATCCGCGAGGCGTTCAGTGCTCCGAAAGGCAAGACATTCATTGCGTTCGACTATTCGCAGATCGAACTGCGCGTGGCCGCTCTCATGTCCGGCGACGATTATCTGATCGACACGTTCGAAGCCGGCAAAGACATTCATGCCGCCGTCGCAAGCAGGGTCTTCGGCGTCCCGGAGAGCGAGGTTGCGGGCGATATGCGCCGCAAAGCCAAGGTGATCAACTTCGGTATCCTGTACGGCATGGGCGTGACCGCGCTCCAGCAGAATCTCGGCAGCAGCCGTAAAGAAGCGCAGGAATTCTTCGACGGCTACTTCGCGAGCTTTCCGAGCATCGCGGGGTACATGGAGAGCGTGAAGGCATTCGCGAAAAAGCACGGCTACACAGAGACGCTTTTCGGACGCCGGCGCCATTTCCCGCTCATGAAGAGTCCGCTGCCGTATCTGCGCGCAGCGGCCGAGCGCCAGGCGGGCAATGCGCCGCTGCAGGGCACGGCGGCCGATTGCATCAAGATCGCGATCCGCGATGCCGATCAGGCGCTCAAGAACGAGCGTCTCGATCAGAAGGCAAAACTCATCCTGCAGGTGCACGACGAGCTTGTCTATGAGGTAGACGACGACGCCGTGCGCGAGGTCTCCGTGCTCGTGGAGAATGTGATGAAAAGCGTCTTGCCGCGCGAATTCCTCAAGGGCAAGCGCCCGGTGCCGCTGGAAGTGCATGTCTCGACCGGGGCCAATTGGGGCGAGCTCAAATAGGCCGCCGCTTTTGCAAAACTATACCTCGGGCGTATACTGCGCGTATGCAGTCTCCGACCCGGACCCTCGGCCTTTCCGTGCACGAAGTCCTTGCTCAGGGCTATTTGGCGTACCTCGCCGCGATCGTCATCGGCTTCGGACTCACGCATTTCTGGCCCGACCAGATATCGTTTCCATATGAAGCCGAACTTGGCTTTATGCTCATCGTGCTCGGCACGCTTCTTGCGTACTGGGCGCAGCGGGCGTCGGGCCGTTCGGCTGCGGCGCGCGCCGCGGCCCCGGAGACGATATGCCGAGACCAGTTTTGTGCCGGTCCGTACCGGTATACGCGCAGCCCCACGCAGTACGCGCTGTTCCTTATGGCATTCGGTCTCTCGCTCATCTTCGGGTCGCTGTACATGGTCGTGGGGTCGGTGCTGGCTTTACTGCTCGGCAAGCTCTATATCATCC
>CAYMVF010000022.1:337-11017 GCA_964394045.1 uncultured Candidatus Saccharibacteria bacterium | reverse complement strand
GGATACGGATGCCACGATGATCACGTCCTTGCGCGAAAGCAGCGACTGCGTGGAAGCATGGCGCAAGCGGTCGATCTCTTTGTTGATCTGCGCATCCTTTTCGATGTAGGTGTCGCTCGCCGGGAGGTACGCCTCCGGCTGGTAGAAATCGTAATAGGAGACGAAATAATGCACGGCATGGTCCGGGAAGAACTCGCGGAACTCCTGCGCGAGCTGCGCGGCGAGCGTCTTGTTGTGCGCGATCACAAGCGTCGGCTTCTGCCACTGGGCGATCACGTTGGCCATGGTAAACGTCTTGCCGGTTCCCGTCGCGCCCAGCAGCGTCTGCTTGCGCAGACCTTTCTTGAGGCCGGCGACGAGCGCGGCAATAGCCTCCGGCTGATCGCCTGCCGGCTTGTACTCGCTCACCAGATTGAAGAGCTGCTTTCCCACGACCACACTCTACCCCGTTTCAGGAAAAGAAAAAAGCGCCCGCGCGGATACCCCGCGGGCGCTCATAACCTTTCATTCAACTGCTTCCATTCCATTCACAAGACAATTGCGCCTTGCCGGATGGTACCGGCTGATTCCTGCGGAGGTTCTCTGCCTCCGCAGTACTTAGGATCGCGCACGATGCCGTACTTCCGCTCTCCATCGAGTCGCCGGAAGACACCGCGGGCAGTCCTGCAACCCCGAGACCGCTTCGGAAAAGATCGTTGCGGACCCCGGTTTGGGCTCTCCCTTTTCTCTCGCCGATACTGGGGGATATGCATTGTCGACCATTGCCACGCAGAACAGTGCTGCCATGAAAGATTTCCATTAAAAAAAGAACTGCCTCCTAACTACACCCTTTTCCGGCTGTGACTGTTGCCCGGCTGTTGCTCTACAAGATCTGTCTTGCCATTGAACTCGCTACCCGGCGAAACGTGGGACTTTCTCGATCCCATGGCTCAAGAATCCTGTCAGCAAATTTCAATCACGATACATCGTATCGCGAATCTTCGCAAGCTCGGCGATGACGGCGGGGTCCGTGATCTTCTTGAAACGCGGAGCGGTCACTCCGTCTTTTTCCACAGACTCGCAAAACATATCATAGGGACGGACGCTGAAATCAAACCCTTTGTAGTATTCGCTGTCGCGGATCGGGCGATACACGACAAAAGCGGATCCGTCCTCGCTGTGCTTGGCCGTACCCATGACTTCATACGCATAGTTGTTCACCGGGCCTTCCGCGTCGTGCTTGTAGTGGTAATAAAATCCCTTCTCGAGTTCGCTCATGGGCAGAGTATACGCCCGCCCGTCATAAAACGGAAACCGCCACGATGCGCGGCGGCCGTTAAAAAATCTTGAACGTCCTGAAGCACTCATTCGTGGTCGCATCCAAGATCTCAAGCATCTCGGGCGAAAAACCGACGCTGTCTCCGCAGGACTCTCTGAGAGATCCTCTGATGCGGTACTTCACGCCGTCCGCCTTGGCTAATTCAGGCTGCACGATGATGACCGCCGCCGTCCCTGCCTCCAGACAATGCCCGCCGGGCGAAGACACCGATACCGTGAATGCCGCCAGATTACGCAAATCCGCAGACTCATCCGTCCTATGATAGGAATACGTGCCGGGAGCTTTTTCTGTCGCAAACGAAACTCGGGTGCATCCGGCGATGCTATCGAGGATAGGCTGGAAGCCGCCAAAACCGTTCTTCACATTTTCTTGTTCCATTACAGATAGGTTTTAAATGAACAATATAAACACACTGTCGCTTGTATTGTCCCGCCACGGCAGGCACATGTCAATCTTTGCGGTAGCCGGAGAGGAACGACTGCTTAAACTGGGCAAACGTACCGTCCAAAATGGACGCGCGCATATTTTTCACGAGATTTGTTATGAAATGCAGATTGTGGATGGTGGCGAGCGTACTGCCGAGCATTTCCTTGGCGCGGAAGAGGTGCGCGACGTAGGCGCGAGTAAAGTACGTGCACGTGTAGCAGGTACAGTCCTGCTCTATCGGCGAGAAATCTTCCTGATACCGCGCATTCGAGATGTGGATCTTGCCCGCGCTCGTATAGAGCGTGCCGGTGCGGCCGTTGCGCGAGGGCGCGACGCAGTCGAAGAGATCAACGCCGTTCTCCACGCCCATGAAAAGATCCTCCGGCTCGCCGATGCCGAGCAAGTGCCGCGGCCTGTCCTCCGGAAGCTCTTCGTTCACCCAGCGCACGGCACTATGCAGGTCGTCCTTCTCGAAACTGCCGCCGATACCGAAGCCGTCGAAAGCTGCGCCGCCGGTGGAGCGCATCGCCGAAATTTCGCGCGCCGAACGGCGGCGCAGTTCCTCGTCCCGCCCGCCCTGCACGATGCCGAACAAAGCCTGTCGCTCTGCGTTCGGCCGCGAGGCATGGAAATCGAGGCTGCGCTTGGCCCAAGCATGTGTGCGCAAAAGCGCCTCTTCCTGATAGCGGCGATCTTCCGTGGGCGAAGTGCATTCATCGAATGCGAAAATGATATCCGCGCCAAGATTATGCTGGATCTCCATCGAGCGCTCCGGCGTGATGTAATGCAGGCTGCCGTCGATATGCGATCGGAACGAGACACCATCCGATCCGATGGTCGCGAGGCGCGGCACACCATCGTCGGCAGTAGAACGTTCAGGTATCTGTTTGGAAGGATCGGCTGGATGGAGTACTTTGGAAATGCCTTTGCCGTAGGCTGCGCCGAGTGAAAAGACCTGAAACCCGCCGGAATCGGTGTTGAGGGGCTTCTGCCTGTGCATGAAGTCGTGCAGGCCGCCGGCACGGGCGACGAGCTCGTCGCCCGGCTGCAAATACAAGTGATATGTATTCGCGAGCGCGATCTGCGCACCGAGCCCGGCAAGCATCTCGGGCGTGATGCCCTTCACAGTCGCCTTGGTGCCAACGGGCACGAAGGCCGGCGTCTCAACGGTGCCGTGCGGCGTCTCCAAAACGCCCGCACGGCCGAGCGCGCCGGGAAGCTTCTTCTGGATGGTGAACCGTATGGACTGCAAAGCAATTGCACTATAGCAGAACGCGGTGTTTTGACAAAATACTTCGGCGTGGTATCATGTATTCAATAAAAACCGTACTATGGGAATTACATGTTTTATTTCAGCGATTTTGACCCTCATGATCGGCCTGTTCTGGCTGTGCGACAGCCCAAAGACGACCATTGTACAGGAAAATCTGTACAACGGAGGCGCTATCAAGCCGATCAACCGATACCACGTAGGCACCGCAGACGAGACTGCATACCTGCGCAGGAAGAAAAGCTTCCGCATCGCATTCTTCCTCCTGCTTTGCCTTACGGCAATCATGGGAATACTAGCCGCGAACGCATGAGCGAACGCCCCGGACATCCGGGGCGTTTCTTTTGACAAAAATATCGTATGTGGTATCATACAAGAAACAAAAATATTTCGGCCATGACAGTGAAAAAACCCCGCAAACGGATCCCGCACGATTCGCACCGCGAATCAAACAGCATCTTGGAACGCCTTCTTGAGAACTCTGAAACAAACTTCGATGCATTCAATGCCGCGGAGATAAAAAAGCGTCAATCAAAGAAGCGCCGTATGCTCAAATAGTGAGCGCGCTCAAAAAAAATCCCCGACTCGTGCGGGGATTTTTTTATTGCCGCACCTCCACGAAGGAAAGCATCTGCACGTTCACCGGCGCGGACATGAGGAGCGTTTGGAACGGATCGCGCGGATCGGAGATGACCTTCCGGAAGCGGGCCAAGACTTTCGCATTGAGCTCGCGCGTCACTGCGCTTGCACTCTCAGGTACGGCGAGGTCCTGGGGTACGATGGCCTCAAAATTTCCTCCCCCTCGGCCGACAAGCTCTATGTCGATACCTGCCGGAGACAGACGTGCTGCCGTCTTTTCGCCGGGGGCGGACCACAGACGCACGACTGCGGAATTACCGGAGACCTCGACGATCGTGCCGATCGGCGTCTCGCCATATGCGTAGACTGTCTGTCCTTCGGCAAGGCCCGCCTCCCCGCCGCCGTCTATGACGAGCGTATCGTACGCCGAGACGGGCGGCTTCCGGAGCACGGAAGCCACGATGAAATGTGCTTCGCCACGGCGGCCCAATGCTTCCTTGAGCGCTGCGTTCTCCGCGAGCAGCTGCTCACGCGCGGCAAGCTGCGCAGCGGCCTTGCCGAGCTCGGCGCGGAGCGACTCATTCTGTGCGACGAGCGCACGCTTGGAACGCAGGCCCGTACCGATGCCGCCGATCCACCCGCCGACAGAACGCGTGACGCGCGCCGTGCCGAGACCGATGGCGCCCGCGGCGTCGAAAGCAGTGCGGCGCAGCGGCGGCACGAGGAAGATGACGGCGACCACGAAAACGATCGCCGCTGCGCGCGTGCGGCGCGAGCGTGTCTGAGCCGGTACGAATTGGCGATGGATGGCCATGTGGTGACAGTATACAAAAAATCCCGCGGCGGCGGCGCGGGGAAAACTAACGCGGCGAACCGTCGCCCGCCGAGCCCACGAGCTGCTCGCGGTACTCGTCCACGCTGTCGAGCACGACCCCCGCGCCGCGCGCCACCGCCGTGAGCGGATCTTCGGCCACGTAGATCGGGATCTTGAGCGTCGATTCAAGGAGCTGGTCGAGACCGGCAAGCAGCGCGCCGCCGCCGGAGAGCACGATGCCGCGGTGCATCACGTCGGAGAGGATCTCAGGCGGAGTCGTCTCGAGTACTTCCTTGATGCCGTCCACCAGCTCGTTGATGGCAGGCGCAATAGCCTCGCGGATGTCGCTGTCCGTGATAATGACCTCGCGCGGCAGGCCTGTGACCAGATCGCGGCCGCGCACCTGAGCCTCGCGGAACGAACCCTCGACGACGCTTGCGATGGCGACCTTCACGTTCTCGGCCGTCTTCTCGCCGATGAGGAGCTTGAATTCGTCTCGCAGGTACGACGCGATATCGGCGTTCAGACGGTCGCCCGCGACCTTGGAATTCTTGGAACGCACGATGCCGCCGAGCGAGAGGATGGCGATGTCCGTCGTGCCGCCGCCGATGTCGACGATCATGCTGCCGACCGGATCCTTTACGGGCAGGCGGATGCCGATAGCGGCAGCCATGGGCTCCTCTATCACGTATACTTCGCGCGCGCCGGCAGATTTTGCCGCATCGTACACGGCCCGGGTTTCTACGTTGGTGATGCCGCTCGGCACGCCCACGACGACCCGCGGCCGAAAAAATTTCTTCGAAATTTTTTCGGCCTTGGCGATCAGATACGCCAGCATCTCCTCCGTCACTTCGAAGTCGGAGATCACGCCGTCGATGATAGGCCGCACGGCCCGGATGTGCCCCGGCGTGCGGCCGAGCATGTTCTTGGCCTCCGTGCCCACGGCGACAATGCGCCCGGTCTTGTTGTTCACTGCCACGACCGAAGGCTCGTTGATCACAATGCCATGGCCCTTCAAATACACCAGAGTGTTCGCCGTCCCCAGGTCGATGCCAATGTCATTTGAAAATGTGTCGTGGAGCTTCTTGAACATAGCGACGCGAGGACCTTATACTTTGAGCGACTCAACGAGCGCGGCAGCCTCCATAATCTCGCCCTTCTCGTCGGTGCGCTTCTTCACTTCTACGCCGCCGTCTTTGAGGCTGCGGGCAGAGACGACGACACGGAGCGGCATGCCGAGCAGGTCGGCGTCCGCGAATTTCTCCCCTGCGGAGACGCCTGCGCGGTCGTCGTAGAGTGTCTCGACACCTGCGGCGGCAAGCGACGCATACAGCGCATCCGCTTCCTTCGCCACTTCTTCCGTATCCCCGAGCGCAAGCAGGTGCACGCGGTACGGCGCGACCGATTCCGGCCAGATGATACCCTTGTCGTCCGAGAGCACCTCGACGATCGTACCCATGAGGCGGCCGAGGCCGATGCCGTAGCTGCCCATCACGGCGAGCTGCTGCTCGCCGTTCTCGTCCGTATACGCCAGATCGAACGGCGCGGAAAATTTCGTGCCGAGCGAGAAAATGTTGCCCACCTCGACGGCGCGCTGTTCGACGAGCTTGTCCTTGTCGAGACCCAGGTCAGCAAGCACTTCGTCCGTGTACACTTCCTTGTTCACGGCAATGCCCTTGGACTCGTCGATGTAAATCGTGTCCTCGCCCGCACCGGTCACGGTCTGGAACTCGTGCGAGAATTTCGAAAATGTGCCGCCGGAAGCGAACGTCATGTATGTGACATGCCCAATGCCCGCCTTCTGGAAAATGTTCTTGTACGCCTGCTTGGCCTTCTCGTAGAATTCCTGGTGCTGCGCATCATCCTTGGAAAAAGAGTAGAGCGCCTTCCAATAGAATTCGCGCCCGCGCATGATGCCGCTCTTGGCGCGCGTCTCGTTGCGGAAGATCGTCTTGAAATCGTACGGATACGCAGGCAGGTCGCGGTACGAGTGCACGTATTCCTTGAGGATGTTCGAGTACGCCTCCTCGTTCGTGAACGAGAGGCCGACCTCGCCGCCGTTCTTGAGCTCGGTCTTGAACCAGTTGTCCACCACGTCATCGCTCCAGCGGCCGGTCTTCTCCCATACATCGCGGCTCTGGATCGCGCTCGTGCGCATCTCCATGCCGCCGATCGCATCCATCTCCGCGCGGATGATGGCCTCGATCTTCTTGATCACGCGCAGGCCGAGCGGCAGGAAGGAATACACGCCCGCCATCTCCTTGTGGATGTAGCCGCCCTTGATGAGCAATTCGGCGTTCTTCGCCTGCTCGTCCGCCGGAGCCTCCCGGCGGGTCCTCGTAAACAACTGAGACTGCTTCATATATGGGGATACTACCCCAAACGGGCAGCGTTTACAAATAAAAAAGCCGGTATCGAAACCGGCTTATACTCCCCTGGATACTATTCAAGCTCAGCCAAAAGCGAAGCGGAACCCAGAAACCCCTGCCTTTCAATATCGTCGCTTTTTGTAAAATGATGACTGGTTATCGAAAACGAATGGCTGATAATTTTCTTATTTTTCTTATGAGCCTCGGATGTCTCGTTTTCAATCCAGGTGTTTATATCCGCATACACAGTGGAATAGTCACGGGCATTGAACTGGGGTGAACGTATCAAACTAATCATAATCGTTATATTTCTTAGTATTATACTCCTTATTAGTATAAAAGTCAAGTAGCTAAAAAGACACATATTTGCTATAGTGCAAGAGTCTTCCGTGGGGAGCACGGTCATTCCTGACTTCCCTGTAGATCGGCTGAAATGCCTAAAAACGGAAGGTATTAGAATTAAGGCCGAGGAGCGATCCCGGCCATGCAAATGCTCATATGGCAGACAACGCATCCGCTCTTGTAAAAGAGCTGTTCACCGTCGGCGCGCACTTCGGGTACTCCCGCACGCGCCGCCATCCGTCGGTCGCGAAGCACCTCTTCGCCACCAAGAACAAGGTCGACATCATCGATATCGAGAAGACCGAGGTCATGCTCAAGGAGGCAGAGGCCGTCATCGCGGCGCTCGGCGAAAAGGGCAAGACCATCGTCTTCGTTGGCACCAAGCCGGAGGCCAAGGAGGCCGTCCGCGCCGCCGCCGAGGGCCTGAACCTCCCCTTCGTCACGTCCCGCTGGGTCGGCGGCACGCTCACGAATTTCCCGGAGATCAAGAAGCGCCTCGCGCGCCTTGAGGAACTCCGCGCCGCAAAGATCTCGGGCGACCTCCAGAAGAAGTACACCAAGAAGGAACAGCTGCTCATCGCCCGCGAAGTCGCGAAAATGGAGGAGCTCTTCTCCGGCATCGTGTCCCTCAAGGGCACGCCGGACGCACTCGTGATTGTTGACCCGAAGAAGGAAGAGATCGCCGTAAAGGAGGCCTCCCGCCTCGGCATCCCGACGATCGCCGTCGCTTCGACGGACTGCGACATCACGGCTGTGACGCACGCCGTGCTCGCCAACGATTCCTCCCGCGCCTCGATCGAGTTCATCGTCAAGCGCCTCGCGGAGGCTTACAAGCACTAATAGTGCTATACTGAAAACCTGTATGATCACCACCGAACAAGTGAAGGAACTGCGCGACAAGACCGGCGTGTCCGTCATGCAGTGCAAGAAGGCCCTTGAGGAGGCCGGCGGCGACATGGAAAAGGCGCTGCTCATCCTCAAGAAGAAGTCGACCGAGATCGCGGCAAAGAAATCCGACCGCGAAGCGGCCGCAGGTGCCGTGGCCAAGACCGAGACATCCGGCAAGGCTCTGCTCCTCGTGCTGCGCTGCGAGACCGACTTCGTCGCCAAGAACGCGGACTTCACGGCCATTGCCGAGACGCTCGCGCAGAAGGCGCTCGCGGAAGGAGCGGAGGCTGCGACTGCCGCTTCGGCAGAGCTCATCTCCGAGGGCATCCAGAAACTCGGCGAAAACATCCAGCTCGGCGAGATCGCCGTGGTCGAGGCTCCGGTCACCGGGACGTATGTGCACGACGGCCGTGTGGGCGCCGTGGTCGGCCTTTCGGCCGGCACCGAGGCGCTCGCCAAGGACATCGCCATGCACATCGCGGCCATGAATCCGGAGTATAAGTCCCGCGAGGACGTCCCGGCGGATGCCGTCGAGAAGGTCAAGGCAATGTTCGCCGAGGAAGTCGCCGCTTCTGGAAAGCCGGCCGACATCCAGGAGAAGATGCTCACGGGCAAGATCGACACGTTCTTCAAGGAGCGCACGCTCCTTGACCAGGCGTTCATCAAGAATCCCGACATGACGATCGGCGGCCTCCTCAAGCAGGGCGGCGCTGAGCTCGTCTCGTTCTCGCGCGTCGCGGCGGCCTAAGGCCGCCGCGCGTGCTCTATACATATGGTATTCACCATCGCACTATTCCTGTTCGCCATCGCGCTCTCGTTCGCCATGATCGCCCGCAAGATCTGGCTGGTGCGCCGGGGCGCGTATGCCCCGGGCACGTACGAGGAAGCGGATTGGACCGAGCTCTCGATTGAGGCCGTTCGCATGCGCCTCATGGAACTCGCGAAATTCACGGCGCACCACTCGGTGCTGCTCGCGCTGAAGGCATGGATCGTCGCGGCCAACTGGCTGCGCCGCACGGACCGCGCGATCAAAGAACGGCTCACGCGCTTCCTGCACACGAACGGCCATTATGCAGGCGGCGAGGGCGCGAAGCCGAGCGGCTTCATCGCCGACATACGCGCGCACAAGGAGACGATCGTCGCCGCGCGCGAGGAGAAGGAATAACGTGCGGTGCACGCCGGCATAGCTCAGTTGGTAGAGCGCTATTTTTGTAAAATAGATGTCGCGGGTTCGAATCCTGCTGCCGGCTCACGAAAAAAGACCAGTTTCGCGCTGGTCTTTTTTTATGCGCGATATCCGCCGAGCCACGCCCGAACGCGTATGGAAAGCAGATCCTGGAGGGCGGTACGAAAGGCACGGGCCTTGAGCGAGGAGTGTCCGACTTCGCGCCACACGATGGGCACTTCGCAAGCGCGGAAGCCAAGCCGGCGCGCGACGTACAACACCTCCATGTCGAATCCCCAGCCTGCGATGCTGAGCCGTGGGAAGATCGCCTCGGCTGCGGCGGCGGTGCAGAGCTTGAAAGCGCACTGCGTGTCGCGCACGCCAGGCAGGAGCAGGGCGCGCACGAGCAGGTTGCCCGCGCGAGAAAGCATGCGCCGGTACCAGGAGACGATCCGATCCGCCCCGGGCACATAGCGCGAGCCGAAAGCTATGTCGCAGCCGGACTCCATGAGCGGCCAGAGCTTCTCTATCTCCGAGATCTTCGCCGCGTTGTCGGCGTCCATATAGATCCGGTACGCGCCGCGCGCCTCGAGCATGCCCCGGGAGACGGCCAGTCCTTTGGTTCCGGACGGACGGCGCACCATGCCCAGATCGATATGCCGGAGCATCGGGAATTCGGCCTCAAGCGCCGACACCACGACAGCCGTGGCGTCGCTGCAATTGTTGAGCGCGACAACGACCTCGCTCGAATACGGCTGCGCGGCCAGGTATGCGCAGGTCTCGCGCAGCGTGGAGGCGATGCGGCGTTCCTCGTTGTATGCGGGGATCACGACTGAGAGGCGGACGGTGCTCATATGCGTTCGTACAGGGTAACACGGCAGGAGCCGGCGGCGCCATCCGCGACAATGCGGGACTCGCCGCGGATGGCGGCGAGTGCCGCTTCCCTGCCCTCGGTGCAGCCCGCGTCGAGGCGGCAGACCGTCTCGAGCGTGCACGTGTCGATGAGCACATGCGTGACGGTTTCGCGGGTCGCCTCATATTTCGCGAGCACTTCACGCCAGTCGTCATACATGGTGGCGGCGATGCGCGCATCGGAGACGGCGGCGGGAAAGGGTGCGGACGAGAGCAGGACGGGCGTGCGGCCGGAGCGAGCTGCATATGCAGAAAGCGAGCGTCCGACCTCGTCGTAGACCTGATCGCTGCGCACAGCTTCCTTGCCGATGCGTACAGCGGAGTAACTGCCGAAGCATACGCAGAAAGCGAGGACGAGGATGGCAAGGCGGCGGCCGCCGATACGCTCGGCCGCCCAGGCGATGCCGCCGCCGGCCGCCGCCAAGGCCATGGGAAGAAAAGCAAGCGAGTAGCGCAGCTCCTTGTGCGGAAGCTTGGTGAAGTAACCAAGATACAAAGCGAGGAAAATGAAGACGGCGATGTACGCCGTGCGGCGCCGCGCATGCGGAGCCGCACGGCGGCCGCGCGCCACCAAGGGCAGCGGCACCCGGCCAAAAA
>CAYMVF010000022.1:0-327 GCA_964394045.1 uncultured Candidatus Saccharibacteria bacterium | reverse complement strand
GTAAACAACAAAATAAACAACCCTTTAAAATGTCCGCGGGGTTGGTCCGCGGGGGGGCCCCGCGCTGGCGCCCCCCCACGGCGGCCGAGCGCAAGCATGGCAAGCGGCACGAGGACAAAAATGGCAAGCACGTTCGTGCGAATGATCGAAGAGAAATAAAAAAGCGGGGCCTGATGGTACAGCTCGGGCAAATTGCGGATGATCGCCGATCCGGCGCGGAGCGGCAGCAGAGCGTCACCGTACGCGATGCGGTTCGCCGCAAAGAATGGCAGCGTAAGGGCAAGAAAACCGGAAGCGTAGGCCGCGCCGCGCATAAGCGCGGCGCGG
>CAYMVF010000021.1:0-12264 GCA_964394045.1 uncultured Candidatus Saccharibacteria bacterium | reverse complement strand
CCGGGAGCTAAAAAACCCCCTTCGGTTTTTCCCGCCCCCCCCCCCCCCCGCCCTTTCTGTCCCCGCGGGAGGTCTGCTATAGTATTCGGGCATGCTAGCCCCTCATCACGATCTTTCCCATCTGAATCCCGCCCAGCGCGAGGCCGTAGAGTGCACGGAAGGCCCGCTGCTCATCGTGGCCGGCGCCGGCGCGGGCAAGACCAAGACGCTTACCGAGCGCATCACGCATTTGATACTCTCAGGCGTAGCGCCGTGGCATATTCTGGCCGTCACCTTTACGAACAAGGCCGCCGGCGAGATGCGCGAGCGCGTGGAGGCCGCGATCCGCATGCATAACATAGACGGCGTGCCGACGGTCACGACGTTCCATCGCCTCGGCGGGATGATCATCCGCGATAACGCCGGCTACTTCGGCCTGACGAAGCACTTCTCCATATTCGACGAGGACGACGCGCGCTCCGTGATCCGCGAGGCTATGCGCGAATTCGGCATCGACCCGAAGCTGCTCGACCCGAAGCGCGTGAAGCACATCATCTCGGGCGCCAAGATGGGCGGGTATACGCCGGACTCGTACGCCGACCAGGTGTCATCCCAGTCCGAGAGCGACGCACTGCGCATCTGGCGCGTGTACGAACGCAAACTGCAGGAGTCGCGCGCGGTGGACTTCGACGACCTCATCGTCAAAGCCGTGCGCCTGCTCGAGAAAGAACCGGAGATCCGCGCCGCGTACCAGAACAAGTGGCGCTACCTGCACGTGGACGAATACCAGGACACGAACGAGATGGAGTACCGCATGGTCAAGCTCCTTGCAGGGGAGAGCAAGAATGTCTGCGTCGTGGGCGATACGGATCAGAATATCTACTCCTGGCGCGGGGCGAAGATCAAGAACATGCTCCATTTTGAGAAAGATTTTCCGGGCGCCAAGAGCGTGTTCCTCGAGCAGAACTACCGCTCGACCTCGCGCATCCTCGACGCGGCGAATGCCGTGATCCAGAAGAACACCGTGCGCCTGCCCAAGAATCTTTTCACCGAGCTTGGCACGGGCGAGAAACTCTCGCGCTACGAGGGATTTTCTGAGACCGACGAGGCGCGGTTCGTGGCCGAGCAGTGCCGGATGCTGATCGCCGGAGGATTTCCGCCCGAGGAGATCGCCGTGCTCTTCCGAGCCAATTTCCAGTCGCGCGTGCTCGAGGAGGCCATGCTTTTCGCCGACATCCCGTACCGGGTGATCGGCACGCAGTTCTTCGAGCGCGCCGAGGTCAAGGACGTCATCGCGTACATTCGTGCCGCGCTCAACCGCGATTCGCTCGCCGACCTGAAGCGCACGATCAATAAGCCGAGGCGCGGCATCGGCGATGCGTCCGTGGCAAAAATCTTTGCCGGCATGCGCGAACAGCTGACGCCGAAAGTGAAGCAGACGATCGCCGGATACGAGCGCATCTTGGATCAGATCAAAGCCGCAAGCGAGGAGCAGTATCCGTCTGCGCTCGTGCGCACCGTACTCGACGTCTCCGGTCTGCGCGAGGAGTATGAGAGCGAAGGGGAACAGGGAGTAGAGCGCATCGAGAACGTGGGCGAGCTCGCGACGCTTGCCTCCGTGTACGACACGCTGCCGCTCGGCGAAGGCGTGCTGAAATTTTTGGAAGACGCGGCACTGCGCAGCGACTCGGACGCGCTGGCCGAATCTCCCGAAGGCGTGCGGTTGCTTACGGTGCATGCGTCCAAAGGCCTTGAATTCCGTGTCGTGTTCATCGTCGGCCTCGAGCAGGGACTCTTCCCGCACGAGCGCGCCACCCGTGCGGCCAAGGCCGAGGACGCGGAAGAGGAACGCCGTCTGTTCTATGTCGCTCTGACCCGCGCCAAGGAAAAGATATACCTCACGCACGCGCAGAGCCGCATGGTCTTCGGGTCGCGCAACATCTCCGTTCCGTCCGAATTTCTCTACGATATACCGGAGGAGCTGATAGAGCTGCACGCGGAGATCCCGCGGTCGCTGCCGTCCATATTCTTCGATTAGGCACGAAAAAAAGGACCGACGTATCGGTCCCTTTTGCGCGCGTTTACAACTGGGTTGCCATCCAGTACACGAATTCGGCCTTGAAGACGTTCATCGTGAGAGGCACCGCTAGGAAAAAGATCCAAACGAAAATCATCGGCCAGGACGGTTTTTCGTCCAATGTGACAGACATGCTTCCTGCAAGGAAGAAGAAAATGATCGCGATGATCCATGTCAGTATGGTGCCAAAGGTCACCATGGGGTCTCCGTACTTATCTATTTCCGGTTCCTCAGTGTAATAATCGAACCACAATTCGTGATTGATGCTCATTGCTTTTGGAAGAGGTTTTCCGTCCATAAGCAGTCGATTATGCAGGCCGTGATACTTGGGCGTTATTTCATCCGCCTTGAAGTATATGAAGAGTGCGCTGAAGAACCAGAGTACTGCCACGGTGGCCGTTAGTGGTCCAAAATAACCCGTTCTTTTCCGGGGAGTCTCTACTAGTGCTGTCAAAGAATTCATAAACGATGATTTTAGTACATTATATCATTTTTATATATAAAAGTCAAGTACACAAATATCCTTTAAAACAAGCGCGAAATCATGCTACAGTACGCATGCATATATATGGCATACCGCGCCAAAAAATCCCTGGGCCAGCATTTTCTGCGCAGCTCGTCGGTCGTGAAGGCCATGGTCGCGGCCGGCGGGGTAGTGCCGGGCGACGCCGTGCTTGAGATCGGGCCGGGGGAGGGCGTGCTCACCGAGGCGCTGCTCGCGGCTGGCGCGCGGGTGCTTGCCGTGGAGAAGGATCGCGGCCTGATCCCCGTGCTCGAAGAGCGTTTCGCGGACGCGATTGCATCCGGCGCCCTCTCGCTCGTGGAGGCGGACATCCTCGACTTTGATCCCGCCGCGTACGGTCTCGCAGCGGGGCAGTACAAGCTCGTCGCGAACATTCCGTATTACATTACCGGCGCGATCTTCGAGAAATTCCTGGCCGAGCGCACGCCCCCGTCGGTAGCCGTCATGCTGATCCAGAAAGAAGTGGCGACGCGCATTGTGGCGCGAGACGGCAAGGAGAGCATTCTTTCGATCTCCGTGAAGGCGTTCGGCACGCCGCGCATCGCGGCCAAGGTGTCGGCGAGCGCGTTTCGGCCGGCGCCTAAGGTGGATTCGGCCGTGATTGCAGTGGATGGTATTTCGTCCACGCGGTTCCAGGGCTGGCGGATCGGCGGGCGATCGGCGGCGAAGGACGCGGCAGCCGCACATTTTTTCACGATTGTGCGGGCCGGTTTCGCGCACAAGCGCAAGCTGCTCGCGCGCAATCTTGAGGCTGCTGCCGGCAAGGAAGCAATCGCTGCAGTGCTTGCGGAACAAGGCCTGCCGCCGAACGCTCGCGCCGAAGACCTCTCTCTCGACGACTGGCTCGCGCTCGCCAAGGCGCTGTAAGAAAATCCGCGCGGCGCGCGCATGGTATACTTCGCAGCATGCATGAGCCTTCCGGCACGTCCGTCCCGGCACCTTCCCGCAAGCGCATCGCTCTCGCGCTGTGCGTGCTCGCGGTATGCGCGGCTGGGTTTTTTATACTGCGGAAGACGGTGTTTTCGGGGGCGGGTGCGGCGCCCGCGGAGCGGGCGCCGCTCGTCTCCGTCGGCCGGTATCCCGCCGACCAGCTAACCGAGCCTGCTGCCCAACCTGACGGCGGACGGATATCCTTTGCCGACATCCTCTCTTTTGTCTCGGGTGATGACCGTTCCAATGGCGTGGCATCAAGCAGTACTTCGCCCGCACAGTCTTCCAGCGCTCCAAAATACAAAGTATACTCGTCTCCCGCATCCATCCTCGACCGTCCCATCATTGAAAGCGTTTCACCCGACCATTTCGGCAGCGGCGATACCGTCGTCATTCACGGCCGGAATTTTACGAAATGGAACACCGTCGTTCTTTCGGTCGATCTCAGGAACAAGTTCGCGGGCATAGTCTCGCCGGACGGCACGACGATCACGTTCAAGCCCTCGCTCACGCTCACCGAGAATTTTCGCCGCAGCTTCTCGCGCCTCAGCGCCGAAAATCGTGCCAAGGTCGTCGCTCACATCATTGCCGTGAACGGCGTTAAGACAGGGGAGAGCAGCGCTTGGCATATGCCGGCGGAACTTTCCGTTTCGAACGAGAACGGCGAGAGCTCGACTGTTCCGGTCTATGTCGACGTGCTCAAGGGCCTGTAGGCTCCGTGCTATACTCATATATATGGAAGCTGCATCCTACCGCACAGCATTCAAGGCGCTGCTCATCGGCATGCTGCTCTTGCCGGCACTCGGCCGGGCTACGAGCGAACAGCCGTTCGGCGGGCGGCAGGTCATGGTGCTCGACGAGAGTACATGCAACTGCAGCGGCACGAACATCCACTACATCATGGATGATGCGACCAATGAGGAACTTAAGATCCAATATCTTGGCGGACGGCTGTACGATAACAACGATATCACTACGTACGGGGGATATCAGCTCGGCACGTATGGCACGGGCGGAGAGGCGTGCTACATGATCTCGTATCCTGATTGCATCTACATAGATTCGCCGAACATGACCTATGGCTCGGATCCGGGCACCGGAACGACGATGCGTTCCGACCCCGCAACGCTCGCCGGCACGCTCAAAGAATTCGGCCGTTCGCTCGCATCCGCATATGGACACGCCTAAACTCGCTCGTTATATGCCCAGCCGCCGCTTCGTCGGCGTGATCTGCCTGGTTGCCGGCCTGGCGCTGTTGTTCATCGCGATCACCAGCCGGTTCGGAGCGCGTTCGAGTTTCGGCGGTCGCGGTAACGCCGTCACGCTTTCATCCGAAGGCACGATCGGTGATGCGATCGCCCGCGACTCGAACAAGAACGGCATCTCGGATTGGGAGGAGATTCTCTGGGGCCTTGATCCGGAGACGGACGGTCCGGACAACAAGAAGGCGATCGAGAAGAAGAAGCGCGAAGCCGGCGTAACCGTGACCGAAGATGCGGAGAATGTGACGCAGACCGAGCTCTTCAGCCGCAGCCTGCTCTCCACGATCCTCGCCCTCCAGCAATCCGGCTCGCTCACCCCGGAGGCAGTGACCAATCTCGCCGCCTCGATGGGCGACACCGTAGATGCCAAACACGCCGACGTCCCTGTCTGGACCGAGGCCGACCTGCATGTCGCGGCCGACGGCGCCGCCGCGAAGGCCGCGTACAAGACGGCGCTCAAGGCCGCCATCGACCGTTACTCCGACGCGGGCATGGGCACGGAGCTTTCGATCCTCGCGCAGGGTTTTGCGGACGGCGGCGCGGACGCGCTCAAGGGCCTGCGTCCGATCGGTAGTGCCTACTCGCGCCTCGCGGAGGAGGTGATCGCCCTGCCTACGCCGCGTTCCGTCGCCGAACCGGCCCTTGCTGTGGCCAACAATACGGCGATCATGGGCGCCACGCTCGGCCAGATGTCGCATTTCTACGACGACGCGCTTGCCGGCATGGTCGGTCTCGACGACTACCTGCGCGCGAACGAGGCGACGGACGAGGCGACGGACAAACTTGCCGCGTACTTTGGGATTTAGTTCCGACGGAGGTATACTTATAGCGCACGTGAAGACCACACGCACTCTCGCCGCACTGCTCATCGTCTCGACGCTCTTTTCCGGCGCCGCGCCTGCCGTCGCGGCGGTTTCGCTCGCGGACATCGCCGAAGACACGGAAGGCGCGATCGCGGCCGCGGCCATTTCCTGTTTCCAGGGCAAACTCAAGGGCATCCAGAGTCTTTTCGGCGGCAGCCAGGATGGCGGCAGCAAGGTGCCGGTGAGCGACCCAAAGGTTCAAAGTTCGACCGGCGCGATCGAAGAGAAGCAGAATTGCGGCAACGTGATCGCTCGCGCCGCCGCCCAGACCATACTGCGCGAGCTCACGATCGCGACGGTGAACTGGATCAATAACGGCTTCAACGGCAACCCGATCTATGTCAAAGATACCGGTTCGATGCTCAAGAATCTTGCCGACCAGGAGATCCGCGATTTCAATTCGGTCATCGCTTTCAACAGCAAGAATTATCCGTTCGGACGGGCGGCTGCGCAGTCGCTTACGTCCCAGCTTCAGACTACGTTCGCGCAGCGCGCGCAGTACAGCCTCGACCAGGTGATCGCACGGCAGTACCCGGGCTTCAATTCGCGCGATTACATGCGCGATTTCGCCATCGGCGGCTGGGATGCCTTCCTCGCGCAGACTATGCCCAACAACAATCCCTTCGGCTTCAATCTGATGGCGCGCAACGAGCTGGCCGGGCGCGTGGCCGACACTTCATATTCCCCGGCCATGGACCTGCGCGATACATTGCAGCGTTCGGGCGGTTTCATGAATATCCGCACCTGTGCGGATCCGGGCTACCGGTCCAGCCAGGCCAAGGAGATCGTGGCGCGCGACCAGGCTGCGCTCGAGGCGCTTATCGCCGAAGATGAGACGGCTGGCGCGACGACGCGCGAGAGCTATGCCAAGCAGGAGGCCCTGCGCGAGAAGATCAAGAACAATGGCTGCTCCAAATGGCAGACCACGACGCCGGGCAGCGTGGTTGCCCACCAGATCAATACGACGCTCGACATTCCTTCGAACCAGCTCATCAATGGCGACGACCTCTCCGCATCGCTGACGGCTATCTTCGACGCTCTCGCCAATCAGCTTCTCCAGAAGGGCCTTTCCTACCTTTCGACCGATGATACGGCCGGCGCGCTCGACGACAACTACGGCCTCGGCAGCGGCTTCGCCGCAGAAGAGGACATCCGTCTCGGCGGTTCTACCTGGCGCCCGGACAACAAATTCAACCTGTTCTTCGACATTCCGATGCTTATCACCAATGAGTACAACCCGACTGATGCCTCCGGAGCGGTCATGCCCCCGGGGACGGGCCGGGACGAATTTAACGATGTCTCCAAACCGCGCGGCTACCAGCAGGTCCTTGTCGCCGAGAACGCGATCATGCCGCTGCTGATCGATTCCGTGTATGAGCTCGATTACTGCGTGCCTGGCCCCCGTCCGACCTGGAGCGGCGATGCCCAGCGCACGCTTACGACCGAGCTTCAGAAGTGGCCGCGCAACGTAGATATGGAAGGCGGCGACCTGGGCAAGGTGGGCAAATTCCTTTCGAGTACGGTGCATGATTTCATATCCGGAGTGACCGCCGACAAGCGCGGCGAGAAGCTCTATGGCGGCTTGGTCAGCTTTGCTCTTACGCAAAGCGGCCCGGAAGTAGGCGTTACGCCGAATTCAAAAGTGAATGGATACGCGAATGCCGTGAACATCATGACGACTCTTTTCCGCCGCTACTCTGACGCGCTGGGTAAGGTGTACGGGGGAGACAGCGACCCGCTGAGCGGGGGATACCAGGCCAGCCAGGATTACCGCGGCCTGCTCGAGCGCTCGATCGACGCGACCGAGTACGGCAACATCGCGCGCTACCAGAAAGCGCTCGAGAACAACAAGACGCTCATGGACGACAGCGTGGCGACCGAGAGCCAGCTCCGCGCACTCGTCGAGCGCATCCGCGCGCTCCCGACGCTCGCAGGGTACCCGGGCGCCGATGCTGCGTCCAAATATCAGCCGCGCGACTACAAGGCTGACCACGAGGCTGCCAAAAAGCTCAAATTCGCCGAACTCTCCCCGTACCAGCTCGAGCTTCGCCGCATCGCAGACACGTTCAAGCTCGTCTCGCCCAAGATCCATGGCCCCGAGGATGTGCGCAATGAGGAAGCCGCGCTCTCCACGCTCGAGACCTCATACGATACCATCGGCGGCAAGGGCGGCTATGTGGAGCAGTGCATCGCCACGATGCAGTCGTCCAACTACACCGGCCCGGAGGACCGCGTGGCCTTTCCGCCAGAGCTCGTGCCATACCTCACCAAGCCGACCGGCCACAAGCTGCTCGATCTCTTCCCGCCGACCGGCTCGTTCCTGCCGGACTGGCACTACGCCCAGGGCAGCGGCATCGTCACGAGCGGCGGATCGGGCACAGCGGCAGATCCGGACAAGCTCATCAAGAACGACGACGTAGTCACTATCAACATCCAGGGCGAGAGCAGGGCTCTCTCGGGCTTCGAGGAGTTCCTCGGTATGTGGTAATCGTGGTATCATTGAGTGCATAGATGAAGCGTCTCGTCTCACTCGCGCTTTTGTTCGCCATAGTCGCCGGCGTCTTTTCTCCGATGACGCTGGCGGTCTCGCGCGCGGGCATGACGGTCATGGCACAGCATGCTCTGGCGCAGACGAGCGGGACAACTATTTCTGACCCGTACACGAGCGGCGTCAATTCTTCCGCGCTCGCACATACGGACGCGTGCACTTTCACCGAAGATTTCATCAAAGGCTCCCTCGTCGGTTGCGTCGAGGGCCTGCTGTACTATATTCCGTACAGCCTCGGCGCCTGGCTCATGGGCCTCTCGGCGCTTGTTTTTGACTCGATCGCCGGTCTATCGCTTTCGAGTGCGCTCTACTCTTCCAGCTCGTTCATTCAAGACGGCTGGACGATCATCCGCGACTTCGCGAACATCATGTTCATCCTGGTGCTGTTGTATATCGCGCTCATGCTCGTACTCAACCTCGGCGGCGGGCACTCCGATCCGAAGCGCATGATCGGTTCTGTGGTATTCGTCGCGCTCATGATCAACTTCAGCTTCTTCCTGACCTCGGTGATCATCGACGTGTCGAACACGCTCGCGCTCACGTTCTACAATCGCATCGAGCCAACCGATATGAACGGCAATCCGCTTGTCAGCACTGAACAGGCCGATGAATCCGGCTCGCGGCTCGGCTTCAAGCTCAAGCCTGTCAGTATCGCACTCGTACGCGCCTTTCAGCCGCAAGTGCTGGCATCAGATCAGTTCTACCAGTCCCTTTCGCGCAATCCGAACACGAATAACGGTGGCCAGGGTGGCTTTGTGAAAGATCCGGGCACGCTTGAAGTGATCAGTACGGTCTTGCACGGCGCGGTCCGTCTCCACCCGTTCCCGACGGCGGATGACATCACGGCTGGATTCAGTACCGGCAAGGGAGACGTATCTCCTGGCATAATGATCACGATCTTCCTGCTTGTCGGCGCGATGTTCATCGTCGTGGCATACAGCCTCTTTGTGGCCACGCTGTCGCTGCTGGGCAGGCTTGTTACGCTGTGGGTGCTCATCATATTCTCGCCCGTCGCCTTCATTTCCATGATCCTGCCCGGGCATCTGCTCGGCGAATTCGGCTGGAGCAAGTGGTGGAAGTCCCTGATTTCCGCTGCTTTCGCCGCTCCGATCTATTTCTTCTTCCTGTGGCTCGTTGCCCGCTTGGCGCAGAGCTCGATCGTGAGCCAACAGGCGCTCGAGAACGGCAGCTTCGCCGAGATCCTGATCCCGATCATCATATCGTTCCTACTGCTCGTCACCATGCTGCTCAAGGGCACGAAGTACATCAAGCAGGCATCGGGGGAGATCGGCGAGGCTGTGTTCAAGGGCGCGGGCGTGCTCGGCGGCATCGTGCTTGGTGGCGCGGGGCTTGCCGTAGGCGCGGCTACGGGCGGCCTGGCTCTTGCCGGCCGCAGCACGATCGGCCGTTTCGGGAAGAAGGCGGCCGAAAACCAGGACATCCAGAATCGCGCCAAAGCCAAGACTTTCGACGGCTGGGTGGCTCGACAGCAGCTTAAGATCGGCGCCGGCGCTGCCAAGGCGAGCTTCGACCTGCGTCAGAACAAGGTGGCAAGCAATCTCTCGTCCGCCATCGGCATGAACATGGGCAGCTTCGGCGCACTCTCGACCAAGAACACGGCCGGCGGCCTTGAGGCGGCCATCGCCCGCGACAACGAGAGGGACCAGAAGATCAAGAAACTTATTGGGTACGACAAGGGCCAGGAAGAGGAAATCAACAAGGAGATCGACAAGAAAAAGGAAAAGATGGAGGGCGCGCAGGACGAGCTCGCGCAGCTCAAGGCGGACAGAAACGAGATCAAGAAAATCAGTGAGGAGCTCACGCGCCTGAATACCAGGACGCCGTATGTCGGCAGCACTCCCGAGCAAGCGCAGCAGAGAGCCGAGGCGGTTGAAAAGATGGAAAAGCAACGGAACGAGATAGAGGCGCGGCTCAATAAGGCAATGACGGAGGGCAAGACTGAGGCCAGCCTGCAGAAGAGGATCAACGACATGAAGAAGACCGATCCGAGCATTAAGGGCAAAAAGGTCGGCGATACGGTGAAGGACGAAAATGGCAACGATGTCGTGCTGACCAAAGCGAATTTCAAGAGTGAGATGATGAAGCGCATGGGCATCGGCGATCTTGAAAAAGCGGCCAAGAACGTCAAGGACGCGCGCTTCAAGGAATACCTCCTCAACAAGACCAAGCATGCCGGATATGGCAAGGACGACAAATCCCTGCATGTCGAAAAAGACGCGCTCGGGAACCTCAAGAGCTTCCATGTGGACACCAAGCACGCGGTGCGCAACATGAGCCGCTTCTGGGAAGACCTCGGCAAAAACGCCGGCAAGGGCATGGCGGGCGGCCTGCTCGTAGGCAGCAGCATTGCTCCGGGCATCGGCACTGCGGTAGGCATGGGCGTCGGCGCCGGATTGGGCGGCCTCGTATCGGTGCTGCGCGAAATCTCCGAGTGGGGTACCGGCGGCAAATGGGGCTCGCGCTTCGTCGAAGCCGAGAGCGTGCATCATTCGCTCGAGGCCAAGGATGGAGACAAGCATCACGGCGCGCCGGGCACGAACTATAAGCCGAACATCTCCGGCCCGATCGGCAAGCTCCAGAAACTCTTTGCCGGCGCATTCTCGGGCGGCGGAGGCGGCGGGCACGGCGGAGGCTATGACGATCACGGCGGCGGACACGACGACCACGGGCACCACTAGGCATTAGCAGCGTAGGATACTATACTAGAAGCATATGGCGGACGACTTCAAGACAATTCCGGTTTCAAGCGCGCAGGGCGCGGATGCGTCCGCGGTTGCTGTGCCCGCTCTCGATGGCGAGGATTTTTCCGATGTCGAGGCCGAGCTCAAGCAGCGGTTCGAGCTTTTGCCGGAGGACATCAGGCAGGCCATCATGGACACGGGCTACCAGCAGAAGCTCTTTGATATCGCCAAGGAGCGCAAGCTCACGTATGAGGAGCTTGGCATTCTTGAGACTGAGACCACGATGGTCCTGCTCGGCATGACGAAGCCCGCCGACTATCGCGACGGCCTGCAGGTCGAGCTCAAGAAGAACGACGCCGACCTCGATCCGATCGTCGCCGCCGTGAATGAGAAGGTCTTTGCTCCGGTGCGTGCTTCGCTTGAGCGGCTCTATTCTGCCAAGCGCGAGCCGGGCGATTACGCGGGTAAGGATGTGCTTGCCGCCGCGATCGCCGGAGCCGACGCTTCCGCCACTCCTGCGCCGCAGTCCGCACCTGCCTATGCTCCTACCGCTGCGGTCAATCCGATTCCCGCCGCTCCCGCCCAGGTTCTGACGCCGGGCGAACAGAGCGTGCTCGCAAAGACAGGCGTGATTCTCTCGGATGCGCCGAAGCCCGCCGCCCCGTCGCCGGTCGTCGGATCCATCGCGAGCCGCGATGATCTGCTCAAGAGTATCGAGAATCCGCCCCGGGTGCCGTCCGCGAGCCTTGTTGCCGACAAGCTCAAGCCCGCCGGCCCCGTGATCCCGGCCGTGAAGACGACCGACTACTCCATGCCGGCCCGGCAAGAAGGCGCTTCAGGAGCCGCCATTCACGGCTCTGCCGTTCCGGCTGCCACTCCGGCTGCTGCTTCTGCGCCGAAAACCGACCCCTACCGCGAGCCGGTCTAGCCTGCCATGCGTTTCGATGTCCCTCAATTCATAGATGTCGAGGACAAGATCTTCGGCCCGCTCACGTTCCGCCAGTTCGTATATCTGGTGGGCGGGGGAGGCTTGGCGTTCCTTTCGTTCAAGCTGCTGCCATTTTTTTTCGGCATGCTGCTCGCTGCGCCGATCGTCGTGCTCGCGCTCGGCCTGGCCTTCTATAAAGTGAACGAGAAGCCGCTCATCGACACGCTCGAGGCAGCCTTCAATTACGGCGTGCGCGACAAGCTCTACATTTGGAAAAAAGAAAAGCAAGCAAAAGCCAAGCCCGAAGCGGCCAAAGCCGCCGAGGAGCTCCGCGCCATTCCCAAGATCTCCGAATCAAAACTCCACGACATCGCCTGGGGTTTGGACGTTCTGGATAAAAGATAGCGGCAATCGCCCGCAAAAATGCGCGGCGCTGCGGAGGGGCCTTCGGA
>CAYMVF010000020.1:0-12764 GCA_964394045.1 uncultured Candidatus Saccharibacteria bacterium | reverse complement strand
ATGGATTTCGCCTTCATGTTCATCCCGCACGAAGCGATCTATTACGACCTGCTCGTGAACAGCGTGGGCGCGACCACCGAAAGCGAAGAGAATCTGATCCAGCGCGCGGCGAGCAAGTACAAAGTGATCATCGTCTCCCCCACGTCGTTTCTCGCGTACCTGCAGACCGTGCTCCAGGGCTTGCGCGCGCTTCAGATCGAGGAAACGGCAAAAGATATCGTCAAGCGCGTGGGCGAGCTCGGCAAACACCTCAAAGCCTACGAAGACTACCACGCCAAGCTCGGCAATGCGCTCGGTACTGCCATGAACCAACACAACCTTGCCGGCAAAGAATTCCGGAAGATCGACAAGGACATCATGCGCATAACGGAAGAAGCGCCGGGACTTGCCGCGGCGCTTCTCGAGAAACCGGGAACGGAGGAATAGCCTACGAGACCACAGTGATTATGCCCGCCCTGATCGCCGGGCCGCTCCAGGAAAAGATGGCCGACGTGAGCATATCGATAGCCTTGAGCGAGTCGAGACGGACGGCGAAGTAGTGTCCGCCGGGTACATTGAGCGCGTCGCTCACCACGCGCAACTGCACGGTCGCGCCCGGATTAATGACCTGACCGGACGGATTACTGAAGGAAAGAATGCACGGCGGATTGCCTGCGCCGCAGCTCGGATCGGCCGCCGGGAACGGAAGCGAGGCGCCGAAGGGAGTCGTTGCGACAAAAAGCCTGATGTTCTGCATCGGGGGCCAGACGCCGGCCAGATCGGTATCGATCGAGAACGAGACGTCGGTGAGCTTCATCGGGCACTCACCCGGATTGCGGAGCGTAAAGATGCCGCGCACTTGATTGCGGCCGCCGGCCTGCGTGCTCGTGCGGACCGTCGTGACCGGAAACGCCGGACCAAGGGCCGGGACCAGCGTGCCTGCAGCCACGCCGTCGAGACAGCGGGAACCGCGCTCGCCCTCGCCGCCCTTTTTCTTCTGCTGATCGGCAGGCGTGACTTGGGCGGTGTTGCGCAGCGCGCGCTCGTGCGCGTTGGCGTAGATGAAATAGCCAGCGAGGGCGATGACCGCAATGAGCAGGATCGCCTTGACCGGATTGCTTTCGGAGCTTTTCCAATAATTCATGTATGTGGCGCGATTAAGATGCTAATGCACAAAGTATATGCCCGCCGAAGCGGGAGCACAAGCATTGTGCGGAATGCGGGAATCGGACCCGCGCCTGATGCTTGGGAAGCACCCGTTCTGCCACTGAACTAATTCCGCGCCCGTTTTTTCACCGTGCCCGGACCTATTTAAACAGATTCTTGAAAAAACTCCAGACGCCGCCGTTTTCTTCCGAAGGAACCGCTGTGCCGACGGCAGCCGTGCCCGAACCGCCCCCTTCTGTGATCATGACCACACCCTCGCCTTCACGCACGACCGGGAACTGCTCGCGCAGCACAGCCTCGCGACCTTCCGGCGTGCCGAGGGCGGCGAGCTTTTTCTCAAGATCAGCCTGCTTGGCCGAAAGCTCAGCGGCCTCATGTTCGGCCAGCCGCCGCTCTTTGGCCGCCCCGATACTCTTGCCTGCGATGCGCGCAGCGCCGTAGCCGACCAGCGCACAGAGCACCAGCACGGCGAGCGCCATGCCGCGGGAATAGAAAATGCTTTTCCATGCGGTGTCCCTTTCAAAATAGGCCATTGTATGCTAGCGTGAAGCCATACCAGTGTAGCATACAGAAGCGCATATGATGTTTTCAAACAAACACAAAAAGAAATTCGGCATCGCCTGGGGCATCCTCTCGGGGATCATCATCCTCTCCATGGTCGCCCTGTATCTGCCGGGGCTGTTCAGTTAGGCGGCGAGAATTAGAAAAACCTCCTTTTGGACAGGCCTCGCGCAGCAGCTCGGCTGCGAGCGGCGCCGCCGGCCAGCAGGCCGGACGGCGTTGCCTGCCAAAAGGAGGCTTTTCTAATTCTCTCCGCCCCGCTGCATCATCTTGAGAAAGACATCGTGCGGGATGTTCACCTTGCCGGAGTCCTTCATGCGAGCCTTGCCCTTTTTCTGCTTCTCGAGGAGCTTCTTTTTGCGCGAGACGTCGCCGCCGCCCACCATCTTTGAGCCGTGCATGAGCACGTCCTTGCGGAAGGCCTTGATCGTCTTGGACGAGAGGATCTTGCCGAGAGCCACGCCCTGGACCTTCATCTCGAACTGCTGGCGCGGGAGCAGATTCTGCAATTTCTCCGTGGCCTCGTCGGCCTCTTCCTGCGCGCGACGGCGCGCAATGACCCGCGTGAATGCCGGCACGATCTCGTCCGCCAAACGGATGTCCATGCGCGTGACCTGGGCGGGGCGCAAGCCGGCGAGCGAATATGTGATAGAAGCGTAGCCCGAGGTCGCGCTCTTGAGCTCGTCGAAGAACCCGCGCATCATCTCGCGCAGCGGCATCATGACGGACACGGCCGAACGGCCTTCACCGAAGCTCTCCGTCTCCCCTACCTCGGCCTCGTGCTCGTACAGGAACGGCATCAGAAGACTGATGTACTCGGCAGGCGTGATGATCCGGATGCTGGCCCACGGCTCCTCCACGGCGAGAATATCGCCGTCGTTCGGGAAGAGATGCGGCGAGTAGACGGTCTCTTTTTTGCCGCCGCGCGTGGTCACAACATAGGTGATGGACGGCGTGGTAACGATGAGCTCGAGCCGGAACTCGCGGCGCAAGCGCTCGGTGATGATCTCCAAGTGCAGCATGCCGAGGAAGCCGGCGCGGAAGCCGCGGCCGAGCGCGCCGCTGGCCTCCTCCTCGAACGTGAACGCCGAGTCGGAAAGCTTGAGGCGGCTGAGCGCCGTACGGAGCAACGGAAAATCGTCCTGGCTCTCAGGATAGATGGAAGCCCAGACCACCGGGCGCGGATTGTCGTAGCCGCCGAGGGCGGGCAACGGATTCTTCTCCGTTGTGATTGTATCGCCCACGCTGGCGATGCCCGGCTGCTTTACGCCCGTCACGATATAGCCGATCTCGCCCGCCGAGAGCGCGGCGCGCGGCTCTTCGCCCGGCGTGAACACGCCCGCCTCGAGCGCGAGGAAATTCTCCCCTGCGACCGAAAAGAGCAGCTTGTCATGCCTCTTGACCGAGCCTTCGAATACGCGCACGTACACGATAACGCCCCGATGGTCGTCGTATTTGAAATCGAAGACGAGCGCCTGGAGGCCGTTCTTCCCTTCGCTTGCCGGCGGCGGCATGCGGTCGATCACGGCAGCAAGCAGATCCTCCACGCCCTGTCCGGTACGGCCCGAGACTTCAAGCACGGTGTCCGGATCGATGTCGAGCAGTGCCGCGATCTCAAGCTTCACTTCCTCCGGGCGCGCGAGCGGCGAATCGATCTTGGAGATGGCCGGAACGATGACGAGCCCTTCCTTGCGGGCGGCCTCGAGCGTGGTCAATGTCTGAGCCTGCACGCCCTGCGTCGCGTCCACGAGCAGGATCGAGCCCTCCACGGCCTTGAGCGCGCGCGAGACCTCGTACGAGAAGTCGATGTGCCCCGGCGTGTCGATAAGGTTGAGCTGGTAGTCGGCGCCGCCTTTCTTGTAGCCCATACGCACGGGCTGCATCTTGATCGTGATACCGCGCTCGCGCTCGAGCTCCATATTGTCGAGGACCTGGTCGCGCATCTTGCGCGCCTCGATCGTGCCCGTGACCTCGAGCATGCGGTCCGCGAGCGTCGATTTGCCGTGGTCGATGTGCGCGATGATGGAGAAATTGCGTATGTGCCTGAGATCCATGGTCGTACGGCCATACTAGCAGAAAAAGCCTTTATTTCAAATGGCCAGCCTACGTTATTTCTCCCCCGGCTCGGCGCTGGTCACGAGGTCCACTTTCCAGAATTTGCGCCGCAGAGCGGCGGCGAGCTCGAGGAACGTCTCGCTCTTGAGCAGCACGAGCAGCCCGATGCCTGCCAGCGCGCCCGCGAGCGAAGCGATGCCGCCCTGGGCGAGCACGCCCCAGAATGTCTCGAGCGAGAAAGCACGCGCGAGCACGCCGAGCATGCCGTACGCGGTGAGGCCCACGGCGAAGGCCGCGCCGATCGCCTCGAAGAGCGTGCGCGGCAGATTGCCGGCCGAGGTCAGGTATTTTTTGCGCAAATCGATCCAGTGCAGGACTGCGTTGAGGATAGTGCCGATCGAATACGCGAGGGGCAACATGAGCACTTCGGTGCCGGGCACGCCGTCTACGCGCAGGAGCGATTCTATGAAGTAGCGAAACACCGGGAACTGCGCGAACGCCTTGAGCAGCGCGAAGGCCATCCCGACGATGAGCACGGACGAGAATGCGTTGATCAAGAGCGGAGACTTCGTGTCATGGGCGGCGTAGAAGGCGCGGGTCGAGACGAGTACGAGATTCTGGGCGACCAGGCCGACGGCGAAAATCGCAAGACAGGCAGCCGTCAGACGCGTATCGCTCCAAGAGAATGCTCCCGAACCGAGCGTGACGCGCACGATCTGGGCGCGCGTCACGATGAGAAGCGCCATGAGCGGCAGCGACCAGAAGACGACCTGCCGCACGGCAGCCAGAATGCCGCTCTGCCATTCTTCTTTTTTACCCCGGGCGAAAGCCTCGGCAAGGATCGGAAAGACTGCTACCGAATACGACACGCCAATGATCCCCACCGGCACGCTCTCAAGGTTCAGCGCGAAGTTGAAGATCGAGATCGATCCGGGGCCGAGCGTCGAGCCCATTGCCACGATCACGAGCAGGGCGATGGAATTCATGGAAAGGCCAAGCGTGCGCGGCAGCGAGACGGCGGCCACGCGGCGCAGCGTGGCAAACGTGAAGCGCGAGAAGATGCGCGGCGGGAAACCGGCCTGCATCACAGTAGGCAGCTGCACGAGCATGTGGAGCGCGGCGCCCATGACCACGCCGGCGGCGAGGCCTGCCGTACCGAAACGCGGATACAGCACGATGATCCCGAAGACGATGCCCAGGTTGTAGAAGATCGGCGAGAGCGAAAAAATGAAGAACTTGCGCATGAGCTGCGTGACTGTGCCGAGCATGTTCGAGAGGCCAAGAAAGATCGGCGAGAGCAGCATGATGCGGCTGGCCGTCACGAGCTCGGCAAGCTCAGCGCCCGAGAAGCCCGGCGCTATCCAATGCGCTATGTACGGCATGAGCGCAAACACGGCCGCCGAGACGAGCACGAGGAAAAGGAAGAAGCCGGTGAGCACTTCGTCGAAAAACTTCCGTGCCGCCTCCCTGCCCTCGCCGTCCATGCGCGCCACAAGGAACGGCATGAGCACGGTGATAGAGGCGAGCGACGCCACGGAGAGGAAGATCAGGTCCGGAATGCGGAAAGCCGCATAGTAGGTATCAAGCGTGACGGACGGACCGATCGTGTGCGCGAGCAGCCGGTCGCGCGCCAGGCCGATGAGCTGCGAGAGCAGCGTGAAGATGCCGAGCAGGATGGCCGCCTCGTGCATGCCCTGAAAGCGCCTGTTCACCATGGAGAGCAGTTTGCGGATCATGCGACGATGTTCACCAGCCTGCCGGGAACGTAGATTATTTTTTTCGGGTCGAGGCCGCCGGTCGCCGCCTGCACTTTCTCGAGCTTGAGGGCCGCGAGCTTGATCTCTTCCGCGCCCATATCGCGCGGCACAGAGAGCTCGCCCTTGTTCTTGCTATTCACCTGCACGACGATGGTCATGGTCTCGGATTCGAGCAGCGTAGGGTCGTAGGACGGCCAGCCGGAGAGATGGATCGAGCGCTTGCCGCCGAACGCGCGCCACAGTTCTTCCGTCATGTGCGGCGCGAACGGCGCGAGAATCTGGAGAAATTTCTTGAAATCCGAAGGCGCAATGCGCTCGGCCTTCTCAAGCTCGTTCAGGCAGATCATCATGGCCGAGACGGCAGTATTGAAACCGAAGCTCTCGATGTCGTCACCGACCTTCTTGATAGCGCGGTGCAGCGCGGCCTCATATGCAGGGAAATCTGCTTTGACGCCCGGTGCCGCAACCTTTGTCTGCAGCCGCCACACACGTTCAAGGAACCGCCGCGAGCCGATGATGCTCTCCGTGCTCCATGGCAGCGACGCGTCGAACGGACCCATAAACATCTCGTACACGCGCAGCGTGTCGGCGCCGTACTCGGCCACGATGTCGTCCGGATTGATCACGTTCCCCCACCGCTTGCTCATCTTGCGGCCGTCGGAAGCAAGGATCAGGCCCTGGTTGCGAAGCAGCGCGAAGGGCTCGTCTGTCGGCACGAGGCCGTAGTCGTGGAGCACCTTGTGCCAAAAGCGCGCGTACAGCAGATGTCCGGTAGCATGCTCAGCACCGCCGACGTACACATCCACGCCGCCGCGCTTCGTATCGAACCAGTAGTCGAGCTCTTTCTTTCCGGCGAATGCTTTCTTGTTCTTCGGATCGGCATAACGCAGGAAGTACCACGAGCTGCCAGCCCAGCCGGGCATGGTGTTGGTCTCGTAGCCGGCGGCCGTCCACTCGGGCACGGTCGCAAGCGGGCTCTCCCCCGTTCCGGCCGGCTCATAGCTTGCCACATCGGGCAGTTCGAGCGGAAGCTGTGCGGCAGGCACCTCATGAATGATGCCGTCCGCATCGTGCCGGAGCGGAATCGGCTCGCCCCAGTAGCGCTGGCGGGCAAAGATCGCGTCGCGCATCTTGTAGGTGACGATCCCCGTGCGATCTTCCCGGCCGATCCAGTTGCGCTGGATCTCTTTCAGGTGCTCGGGCCACTTGAGATCGTCGAGCCCGGCAAGCAGCCGGTCCGCATATGCCGTGATGCGCATGAACCACTGGCGCATGCGCTTCTGCACCACGGGATGGCCGCCGCGCTCCGAGACCGGACCGTTCGCACCGTCCACGATCTCATCGTTGGCAAGCACGGTGCCGAGCTCGGGACACCAGTTCACTTCGGAGTAGCCTTCGTATGCGAGGCGGTAATCCATGAGCGTCTTTTGCTTCTCGATCGCGCTCATCGCATGCCACTCATCCGCGCCGAAATGGCCCTCGTGCGAGTGCCAGGCGGACACGATCTTGTTGCCGCTCTGTTCAAAGATGCCGACAAGCTCGGCGATCGGCCGCGCTTTCTGCGCGACCGTATCGAACCACGAGTCGTATATCTTGAGGAAGATCCACTGCGTCCACTTGTAGTACTTCGGATCCGTCGTGTTCACGGCGCGGGACCCAACGTACGAGAAGCCCATGAGCGAAAGCTGCCGCTCAAAGGTCGCCACGTTGTCGAGCACGGCCGCGCGCGGATGGATCTTGTTCTGCACGGCATATTGCTCGGCCGGCAAGCCGAAGGCGTCGTATCCCATGGGGTGCAGCACGTTGAAACCCTCCATGCGGCGCTTGCGGGCGATCACGTCCGAACCGATATACCCGCGCGGATGGCCCACATGCAGACCCGCGCCCGAAGGATACGGGAACATGTCGAGCACATAAAAGGGCTTCTTGCCGCGGAGCTTAGCCGCGAGCGCGGAGAACGTGCGGTAGGTCTTCTTGGCCTCCCACTCCGTGCGCCAGCGCGCCTCTACCTCGTTGTGATCATACTCGCGCATGCTTCCGAATTACTGCCTGCCGAATTTGCGCACGGCGACCGCGATGAGCGCGCCGAGCGCCGCGGCGAGGATCACGACCTTGAGCAGATTGTCCGCATTGCTCCAGTAGCGCACGCTGGCGATCACAAGCGAGAGCACGCCGCCCCAGGAAAACGAGAGCGCGAGCACTGCATTCGCCATGATCGCGCCGAGGACGATGGAGACTACGCCGAGGACGACAAGCACGATAAACACGTTGCGCTCATATGCCTTCTGCGCGGTTTCGTATTCGGTCCGCTTCGTATAATCGGGATCACAATAGCCCTGCGTCGCACCTTTGACCGGAGCAGAAAGCTCGGCGCTTACGCGCGGATCCGGTTCCGTCCACTGCCCGCCGACTTCAATGCACTTGTCTTTGGCAGTGATCGGCTCGACGACCTGCGCGCGCGACATGTACGCGTCCCATTCGGGCGCTTCATATACGAGCGAGATGACATAATTGAAGAACAGATTGAGCACGATGACAATGGCCGCGACCATGGCCCATTTCGGGAACCCGCCCTTGTGCTGCGATGCGCCGTGCGTGGAGTTTTCCATGGATTTCATAGTATACTAGATAGGACAGCCATTCAACCCGGCATATGGAAATCCCTTCCGTACCCCAATTCGCACACGAGCCGTTCGACAACCACGAAGCCGAGGCGGCGAGCCCCGAGCTTGTTGCGGATGTTGCAGCCGGCGTACGCGAGCTCGGCGAGGAGATCGCGCGCATGCGGCGCGAGGCCAGCTAGGCGCGGATCACGACAGGCTCGTCCGAGACGAGCGACACTACTTTGGAAGCCTTTCCCGCGCGCGGCATCCCCCACATGTAGAAATCGGCCTTCGCGCCGAAATATTTTTTTGCCTCGCGGACGGTGCGTGCCGGCGGGATGCCCTGCGGATTTGCGGACGGCGCGACGAGCGGGCCGGTCCGGCGGATCAGGCGGCGCAGCCAGCGGAGCTTCGGCATACGGAAAGCGATCGCCTGCGTGCCGCGATGCAGGTACGCGAAGCGCTCGTCCGGGCACGGCAGGATCACGGAGACAGGACCGGGCCAAACGGAATCGAGATACGCGCGCTGCGCATCGGTCAAAGCGATGCCGAATTCTGCCAGGCGGTCGATCGAATCGACAAGCACGATGAACGGCTTGTTCTCATCGCGGCCCTTAAGCGCGTAGATGCGCTCCACTGCGGCCGCATCGTGCGCCCGCGCCACCACGCCGAAAAGCGTGTCTGTCGGGATCACGCCGATGCCGCCCGCATTCAGTTTTTTTGCCGCTCCGGTGCACATACATATGCATACTGCCACAGCCGGACAAAAAGAAAAAGCCGCCATTTTGGCGGCTTTTCACATAATTCAGTAATCTCATTTTTTCTCAAATACCATAACAGCCATGCCTCCCAGATACTGGACCGGACCGATCTCATAGAGAGTCCTGAGCGCAAAACCGGAATCTCCCATCTCTCTGATGAACTTGTTCGTGGATATCTTCAGGTCGCCACGATTGAAACTGGTCGCCATATTCTGAGTGGCCAGTATCTTGGCTCTCGTCCGAACCTGAGGCACAAGGTCCCGCACCATGACATGCATGTCACTTTCCATCCTGACGCCCTGGCTGTAAAAGCGGTCATTCATGGGTGCGGCGTACTCGTAAATGAGCTTGAGGATCTCATCGTCAGCGAACCCGGCACCCTCCTCGCCGGACAATACGTCATCCACGAGATTTTTTGCCTCTTCGCGGGCAAGTTCTTCGAATCCGCCCTTGCGCGCCTCGTCTATGATATGCAAGTAAAACTCGCATACGCGATACCGGCGCGTGGCCTCATTCGGATAGTCCGCAATGAATTCGTCGCCCACGATTAGAAGACCTCCGGGAGTCAGAATATCCAGGCACCGCTTCTTGAACAGAACACGGTCGTCACCATGGATATGATGCATGACTCCTTGCATCATGATCAGGTTCCAATTTCTGTACGAAACACTCTTGATGTTGTCAGCGCAGAAGTCTAGGCAAAGATAGCGAAGGTTCGGTATTCCACCCCTGCTCTCACAGCTAGCTTGCGCATGCAGAATGAAGCTCTCTGAAATATCGAGCCCGAGCACGGAAAGTCCGGGATGTTCTGCTGCGATGCCTTCGGTGAGTCGTCCCGGTCCGCAGCCAAGGTCAAGCAAAGCCCCCTGCCCGCCAGAGCCTGCGGCATACGAACGTACTATGCGTCTGATACACTCGTCGGCCTGAGGAATATACTGGTGTCCCTGGAGCGCCGACATATACACTTCCGGCGAAATTGTCCGGCCATAATCTTTGATTATTTGATCTGTTTTCATTTCAATGTTTTTTGCAACAATAAAACAAACGTATACTTAAGTCAAATATACAAAAAGGCGCGCAGCTTCGCTGCGCGCCTTTCATTTTTGGATATGCCCGAACACCAGTTTCCAAACCCTGTCCACAGGGGCATCGCCCGCATCCGCATACGACGGATCGACGATCTCGGAGTCCTTGTCCACGGCCCTGAAGTAGACCCGGAAATCGAACCGGCCGTCGATCTGCGATTGCGAAAATACGTAAAAGTATTTCCGGTTCGGCGAGAAGACCAGCACGGTCGGCCCCGGATGCACCAGGTACGTCCCATCCGGAAATATCTCCGGACGCAGCGTCTTGCAGTACACCACGCGGGTGCCGTTCGGCAACACGCGCACAGTGTCGGAATCGTACCGGCTGCAGGCCTTGAGGACGAGATGCATCTTGCGCAGGTCCTCTCGGGAGAGGCGGGTGAACTGCATACGCGAGGTCACCGGGACTTTCCCGACCATCGGGATGTCGCGGTACACATTGATGCGCGGCAGTTCCGCGAGATACACCGAATCATTCTGGGCCGCAAGCCGCAGCGGGATCAGGAATGCAAAGAGTAAAAGTAGTCTCATAATCGAACGTTTTTTCTACCATACCCGAATATTGACAAAAAGTCAAATTGGGTATATAATTAAAAAGAATAATTCATAAAAAAATACTTCTATGGAAAAGAACGAGATCAAAGAATTCTCCATTTCGCTGCCGATTGTATTCGACAACAAAGACCTCAGGACGCCGACCGACCTTGGTTGCGTATATCTGTACTCGATATACAAAACCCTTGGGCATGGCAACGGGTTTGAGGCGCGCATCATTGTCAGTAAAAAGACACTGCTTCCCATTACCCTCCAGGAACAACGGGCTTTCGTTATCGGCAGTACGGTGCTCCCCGTTGCGCCGGAATTACTGAGTCCGACTGAGATACCGCTTATCTTGGACAAGGTCGCAGCCTCAAACAAGGACAGTCCCCAGGAAAAATACTTCATGCTGCGATTCTCAGAGAATAACAGAGTGAAGATCTATACCCCCGAGGGAAAACTTGTCCTGCTCGAGGATTACGATCCCGTCGAGGCAAACGTTTACTGCGGAAAAAATGTCATTGCTTTCAACCCTGCGTATTCGGACAAATATCATTTTTTCGACCCGACGACAGGAAAGAGGCTCGCCGTCGAAGAAATGCTGCCCCATGGACACCGCTTCAGGCCCAAAGAACGCAACAGGGATTTGGAAATCTGCATTTACGGAGAGACCGGTTGTATACATGATTCGAACATCGTGCAGCGGCTGGTTTTTTCGGAAAAATTGACCCTCGAAACGCCCGAGCTTACATAGACACGCTGGGAAAGCAAGAACCCGCGCATATCGCGCGGGTTTTTTCATATCCGAAACTCGATCACATCCCCGTCCTGCACGATGTACTCCTTCCCTTCCGTGCGAACCTTGCCCTTCTGTCGGGCTTCGGCGTAACTGCCGGCGTTCAAAAGATCCTGCCAGTTCACTACCTCTGCACGAATGAACTTGTCTTTGAAATCAGTATGGATGGCCGTACCGGCGATCGGGGCCGTACTGCCCTTCTTGATCGTCCAGGCGCGGGTCTCGTCCTCGCCCGTCGTGAAAAAAGTCTCCAAGCCGAGCAGGTCATACGCGGCGGTGATCAGGCCGTCGAAGCCGGACTCGAAGACCGGGTCCACTTCGACGGACGGACCGGGCAGCGCCGCCTTGATCTCGGCCGCCGAATTCTCGCTCGCAGCGGACACGTTCAAGCAGTAGAGCATGGGCTTCATGGTGAGCAGGTTGAGCTGCTTCACGAGGGGCAGTTCCTTTTCGTCGAGCTGCGTGGCGAGCGCGACGGTCTCGGATTCGAGTGTTGCCTTCACTTTTTCGAGTGCGCCTTCGAGGATCACGGCTTCCTTGTCGCCGCGCTTGGCATCGCGCGCGTTCGACGCAATGCGCTTTTCCACGGTCTCCATGTCGGCCAGAATGAGCTCGAGGTTGATCACCGCCACATCCGAGAGCGGGTCCACTTTGTTCGCGACGTGGATCACGTCGTCGTCGCGGAATGTGCGGACCATATGCAAGATGGCATCCACCTCGCGGATGTTTGCCAGGAATTTGTTGCCGAGACCTTCGCCCTTGGACGCGCCGGCGACCAGGCCTGCAATGTCCACGAATTCGATCGCAGCCGGAATGGTCTTCGCGGATTTTGAAAAAGCCGAAAGCTTGTCGATGCG
This sequence comes from uncultured Candidatus Saccharibacteria bacterium, assembly GCA_964394045.1. Lineage (GTDB taxonomy): Bacteria > Patescibacteriota > Minisyncoccia > Phycocordibacterales > UBA9973 > CAITQP01. The sequence goes on along the minus strand of CAYMVF010000020.1, from coordinate 606 downwards.
CTCGTCGGGCACGCCGACGATGCCGACCGAGGGATCGATCGTGCAGAAGGGGTAGTTTTCCGCAGGCACGCCCTTCTTGGTGAGCGCGTTGAAGAGCGTGGACTTGCCCACGTTCGGGAGGCCGACGATGCCGATAGATAAGTTTAAACTTGACATACTGCCTAAGGGCAGATGCCCTTCGATTAGTAAACTATACTGTGTCACAATTACTTTATCAACTACTTGGAGGATTATTGCTCTTTTGGCATTAAAGTCCAAGTCAACAAATACCTCTTTGCATTTCGCGGCAAATGCCTCAATGGTTGCTAAATCTGGCGGGAGGTTACTCTTTTTTGCAATCGGCATACTTTCTGCATTTGCTATTTTGGTGGTTATTGCAGCAATTCTTTCTCTCAATGGAGTAAGATATTCTTTTAACTTTTCAAGAGAAAACACATCCTCGCTATAGGCTTTGTTATATCTATCCTCCTGTTGCTTTAGTTTCTTAAGCTCCTTATTTAAACCTTCTATATCAATAACGGGTGGAGCCTCTGTACTTTGAATTTCATCAAACTTCCTAGAGAATTGCTCCATCATAAGCGAAGGAGTTGTCATAAGCTCAAATAC
>CAYMVF010000019.1:0-12804 GCA_964394045.1 uncultured Candidatus Saccharibacteria bacterium | reverse complement strand
CTGAAAAAGCAGGCATATGCCTGCTTTTTTGCTGGCGTACCGGATGCTATACTTGGCGATATGTCCTGGGCAGCGCGCCGCCGGCTTCTCATACTCGTCGTACTGACCGTCGTGCTCGGCGGCCTGGCTTTTTGGCGCTACGCGCCGGTGATCTTCCGCGCGCCCTCGTGCACGGACGGCGTACAGAACGGCGCCGAACTCGGCATCGACTGCGGCGGGAACATGTGCTCGAACCTGTGCGCCTTCGAAGTCTCCGAGCCCGTGATCCTCTGGCAGCGCGCATTCCCGGTCGCGGGCACCGTCTACAACGCCGTCGCCTATGTCGAGAACAAGAATGACGCGGCAGCGCGCAACGTGCCATACGAATTCCGCCTGTATGACGCAAATGGCATCCTCATCGGCCGTCGCGACGGCACGACCGTGATCCCTCCGCTCGGGCGCTACGCCATCGTCGAGCCGGGCATAGACATCGGCACGGCCGAGCTCGCGCGCACGACATTCCAGTTTGCCGCGCAGGGGCCGACATGGTACCGCGTCCCGGCGGACCAGAAGAACGCGCGGCTTCTCATGTCCGACCTTTCGTATGTCGAAGGCTCTGTGCCGCGTCTGACCGCCACCCTCAAAAACACCTCGTCGCGCATCACACTCGAAGACACACTTGTCGGCGCAGTGCTGTACGGCGCCGATGACAACGCCGTGAATGCCTCGCGCACCATCATCCAAAGCCTCGCTCCCGGCCAGAGCGCCAGCGTCGCGTTCACCTGGCCCGCAAAGCTCTCCGCTCCGGTCGTGCGGTACGAGATCCTGCCGCTCATCGACGTGTTCCGCGCGCGCTAGCATATGTTCGGCCTCGACATCCGCCGCAGGCGCGACGAAAACGGGGAAGAGCGGCGCGGGTTCTTTGCGCGCATCGACTGGCTGCTGCTTGCCATCGCGCTCCCGATCTCGGCCGCCGGCCTCGTGACCATGCAGTCGTATGGTACGGCGAGCCCGTTCTTCGACCGGCAGCTCGCATGGCTTGCCGTCTCCGTCGTCGTCTTCTTGGTCGCCGCCTCGGTCGACGCGAGCATCTTCAAGAAGACCAAGATCCTCGTTGCGCTTTTCCTCTTTGCCGTCGGCCTATTGCTCGCCGTGCTTGCCTTCGGCCATACGGTCAACGGCGCCAAGGCCTGGTTCTCTCTCGGCGGCGTCTCCGTGCAGCCGTCGGACTTCGTGAAGCTCGTGCTCATCCTGATCCTTGCCAAATATTTCTCGCGGCGGCATATCGCCATCGGGCAGGTCAGGCACCTGCTCATTTCCGGCGCATATGCGTTCATTTTCTTCATACTCGTCTTCCTTGAGCCGGACTTCGGCGTTGCCATGATCCTCGGCCTCATCTGGCTCGGCATGGCGTTGGTGGCGGGCATCAAAAAGACACACCTGCTTCTTCTGTTCGCCCTTGGCGCCGGGGCTTTCGCCCTGCTCTGGGGCTTCGTCTTCCAGCCGTACCAGAAGGCGCGCATCAACACGTTTTTCTCGCCGCTTTCCGACATCCACGGCAGCGGCTACAACGCGCGCCAGGCCGTCATCGCCGTCGGTTCCGGCGGCGTGCTCGGCAAGGGCGTAGGGTACGGCACACAGAGCCGGTTGCGCTACCTGCCCGAGCACCAGACCGATTTCATCTTCGCCGCCTTCGCCGAGGAGTGGGGCTATGTGGGTGCGCTGCTCCTTCTGTTACTGTACGGCCTGCTTCTCGCGCGGATCTTGGCGCTCGCCCTGCACGGCGCGGGAAACTTCGAGATGCTTTTTGCCGCGGGCGTGATGGTGCTCTTCGTGTCGCACATACTGATCAACGTGGGCATGAACATCGGCGTCATGCCGGTCACGGGCATCACGCTGCCATTCATGAGCTACGGGGGATCGCACCTTTTGGTGGAGTACGCCATGCTCGGTCTGCTCTCTTCCATGCGCCAGCGCACGCGCCGCGCGCATCCGGAAGATCTGACAAAAGAATTCGAAGGATTGTAGAAAAGCTGAAAAAGCCAATGGATGCAGGCTTGCACAGGAGCTTGCATTTTTTATTTATTTATGATATAATATATAAAATTTATGCACAATGAAAAATCTATTGGTTATTTTATTTGCAGCCTGGATATCGGCTTGCAACAATACGCAATCATCACCTACCTCTGCTGTAGAAAAGGTAAAAAATGAGCGATTCGTTCTTGTAAGTTTCATTCATGCCGATACGTCGCTCAAAAATGCATTCGGCGATACCTTGCGTACGGACGAGCATCATTGGTACATCCAGGTCCGCGCTACGGACCAAATTATCCCCGTTGATAGATTCAGCGGCTCTTCGTTTGAAGAAAAACTCGGATCTCTTCGCTCGATGGGCAATTTTTCTGTCGATACCATCGAATATAAGAAATCCTCGATGGTTGTGTACGGGATACGCGGATTTAAGAATACAGACATTAACGTTTGGTGAACAAGTTAAAAGCCGCTCTGATAGAGCGGCTTTTATGCTACAATCGCCTCTGTAATGGACATCATCGACGGACGGAAGATACGGGACGGAGTGCTTGCGGGGCTGCGCGGGCGGGTGGCGGCGCTGCCGTTCGCTCCCGTTTTTTGCGACGTACTCGTTGGCGACGATGCGGCTTCGTTTCAATATGTAGAGATGAAGGAACGCACGGCGCACGGGTTGGGCATCGAGGTGCTGCCCGCGGCATACCCTGCGACTATCACCACCGACGAGCTCGTGGCCGAGGTCCGGCGCATCGCCGCGCTGCCGCGCATGAGCGGACTCATCGTGCAGCTGCCGCTGCCGGCGCACATCGATGCGCGGGCCGTGCTCGATGCCGTGCCGCTTGCGCTCGATGTGGATGCGCTCGGCATGGAGGCAAGCGAGCGCTTCTATGCTGACGACCCCGTCTTTGTGTTCCCGACGGCCGCGGCCGTGCTCGCCATTATCGACTCGATCGGTGCGGACCTCGAGCGCGCGAGCGTCGCTGTGATAGGGGACGGCATGCTCGTGGGGCGGCCAGTGGCGCACTTGTTGCGTGCGCGCGGCGTTGCCGTGGACGTAGTGGATTCGGCGACGCCGGATGCGCTCGAGATCACGCGCGCGGCGGACATCGTGATCAGCGCGACGGGCCGGGCCGGGCTCGTTACCGGCGATATGCTCCGCGAGGGCGCGATCGTGATCGACGCGGGTACGTCCGAATCGGGCGGCGGAATCGCCGGCGACGTGGATCGCGCTTCCGTCGAGCCGGTGGCCGCCATGCTCTCGCCGGTCCCGGGCGGCGTGGGACCGGTCACCGTCGCCATGCTCATGCAGAATGTGGTCATCGCTGCCGAGCGCATCGCGGATGTCGTATCCTGACATATGGATATCCTCGTCACCAGTCCTGTCGGATTCATCAGCGGCCTTTCCGTCCCGGAGGCCAAGTTCGTCATTTTCTGCGGCACGACGCTTGGCGCGATCGCGATCTTCTGGGCCGTTTTCTATGTGCTGCTCCGCCCGCTTCCGAAGCATGGCGCGCATAAGGCTTTTGAGAATATGCGCCGCCGCACGCTCAATCTCGGTCTGGTCATCGTTTCGGTCGGCTGGGCATACCTGGCCGCGCAGCTCGCCAAGAACTATTTCAAGATCGGCCGGCCGTCGTTGCTCAATTTCGACTTCATGCCGCTCATTAAGTTCACGGATTATGGTTTTCCTTCCGGGCATGCGACATTTTATTCCGCCTTGGCGGTATCGGTCTTTTTCATTGAGCGCCGCGCCGGCGTCTTTCTCGGGCTTGTCGCCCTCACCGTCGGCGCGGCGCGCATCCTGGCAGGCGTCCATACGCCGCTCGATATTCTTGGCGGCTATCTGCTCGGCACGCTCGTGGCGGCCATCGTGGATTATGCCGCTCAGGCCATTTCCCGCAAATCATTTGCAAAATAGGGCTGTTTCTGTACAATGACCCCATGCTGAAACAGAGATTGTGGGCGCTTCTGGTGCTCGTCATAGGCGCGTTTGTCGGCTTGTATGTGTACAAGACCGAGCCCAGCGCCGGGCATTCTCCGGCCAAACCGGCCATACTTACCAGGTTCTTTGAGCGCCGTCTCGATCCCTTCAAGCTCGGTCTCGATCTTTCCGGAGGCACGCATCTCGTGTATGAGGCCGACGTCTCCGCCGTGCCGGCCGCCGATGTGGATGCTTCAATGGAAGTGCTCCGCAAGGTCGTCGAAGCCCGCGTGAACTCGCGCCAGGTCTCTGGCGTGCTCGGCGTGCTCGAGCCGCTCGTGCAGATCAAGGATGGCGGCATCGGGGCGCAGGGCAGCCAGCAGCTCATCGTGGACCTGCCGGGCGTGACCGACGTCTCGCAGGCAGAGAAGACGATCGGCGAGACACCGACGCTCGAATTCAAGCTTGCGAGCGGCACGGCTGCCGCGTCTGTCGTGAGCACGGGCGGTACTGTTGCCGTCGCACCTTCCACCTACACCGACACCGGTCTGACCGGCCGCTACCTCAAGAGCGCGGCGGTTCAGTTCGATCAGAGCACCGGCGCGGCCTATGTCGCGCTCACGTTCACCGACGAGGGCGGCGAGCTCTTCGCAAAGATCACGCGCGAGAACGTGGGCAAGACGCTCGCCATCTTCCTTGACGGCCAGAGCATCTCCGAGCCGGTCATTCAGCAGGAGATAACGGGCGGTCAGGGCGTGATCACCGGCAACTTCACCCCGACGGAGGCCAAGGCCCTCGCGAGCTCGCTCTCGTACGGAGCCCTGCCGTTGCCGATCAAGCTCGTCTCGAGCGAGCTCATCGGCCCGTCGCTCGGCGCCGCCGCCATGGAGCGCGGCCTGCATGCTGGCATCATCGGCTTCCTCGCCATTGCGATCTTTCTCGTGCTTTGGTACCGGCTGCCGGGCCTTGTGGCGACCATTGCGCTCGGCATGTATGCGGCGCTCACGCTCTTTCTGTTCAAGTTCCTCAATGTCACGCTTTCTTCGGCAGCGATCGCCGGATTCATCATATCGATCGGCATCGCCGTGGACGCGAACGTGCTGATCTTCGAGCGCATCAAGGAGGAGCTCCGCGGCGGCCGCCAGCTCTCCGATGCTATCGCCACCGGCTTCGGCCGCGCGTGGACCTCGATCCGCGATTCGAACGTGTCCACCATGATCACCTCGCTCATACTCTTCTTCATGTTCGCAGGCTCGTTCGTGCGCGGATTTGCGCTCACGCTGCTCATCGGCGTGCTCGTCTCCATGCTCTCGGCCATACTCATCAGCCGCCTCTTCCTGCGCGCCGTCGCCGCGAAGGAGGGCTCCCGCCTGACCGCCTTCCTCTTCGGTTCGGGATTCACGTCCGCTAAGGCTTCCGCGAAGTAGCATATGTTCATCATCAGACACAAAGCAGTATTCCTTGCCATCTCGGCAGCGCTCCTCCTCGGTTCGCTCGTCGCCGCGCTCATGTTCGGTTTGCGCCTGGGCATCGACTTCAAGGGCGGCACGCTCCTCGAGCTTGAATACTCGAATACCCGTCCTGAAGCGACTCTCGTTCAGGATACGCTCAAGTCGGCAGGCGTGACCGATGCCGTCGTCCAGAACATTGGCGGGAATGGCCTCTCCGTAAAGAGCCGCCCGCTTTCCGAGGCGGAGCGCGCGGCCGTGGTCGCCGACCTCTCCATGGCAGGGAAGTACCCGCTCACGCAAAAGAGCTTCACTTCGATCGGTCCGTCCGTCGGGCGTGAGCTCGCGCACAAGGCGGTCGTCGCCATCATCCTCGTGGTGATCGCCATCGTGCTCTTCATCGCCTACGCGTTCCGCAGCGTCTCCGAGCCCGTGTCTTCGTGGAAGTACGGCCTGATCGCCATCGCCACGCTCGCGCACGACGTGCTCATTCCGACGGGCGTCTTTGCCCTGCTCGGGCACTTCCTCGGCGCCGAGGTCGACACGCTCTTCGTTGTCGCGCTGCTCACCGTGCTCGGCATTTCGGTGGCAGACACGATCGTGGTCTTCGATCGCATCCGCGAAAACCTCAAGAACCGCGTCGCCCCGACTTTCGCCGAGACGGTGGGGAAGAGCCTCAGCCAGACCTTCGTGCGCTCGGTGAACACCTCGCTCACGGTGCTCCTCGTGCTCGCCGCGCTGTTCTTCTTCGGCCCGGCATCGACCAAGAACTTCGCCCTCGTGCTCATCGTTGGCATGTTCTTCGGCACCTACTCCTCGATCTTCGTCGCTTCGCCGCTCCTGGTGCTCGCGGAAAAGTGGCAGGGGAAGAAGGAAAAGAACTAGTTCCGTGCGGGCGCGCACAGAAACAGCCGGACCGCGATCGCGGACCGGCTGTTTTTTCAGATGTCTCCTCTTCGGATCACTCCGAGCAGGAAGCTGATCACTGCGAGTACCAGCAGTATGTAAATAAGGTTGCCTGCGTTCCAGGCGAACGTTCCGAGCGCCCATCCTATCAGGAGGATGACGGCGATGATGTACAAAAGAGATCTCATAGTATCTTTATTTTTAATAATTATATCATATTTAGTATAAAAAGCAAGTGATAGCGGACATCACAGGAGAGCCTGCCGCCCGTGATATACTACGGGCATGTCACCGACGATCATCATACTCATAGTGCTGGGCGTTATCGTGCTCTGGGCGGTCGCTGCTTACAACGGCTTCGTGTCCCTCAAGAACCGCGCGCAGGAAGCCTGGGCCGACATCGAGGTCCAGCTCAAGCGCCGCTACGACCTGATCCCGAATCTCGTGAGCACCGTGAAGGGCTACGCCTCGCACGAGTCGCAGGCATTCGAGAAAGTCACCGAGGCCCGCACCCGCGCCATGACCTCGTCCGGCCCGACGGCCGCGCACGCGGCGGCCGAGAACATGCTCGCCGGCGCGCTCAAGAGCGTCTTCGCTGTCGCCGAGGCATATCCCGACCTCAAGGCCAACGCGAACTTCCTCGAACTCCAGCGCGAGCTCTCCGACACGGAGAACAAGATTCAGGCCGCCCGCCGCTTCTACAACGGCCAGGTCCGCGACCTGAACACCAAGGCCGAGAGCTTCCCGGGGAACATTGTCGCGGGGGCGTTCGGCTTCAAGAAGATGGACCTCTTCGACCTGGCGGACACGGACGCCGCCCAGCAGCCCGTCGAAGTGAAATTTTAACAATATCCATGCCATATATATGAAGAAAGCAGCGATCATCATCGTGCTCGTGCTTGCAGCCGCCGCCGCGGGCATCGGGCTTTCGCGCTTGTTCAATTCCAGTTCGGCCGAGCCGGTACAGACACTGCTCCCCGGCGGCGACGTGGCGAACTTGCAGGAGCTTTCCATCGTGCCGGGCGAGACCATCTCCGGCGCGCAGGTCATCACCGGCGTGCTCACGGGCGCGTATTTCTTCGAGGCCAATGCCCGCGGCGCGCTGCTCGATGCCGACAAGAACGTGCTCCGCGAGTTCCCGGTCACCGCGACCACCGACTGGATGACGAGCGGCCCGGTGTCCTTCACGCTGACAGCAGACGTCACCGGCCTGCCGGCGGGCGAGGGCTACCTGCGCATCGCGAACGACAATCCGAGCGGCGATCCCGCGCTCGACAAGCATATGGACATTCCCGTGCGTTTCCAGTAGCCCTGCTCCATGCCCAATCTGTATACGCAAGCATCGAAGAACGTGACCAAGACCTGGCTGCTCATGGCCGGGGTCTTCGGCGTCGTCATCGCGCTCGGCTGGTTCTTCTCGTATTACTTCGGCAATCCTGATCTTTTGATCTTCTTCGCGCTGTTCGCCATCGTGCTGCAGATCGTGGCGTACTGGCGCAGCGACAAGATCGTGCTCTCGCTCGCCGGCGCTCGCCCGGCATCGCGCGAGGAATTTTTCGACCTGTATACGACAGTGGAGAATCTCTCCATTGCCGCCGGCCTGCCCATGCCCAAGCTGTACGTCGTGGACGACCCGGCTCCGAACGCCTTCGCAACGGGCCGCGACAAGAACCACGCCGTCGTGTGCGCCACCACCGGCCTGCTGGCAATCCTCGACCAGACCGAACTCGAAGGCGTCATGGCCCACGAGCTCTCGCACATCGGCAACCGGGACATGCTCGTCTCGACCGTCGTCGTCGTACTCGTCGGCTTCATATCCGTCGCGGCGGATTTCTTCATGCGCAGCATGCTCTGGGGCGGCGGGCGTGACCGCGGCGACCGGGAGGGGAACGGCAACATTCTCATGCTCGTCGGCATCGTCTTCGCCATCCTCGCCCCGCTTGCCGGCATGCTCATGCAGCTCGCCATCTCGCGCCGCCGGGAGTATCTGGCCGACGCCTCCGGCGCCCTGCTCACGCGGTATCCGGAAGGCCTGGCGAACGCCCTGCGCAAGATCTCCGGACACGCCCAGCCGCTCCGGCACCAGTCGGGAGCCATAGCGCACCTGTACATCGCCGACCCGGCTGCCGGCGGCAAGACGCCGTTCTTGGCCAAGCTCTTCATGACCCATCCGCCGGTGGCAGACCGCGTCCGGGCCCTGCTTGGCGCGCCGCGTGCGGACAAGGCCGAATAGCGGTATACTTGCCCCATGGAAACACACACGACCATCCGTGCCCGCGCCCTCCTCAAAGAGGCCTACGGCATCATGAAGCCCCGCCTCTGGAAGGTGATAGGCCAATTCGCCCTCATGGGGGTGCTTGCCATGCTTGCCAGCGGTCTTGCCGGCAAGAATGCTCTTGTCTCGACAGTCGCCTCGATCTTTTTCTCGCTCTTCACGCTGCTACTTTCCGTGCGCTACGCCCGGTATGGCACGGCTTCCCTCGCCGAGGTCTTTGACGACCTCTCGTGGAAAGGTTTTGTCTGGCTCTTCCTGACTTCGCTCCTCGTCGGTCTGGCGGTCGTGGGCGGTTTGATTCTGCTCATCGTGCCGGGCGTGATCCTCGCCGCCCGCCTCTCGCTCGCCAAGTACTATGCCGCCGACAAGCAGCTCACCCCGCTTGCCGCATGGCGCGAGAGCATGCGCCGCACCAAGGGCCGTGCCGGCAAGATCTTCGTGTTCTTTCTCGCACTGCTCGGCGTGAACCTGCTCGGCCTCCTGTGCCTTGTCGTGGGTCTGTTCTTCACGATCCCGCTCACGCACATCGCGTTCGCGCTGCTGTACAAGAAGCTTTCGGCCGAGACCGGCGAAGGCACCGTGAGCGCCGAAAAAGTGGAAGAGACGGTCATAGATGCCGTCGTCACGGAGGCTAAGGCCGCCGAAGGGGAGCACGCGGACGCCTAGCCGGGGAGTGGTCTTCTCGGCTCGAATATGGTAGATTGCCCATGCACGGAGAGGTGCGTGAGCGGTTGAAACGGCAACCCTGGAAAGGTTGTATGTCCGAAAGGGCATCGAGGGTTCGAATCCCTCCCTCTCCGCCAGATGCCCAAGTTAGAACTTTAGTAACATACATTAATGACTAAAGACGGGAATAAAAAAGTAAATCTGACATCCTCAAATCTTTCCGAGGAGAAACTGACAGAATTGCGCCGTATTCTTCCTGAGGCTTTCAGTGAGGAGAAGATTGATTGGGACAAACTCCGCGCTGTTTTGGGTGATGCTGTTGATGCTGGCGTGGAGAAGTTTGGATTTACTTGGGCTGGAAAATCGAATGCTATCAAGAACGTCTTGATACCAAGCAAAGCTACGCTTACGCCCGCGCCCGATGAAAGCGTGAAGTTTGATGAGAGCGAAAACCTTTTTATTGAAGGCGACAATCTTGAGGTGCTCAAGCTCCTGCAAAAAGCATACTTCGAGAAAGTGAAGATGATATACATCGACCCTCCGTATAACACGGGCGGTGACTTTGTGTACAAAGACAACTTTACTTCACCAGTAAAGAACTATTTGGAACAGACAGGACAGATTGATTCCGAAGGCAACAAACTTTCAACCAACAAAGAGACAAGCGGGCGCTATCACAGCGACTGGCTTTCTGTGATGTACCCTCGCCTCAAGCTGGCGTGGAATCTCTTGCGTGATGACGGGGTGATTTTCATAAGTATTGATGATAACGAGGTTCATCATCTTCGTGTATTGATGAACGAGATTTTTGGTGAGGAGAACTTCGTAAATTCGTTAGTATGGGAATACGACAACTCAACCATTAAGAATCCAACAGGGAAGTTAGCAAAGAAGCATGAATACATCCTCATCTACTCAAAAACATCAGATTATAAGGAGAGTTGGGAAAAGGTAAGATTTGGAGATGTTTCTGAAGATTTACTAAAGCGTTTTGGAAAATATGCAGATGAAGAGGGGAATATACGTCTCAAGGATGTAAAACACGAAAACTCGTATTTGGAAAGAATCTTGCCGAGGTTTCGAAAGGAAAATGGGAGAGATGCTGAAGATGAAGATATTATTGACACTCTCGGATCAAATTATTTAAGAGACACAGTTAATATTCCCACAACTCGAAGTCTTGATTTCTACCGAAAATATAAACTCTGGTTCTCAAATCCCAAGCCAGTTAACCTTTTGAAGTTATTGATTAGTCTATTAAAAACAGAAGATGGAGACTTGGTCTTAGATTTCTTTGCAGGTTCTGGAACCCTTGCGCGTGCGGTTGGAGAACTATCCACTGAAGGTAAGAAATTACAATACATCCTTATCCAACTCCCCGAGTCCATAGACGTTAATTCAGACAAGAAAAACAAAGATAATTTGGAAAAGACGATCTCTTTGTTAAAAGAAAAGGGTTTACCTCCCACCCTCTCTAGTCTGAGTAAGGAACGACTCAAACAGGACATTTATGAATTGAATCTTGGCGGCTTCAAGGTCTTCAAACTATCAGAATCAAACTACCCAGAGAATACTTTTGAGTTTGATTCTGAACAATCAGAGTCCGACAATCAAAAAGCGTTTGAAGAATATCTTGATAGAGCAAAACAGAACAAACTCATTGATGATGTTGATGAGACGAGTGTGATTTACGAAAACATCGTCAAAGAAGGATTCTCGCTCAACTCGAACATCGCCGAAGGTGTGAAGGGTGATAACAAAATCTACACTGTAACTGACGGCGACAAGCAGTTCTCAATCTGCCTAGACAGAGATATTAAGAACACAACCGTGAAGTTCTTGACTGATTCAGCAAAGAACACGACTTTCATCTGCTTCGATAACGCGCTTGATGATTCGGCAAAGGCAAACCTCGGCCTTAACCTTGAACTGAAAACGATATGAGCGATGAACTAAAAAAAATAAATAATGAAGTCATAATATACGAAGGTGAGAATGGTTTGCCGCGCATCGAGGTACGTTTTGAGAACGAAACCGTGTGGCTCAATCAGGACCAATTAGCAGAGTTATTTGACAAAGGTCGATCAACCATTGCAGAACATATTTTAAATGTCTTTAAAGAAGGAGAGTTGGATGAAAATTCAGTTTGTCGGGAATTCCGACGAACTGGTTCAGACGGAAAGGAATACTGGGTAAAGCATTACAATTTAGATGTAATTATATCGGTCGGATATCGCGTTAATTCAGTGCAGGGAACGCGGTTTCGCCAATGGGCTACAGCACGACTGCGGGAGTATATTGTCAAGGGATTCGCTATGGATGACGAGCGCTTGAAGGGTACTGGCGGCGGCAGTTACTGGAAAGAGCTCCTCAACCGCATCCGCGATATCCGCTCTAGCGAGAAAGCGCTGTATCGCCAAGTGCTTGATCTGTATGCAACAAGCATCGACTATGATCCGAAGAGCGAAACTTCGATAGGATTTTTTAAGGTGGTGCAAAATAAATTGCATTACGCCACTAATCAGCATACTGCTGCCGAGACTATCCATGCGCGCGCTGATGCAGAAAAAGATTTTATGGGACTAACGACATTTGCCGGCGCATTACCGGTTCTCTCTGAAGTCGGTATTGCTAAAAATTATCTAACTGAAGACGAACTGTTCCGTCTCAACAGAATGGTTTCAGCCTTCTTTGATCTTGCTGAAATCAAGGCACAAGAACATACCAAGATGACGATGGCCGACTGGGTGGCTGAGCTCGATAAATTTGCCGAAAACTTCGGCAAAGGAGCGCTCAAGGATGCCGGAAGCGTCAGTCACAAGCAGGCAGTAGAAAAAGCCACGGAAGAATACCGCAAATATCAGGCTAAAACGCTTTCCCCGGTAGAGGAAGCATATCTAGAGAGCATCAAGGTGTTGGAGAGGAAGATAATAAAAAAAATAGATAAGAATGCATGAAGTTTAAGTTTGACGCAAATCAAGATTTTCAACTCGAAGCAGTGAATGCAATCACTGATGTTTTTGAAGGACAGCCACGCCGACAAAGCGTAGTAGTAAACGTGCCAACTCTTTCACTCTCGGGACGCCTTCCTTTGCAAGAGGCGTTTGGTATTTACCCGAACGAACTCACTCTTTCCGATGAAGAAGTAATTGAGAATGTTCGCAAAGTCCAAGAGCGAAACGAAATAAATAACGGCGGCGCAGTTTCTGCTTTTGATTTTTCAATAGAGATGGAAACAGGTACTGGTAAGACCTATGTGTACTTACGCACCATTTTTGAACTCAATAAAAAGTACGGCTGGAAAAAGTTTATTGTGCTCGTACCGTCTGTTGCTATCCGCGAAGGTGTCATCAAAACACTCCAAATAACCAAAGACCACTTCTCCGAGCTATACGACAACGTGCCGTATCGTTTCTATGAATATCAGTCCAAGAATATCTCGCAGGTGAAGCGTTTTGCGGATTCCAACAACGTGGAGATTATGGTAATGACCGTTGGCGCGTTCAATAGTGACAAGAACGTGCTCTATTCCGCACGCGACCAAATGCAGGGTGAGCAACCTATCAGCTACATTC
>CAYMVF010000018.1:0-12839 GCA_964394045.1 uncultured Candidatus Saccharibacteria bacterium | reverse complement strand
CCTCAAAGGCACTTATCGGCGTGTACAACATGTCCGAGTTTCAAGCCCTCGTAAATAAAGGATTTTTAGGATAAGGGTAACGTTCTATGTAGTTCCCATAAAAAAACTGTTCGGGACAGCTCTTACACAGTAAGAGATGGTCAGCAAAGACCAGCAACGAGTAATAAGAGGACATCAATAGTCATATTGACGCCCACGCCGGAGTACAAGTTCAATCACAGGGACATCGCGTACTTCAACGGAAAATGAAAATGTGCTGAATAATAAAAAAGCCGATCCAAATGGATCGGTTTTTTTATTACGCGGCATGTTTTCCGTGGTACATGTCCGAATCACGGACATCTTGTACCTCTTCGAGCGCGGCGAAGTAATTCTCTGCCCGTTCGTTGCCGACCATCCAGTGGCCGTCCTGGTACCGCATTTTGTCTATGGCTCCGCCCAGAAGCTTGTACTTATTTATTATCTCCTGCTTCTCCTTGTCCGGGTCGTTGAGCTCGAGTCTACCCTGCTGTCCCATGAGAAATTGATTTTGTTCCATCATAGTATAAAAATCATTTTCTGTTAATAGCCCGCTTCGCTGCCGCGACGATATCCTTCGTGCCCATGCCGTAGTGCTCGACGAGCTCCGTCGGCGCGCCGGACTGGCCGAACAGGTCGCGCACGCCGACGAATTCGATCGCCGTCGGCAATTCCGCCGCCAGGCATTCGGCAACCGCGCCGCCGAGGCCGCCTGCGGTCTGGTGCTCCTCGACCGTCACGATGGCGCGCGCCTCTTTGGCGAGCGCGATCACGGCATCCCGGTCGAGCGGCTTGATCGTGGCCATATTCAAGACCTTCGCGCGGATCCCTTCTTTCTCGAGCAGCTTCGCCGCGCGCATCGCATTGTGCACGAGCGAGCCGCAAGCAATGATGCCCACGTGCGCCAGACCGTCCGGCACGAAGAGCGCCTGCGCCTTCCCTATCTCGAACGGCGTCTCTTCCGTCGTGATGACCGGCGTCTTTTCCCGCGCGAGGCGCAAGTATGCGGGCTTCTTGAGCTTCGCGAGCGCGAGCGTCGCCTTTTTCGCCTCCACGGAATCGCACGGCGCGATCACGACCATGTTGGGCATGACGCGCATGAGCGCGACATCCTCGAGAGCCTGGTGCGTGCCACCGTCGGGGCCGACGGATATGCCGGCATGGCTGCCCACGATGACCACTGGTCGGTCGTTGTACGCGATGGTCGTCCTGATCTGCTCCCAATTGCGGCCGGGCGAGAACATGGCGTACGAGGAAACGAACGGCAGCTTGCCCATGGCGGCCATGCCGCTCGCCAGCGTGGCGAGATTCTGCTCGGCCACGCCCACCTGCACGAAACGCTCCGGGAAGCGCTCGGCGAACAGGTTCATCTTGGTGCTCTCGGTCAGGTCGGCGCATACGCCCACGATACTCGCGTCCGCGATACCCGCCGCAAGCAGGCCCTCGCCGAAACCCTGGCGGATCGGCACCTGCTCCACGTCGTCGTTCCAGACTTTGGGATTGAGTTTAAGATTCTGGTTCAGCATGTTATTGATGCTCGCTCTTGATCCGCCCTCCGAGCGTCCGCAGCTCGGCCAGCGCCTTCTTGCCTTCCTCCGGCGTCGGCGGCTTGCCGTGCCAGTGGTAGTCGCGCTCCATGAAGCTCACGCCCTTGCCGGGGATCGTGCGCGCGAGGATCACGGTCGGCCGTTCGAATACGGTCTTGGCCTGTTCGACGGCCTCGTCGATCGCACGGAAGTCATGCCCGTCGATCTCGATCGCATGCCATCCGAAGGCGCGCCATTTCTCGGCGAGCGGGGCGAGCGGCATTACATCCTCCACATAGCCTTCGATCTGGATGTTGTTGTAGTCCACGATGGCCGTAAGGTTGCGCAGCTTGTACTTGGCCGCGCACATGACGGCTTCCCACGTGTTGCCCTCCTCGAGCTCGCCGTCCGAGAGCAGCGCGTAAATGCGGCGCGAGGCCGTGTCGCCGAAATCGATCTTGTCCGCAAGGGCCATGCCGGCGGCCTGCGAAAGACCGGAGCCGAGCGGGCCGCTCGATGTCTCCACCATGGGCAGCCACTCGCGATGCGGGTGGCCCTGCAGCCTGCTGCCAAGCTTGCGGAGCGTTGCGAGCTCGCTCGCTGGGAAATACCCCGCGTGCGCGAGAGTCGCGTAATACACCGGGCAAATGTGGCCGTTCGAGAGCACGAAACGGTCGCGCTCCGGCCAGTCCGGGCGGACGGGATCGTGGCGGAGCTGATGGAAATACAAATAGGCAAAAACGTCGGCCATGCCGAGCGGGCCGGCAGAATGGCCGCTCTTTGCTTCGAGCAGCGCCCCGATGACCGACTCGCGGATCGCGTTTGCGCGGAGCTCGAGCTGCTGGATTTTTTCTTCGGTGAGCATGGCGGCGATGCGTGCGACCTTATTGTAGCATCTTTTGGAATTCGCCGATGCGCGCGGCGGCATTCGGAGCGGAAAATATCGCCGAACCGGCGACCAGACGCGTCGCGCCAGCATCGAGAAGCTGCGGCGCGGTATCGAGCGATACGCCGCCGTCCACGGAAAGCGGCAAATCGGGGTATGCGGCACGCAGGATGCTCAGGTTGCCGCACACGGCCTCGAGCGCGGCATCATCGTGCGGCTGTCCCTGCAGCCCGATCTGCCGGATGCCCATGCACTGCACAAAAGAAACAAGCTTCGCGTCCACGAGCGGAAAGACGAGCGAAGGATCAGTGTCGATACCGATGGCGATACCCGCCTCCACGGAGCGCGGCAGAAGCTTGTCGAGCTTCTCCATATCGGCCATGGGATCGGCGAGCGATGCGAGATGGAAGACGACGCGCTTCGGGCCGATGGCGAGCAGGTCAGGCAGTATGCGGGCGGGATCGGCGAGCATGAGGTCGAGTTCGAACTCAAAAGAATCCCACTGCGGCATCTCGAGCTCATCTGCCACAAGCAGCTTGAACTGCCCGTCGAGATTGAGCGACTTCCCCGGCGCCGGTGGCGTAATGAACGGCCACGTCAAACTCTCGGTGAGCACGCCGTCGCAGATGTCGATCTGGACCGTGCGCGGCGCGGCTGCAGCCGCGCCGCGCACCTGCTCAAGCCGCGCTTCCACTCCGGCGAAATTCTTCTCAAGGATGGCAGGGATGATCTCTCGCATAGCTAGAATTTGGCGAGCCGGCGCATGTGCCGCTCGTCGCCGGAAAAGGGCGTCTCAAGGAACACGCGCACGGCCTCCTTCGCGTCGTCATCGGCGATGAAGCGCGCGCCGAGCGAGAGGATGTTCGCATCGTTGTGCTCGCGCGCGAGCCGGACGATCTCCATCGGTCCATCGTAGAAGACGGCGGCTCGCGCGCCGGCGATCCGGTTCGCGCACATGGCCTCGCCCGTGCCCGATCCGCCGATCACAATCCCCAAGCTCCCCGCCTCCGCCGCAACGGCCCTGGCCGCGGGCAGCACGAAGTCCGGGTAATCATCTCCCGCGTCCAAAGCAGCGGCGCCCATGTCCTCTACTGCATGCCCGAGCCCGGCCAGATGCGCCTTGAGCGATTCCTTGAGCCCGTAGCCCGCATGATCCGCTGCGATGTAGATCTTCATGCTGTAAGTATACCAGACTGCAAAAGGTGCAGTCGTTTGACAGGCGGTTAAAAGTGCGGTTGTATGTATGCAAACAACACTTTGCATATGAAATACATACAAGCGCTTCTCGTAAAAATTCCCGCCCCGAAACCGCACGGAGCCCTCGGGCTGATCATGCTCGAGGAGGTCAGGTACGGTCTCTTTGATTTCGAAAAACGAAAACAAATCTGCGAGTTCATAAAAGAGGATTCTGGAGGCAATGGCCGCCCACGGACCGATTTCTGGATATACCAGCACGCTGCGGGGACCGATTGCATCGGCCACGAAAACCATGCCGCAACCCCGCTCAAAGCGGAGGACTTGTATGAGATCCTGAGCAAAAACGACGGATTATGCTATGTGCAGACGACCGATTCGAACGAACTGTCTTCGCCATCCAATGGCCGCGGCGATAGAGCCATACTCATACACATCAAAAAGCCGGCGGGAGCGGAAAAACCCACGGAAGCAAAAGCCGAAACGGCGTCCTGATGGACGCCGTTTTTTTTATTATCATATTTTTCTATACGATCGTATTCCCCGTCTTCACCACATGCTCCACGAGCGTGTGCGTATACCCCATTTCATTGTCATACCATCCGAGGATCTTCACGAGCGTACCTCCGACGACGCGAGTCATGGCAAGGTCGGCGATCGAGGCGTGCGACTCGCCGAGGATATCGCTCGAAACGAGCGGCTCGTCGGTAACGGCGAAGACGCCGCTCCAGCGCGGATCGGCCGCGGCGCGCTTCATGATCTCGTTCACTTCCTCCGCAGTCGTCGCGCGCTTCGCAATGAAAGTGACGTCCACGATAGACCCGGCCGGCACAGGCACGCGCAGCGAGATGCCGTCGAAGAGCCCCTCGAGCTTCGGGTAGGCCTTGGCGACCGCGATCGCGGCGCCGGTCGAGCTCGGCACGATGTTCTGCGCCGCCGCGCGGCCTTCGCGCAGATCCTTCTTGCTCGGACCGTCCACGAGCGCCTGCGAGGCCGTGTAGCCGTGCGTGGTTGAGAGGATCGCCTTCTCGATGCCGATAGCCTCATCCATGATGCCGATGATCGGGCTCGCCGCGTTCGTCGTGCAGGACGCGTTCGAGGTGATGTCGCACGTGCCGAACTTCTCCTCGTTCACACCGAGCAATATCGTGGCGCCCGGCGTGCTGCCGTCGCCGTCTTCCTTGGCCGGAGCGCTGATCACGACCTTCTTCGCGCCGCAGTCGATATGGAACTTGGCCTTGTCGTACGAGGTAAAGAGTCCGGTGGACTCGACGACCACGTCCACGGTAAGATCCTTCCACGGCAGCTTCGTCGTGTCCTTCTCCGAGATGAAGCGCACCTGCTTGCCGTCGATCCAGAGGTCTGTGCCGTCGTGCTTCACCTCATGGCCCCACGTGCGGTATACAGTGTCGCGCTTGAGCAAGTATGCGAGCGATTCGATCGAGCCGAGGTCGTTCACAGCCACAATCTCAAGTTCGGGCCGCTCCCAGGCGACCTTGAGGAACGCACGGCCGATGCGGCCGAAGCCATTGATGGCGACGCGGGTTTTTTTCATGCGGCTATTGTACCAAAGAACGCGCGCGAGCAGTAGGCATCTTGCTTTTTTACCGAAACATGCTATAGTCAGGCCCATTTTAAATCATTTAAAACCGAGAAAAAAGGAATGAGCACATCGAAAAAGAAAGTATCGAGCGATTATTCGCTTGAAATGGACAAGACCAAGACGTCAGCGCACATTGCGCACAAAGGGATCAAGATCAGCCCGACCTTCACCGGACAGGGGCTGCTCATCAGCACCATTGTGGCCCTGCGCGCAATGAACAGGATCGACGAGGAGACCCATAACGAATGGCTCTCGGAAGTCATCGCAAGCAAAATGCCCTCCGTCACGCCTATGCTACCGAGCATGAACGTGGAATTCTTCGGCATGCGCTTCGGAACGGAATTCTGCGAACACGGCCAGATCGCCGATTTTTTCAGAAAGCTGTACGCAGGAGGACCGCTTGCCGCATACTTCCCCGCCCAAGGAACAACGGCCGTCTAAGAACAGCGTCCAGAACGCACATCCCCGCATCCGGCATTGCCGATGCGGGGATTTTTGTGTGCCGAGGACCGGGGTCGAACCGGTGACCTACCGCTCTTCAGGCGGGCGCTCTACCAACTGAGCTACCTCGGCATGTGCCGACCGCTAGTGCGCGAACTGATCGATGATCTCGCGCAACTGGCCTGCATCCGTAACATTGAGATTGAAACCGCTGGCCGTGTCGTACATGGAACCAAGCGTCTTCAGGTACGGTTTGATGTAATAGAACCCGCCGAGGACAAACACGAGGATGACGACCCAATAGATCGCCTTAATCATCTGCGAAGTCTTCTGCGAGCTGCGGACTTTCCGAATATAGTCGTTATTCTCTTCCGCGAGTTTGAGCAAACGGTCGAGCTTCTGCCTGTCTTCGGTGTCCATGCGCGCACTATAGCACGGCTTCGGGTTTTTCTCAACGCAGTAAAAAACCCGCCGATAGGGCGGGTTTTAATTCATTGGCACCAGACCTCAACGCCAGAACTCCTCGTTCCAGTGCCGCTTCTGCATTTGTTTCGTCACGGTTCGGTAGTCCTTGTCGCGCGGCCGGTAATGCATGCTGCCATCCGCATTCCGAACGCTTACGGCATGATCCGACCCGTAATGGTAGGTTCTTTTTCCAGAACTATCCTCCGTATAATACTCCGCCCACTCTTTCGTTCCATCCGCAACGTACCTGTATGGAAGCGTTCCCATACAGCCGTACAACAGGCCGCTCGCAAGCAGGGCGAAGGCAACAATCAATGTTTTTTTCATACTATTTAATTTTTATGATTCGATTGTATTATATCACCATTGATATAACAAGTCAAGTATTTGACACGACTGTGCTCCCGGCAGGAATCGAACCTGCATCTAGGGCTTAGGAGTCCCTTGTTCTATCCATTGAACTACGGCAGCAGTTCTTTTATTCTTCCTATCACAGAAATAATGGTTTTAAAATAATTAGCCCCGCTCCTCACCCTGAGCCTACACATTCCAAATGGAAGTTTTCCTTCTTTCCTTCCCCTAATTACATTCACATTCAAAAAACATGTCTTAGGAATACTGAGAGCTGCCGACCAATAATCAACGGCACTATTTTTCTCTATATCGGAAAATATTCTTATAGTTGCCCTAAAATCATTATCTTTTACCCCGAGGTCTTTCAAACAATGAACCACGACTCTTAACATTGAAGAGTCACTATTAATGATGTTTAACTCTGATTTAGTTCCTTCGCCCCAATACAGGGAAGCTAAAATGAGAAGTTTCTGCTCGCGACTAAGTTCTTTGATCAGATTTTTTGCTTCAGCGCGTTTATCTTGCCATTTCTGCTCTGCACGCATCCGACTTCCACCCTGTTTTACCCTCAGAACCCCCTTGTATTCTGATTTAATTTGCACCCCTTGAATATATCGGGAAACAATTGATTTACTCTTATTTACTGCTTTGGATATTTCAGAGATACTCTGCCCTTTTGCCCTAAGCAATTGAATTGCTTTGACAATATCATTGGATGTCGCGATACCTCTCATTAGAGATAGTATACGGTTTTTGACCTTAGAAAGAAAGCAAAAAACATGGCAATGTACCAATGGTATATGATTGCAGATTACTCGGCAAGGCCGAGCAGCTCCATGACCTTGGGCTTGTTGAAGCCGACGATGAGCGTGTCGTCGATCCGGATGACCGGCACGCCGAGCTGCCTGGTCATATCCACCATCTCCCTGCGCTTTTCCGCGTCTGCGGCCACGTCAAACTCTTCGTATGCGACGCCTTTTTCCTTGAAATATTCCTTGGCCATGTGGCAGAAGTGGCACGAAGGCGTAGTGTAGATCGAAACGGAGTGCTGCATATGGATGATATCGCTTAGGCTGCTAAAATATTTTGAACAAGTGACCCTACGGGGAATCGAACCCCGATTAACGGCTTGAGAAGCCGGCGTCCTAACCGTTAGACGATAGGGCCAACGAACGATGCTCCGGCATAATAGCACAGTTTTTTCGAGCGCGCAAAATCATCCGCCAGCTTCCGCGGAACGCCGGCGCGCCAATGGCAGCAGAATGTACAATATATATCATATATGGTATAAAAAATACGACACGTCTATTTTTCACAACCTAAAAGCACCGATTATGCATCTACGAAGCGGAAGTTCCGGCATCCTCACCTTCAACGGCAAGGCGGGATTGGTTTTACGGGACAAGAATCCAGTGTGGCGGCCCTGGAAGAAAATATCTTCCCCGGAGCGCTATGCGTTCGTCAGCGGAGGCCGTGAGCCGTCCGATGACGGGCTGCTCAAGACCATCGTCCGGGAAATCGGCGAGGAATTGTGCCTGGACATCGCTCCAGAGCGACTCGCGCTCTTCGATATGGCGGAGCCGCTTCCTGGAGTGGTCAGTCATACCTATTCCGTGGAACTGACGGCAGCCGAGGCCAAAAGCATCCGGCTGACTGAAGGCCAGCGATTCGATTTCTTCACGTTCGCCCAGATCGTGGAGCTCTTCCAAAAAGGAGATGTTCCGTTCGGCCTGGGCGGAGCTGCGGCCCGCCTCATGCGCGGCAAGGCCGCACATATTGCCAGGCTCCTCAAAGAGAGCGCGGCAAAACAATCGGACCGTCCAAAAACACACGCTGCGTAAGCAGCACACATCCGCTCTCGGCTTGCCCGGGCGGATGTTTTTATATACAGTCAGATGCATATGCAGGCAGTCATCCTCGCCGCCGGCCGCGGCTCGCGCATGGGCGCGCTCACCGAAAGCACGCCGAAACCGCTTTTGCCGCTCGCGGGCAAGCGGCTCATCGAGCGCACGATCGAAAGCCTGCCGGAAGCGGTGCGCGAGGTGATCGTCGTGGTGAATTACCGCGCCGAGGACATCATCGCCGCGCTCGGCGAGGAGCGCAGCGGAAAAAAGATCCGCTACGTGCGTCAGGCCGAGCGCCTTGGCACGGGACACGCAGTCCACGCCGCGCGCGAGCATCTGGGCGACCGCTTCCTCGTACTCATGTCGGACGACGTGTACTCGCGCGCCGACATGGAACGGTCGCTGGAACATCCCTATGCGATCACGCGAAGCAAGGCGCCGCGGCGCGAAGGCATGCATTCCGTCACCGCCCGAGAAGACGGCACGCTCGACGGTATTGCTGAAGAGAGCGACGGGGATCATGCATGGATCAATACCGGACTCTATACGCTCGGGCCGGCATTTTTCGAAAAGGCCCCGCACATCCTGCCCAACGGCGAATGGAGCTTGCCGCATACGCTGGCCGAGCTGGCAAAGGATATCCCCGTGCGCGTACTCGACGCAGAGCATTGGATCCAGGTGAACACCCCCGAGGACCTTGCCGCCGCGGAAGCCGCGTTCACCGCGTACAAGATGAACGAATTCTAAACTTTTTCTACATGCATATTGACTTGACTTTAAATTTGTTTTGTGATAAAATGCTAGCAACAAAAACGTACCGTTATGAAAACATGGTTGTTTGCGATTTTGGGCATACTGATCATTGGCGCGGACATTGCGTTCGTGCCTGAAGGGTCACCTCTCTCTGGACCCCTCGGATGCCTTGGTTTGTTGCTGATGTGCCTCTGGCCCATTGCAGAACACAGTATAGATATACGGAAAAAACGCGCGGAGGAATCCTGCGCAGAAGAAACATAAGGAAAAGCCGCGCAGTCATGCGCGGCTTTTTTTAGCGTCTGCTCCAGGCTTCTTCCTGTCGAACCAGAAGCTCTTTGGCGCGCTCAGGCTCTGCCATGAGCGCCTTGACTGCGCGTTCCATGCGCATGCCCTGCGAGCCTTTGACGTATATGACGTCGCCTGGCTTTGCGACCGTTTCGATTATCGCGACTGCGCCCAGGGCGTCATCGGCTTCATATATCTTCTTTTCGCTCATGCCCGCCTCGCGTGCGGCCTCCGCACAGCCGCGGGCACGCAGGCCGACAGCGACGAGGATGTCCGCGTGCGAACGCGCAAACGCGCCAATCTGCCGATGAGCTTCGTTCGTATGTCGGCCGAGCTCGAGCATGTCGGCGATCACGGCGATCTTCTTGTTGCCGAACGGCAGCTCCTTGAGCATCTTCAGGCCGGCTTCGCAGGCGGCCGGCGAGGAATTGTAGGTGTCGTCGATGAGCACAGTGCCCCGTGCGCCGGCAATGAGCCGCGCGCGCCCTGGCGGAGTCTCATACTGGGCAAGATCGCCGATGGCCGTGACCATGTTGTGCCCCAGCGCGTACGCAACGCCGAGCGCGGCCAGCGCAATGCTCATGTAGCTCTCGCCATAGATGTTCGGGAGTATCACCGGCAAGCTCTTGCCGTCGAAATTCGCCTTGAACGCGAGGCCTCCTTCCCTGCCGTCCTCGCTCGGCGGCAAGAGCTTCACGTCGCTGGCGCGGATCATGGCACGCTCGTCCGTGCCGTACGTGATAGTGCGCACCCGCATCTCCTCACGCGCAGCAAGCACGCGCGGGTCGTCGGCGTTCAGGACGAGCGTGCCGTCCCGGCGCATATGGCGCGCGAGCGAGAGCTTCTCCTGGATCAACGAATCGAGCGTGGGGAAGAATTCGATATGCACGGGCACGTCGGGCAAGCGGGTGATCACAACAACGTGCGGCCTGATCCACTTGGCGATACGGCTGATATCTCCGGGACGGTCGGCCCCTACTTCGAGCACGAGAGTCGCAGGGTAGCTGCCGCGCGGCGCGAGCACCTGCGCAAGACCGCGTGCGATCACGCCAAGCCAGGCATGCGCGCGGTTCCAGCCGCTGGCCGCCCCGATGATGGAAAGCGGCACGCCGAGCTCGCTGTTGAAACTCTTTTCGCTGCGGCGCACGCTGCCCGTGCCCTTGAGCACGGTGTAGATCGCATCCTTGGTGCTCGTCTTGCCCACGCTGCCGGTCACAGCGACCACGCGCGGCTCATGCCGCCACAGGATAGCCTTGGCGATGAACGTGAGAACGGCAACGAGAATGTTTTTTGCGAGTGATTTCATGATAGCGATTATGTATCAGGGTTTCGGCGCGGCCCGATCGGGCGGTATCTGATAATACGTCAGAAGAAATTTCGTAAGGTCATAAAAGGTATACGCGACCGTGCTGCCGGAATATGTCACACCGCGCGGGTCCACCAGATAGAGAAGCACGATGAACTCGGGATCATAGGCCGGGAAATACCCGACATAGCTGTGCAGGTACCGGTCGGCATAATACCCGCCCCCGCCGGGCTTGGCAATCTGGGCCGTGCCGGACTTTGCGGCAATGCTCCAGGGCAGATTTTTGGTCCGTCCCGGCAGTTCTGCCTGGTCAAAAACCTTCACGAGCATGCGCGTGATCGTGAGCGTGCTCTCCGGCGAGATAACCGGGGCAAGCGGCGCAGGAGCGACTGCGGCGTTCGCGCCGCCCGGATAGCGGATCTCCGCCGCCACGTGGGGCGTGACCGGCACGCCGCCGTTCGCAAGCGCGGAGAACGCGCGGATGGCCACGATCGGAGCGACGGCAATACCCTGCCCGAACGACGCGGTCGCATATTCGACCTCGCGCGGGCTCTTGAGGTTCGCAGTCAGGCCCGGCACTTCGCCCGGGAGGTCTACGCCTGTCGTCGTGTTAACGCCGAATTTATAGAAATACTCGCGGAAACGTTCCCTGCCGAGCTTCTGCTCGACAAAGGCCGCGCCAGTGTTGAGCGAATGATTGAGCACTTCCTGCATGTCGATGAGCCCGTGCGCCTTCAAGTCGTGGTTGTTGATCTTGGCCTTGTCTACCATCAGGAAACCCTTGTCCACGTACGTCGTCGTCGGCTTCACGACTCCCGCATCAAGGCCGGATGCCATGGTAAGGGCTTTGAAGATCGAGCCGAGCTCGTACACATTCTCGACGGACGGGTTGGCGTAATCGGAGACGTTGTCCGCATTCTGATATTCGTTCGGATCGAAGGACGGCAGTCCTGCTATGGCGATGACCTGTCCCGTATGCGGATCCATCACGATGCCGCCAGCCTGCGCGGCAGAGAATTTGCGCATGAGTCCGTCGAGGCTTTGTTCCAGATAGGCCTGGACCGTAGGCTCGATACCGGTGACGACGTTGCCCTGTTCGGCTTTGTTCGAAAATGTGTCTTTGAGATTGGAGAATACCTCGGCAAAGAAATTGCGGTATAGATCGCTCTTCTCGCGCGCGAGCACGTCGTTGTACTGGCGCTCGAGGCCGTAGCGCCCGGTGTACAGGTCGCCCTTGTAGCCCACGAAACCGACGGCTTGCGAGGCCATCGTGCCGGCCGGATATGAGCGCCAGGAGTCCTGATACAGGTGTACGCCGGGGAGCTTGAGCGCTGTGATCGCATCGGCAGTCTCCTTGGAGAGCCGCTGTACGATATCTTCGTACGGATCACCCTTCTTTCCAGCGCGCGCGATGAACGTAGCTTTGTCGAGCTCCGGAATGATCGATGCGAGCGCGGCATATGCGGCCTCGGCGTCCGTCACTTCGTCGGGCACGACAGCCAGCTTGTAGCCAGTGCTCACGGCGGCAAGCTCAACGAGCGTCCCGTCCTTTGCGGTCGCGTAGATCGTTCCGCGATCGAACGTACCAGCGGAAGACTGCACGTATTTCTTGTCCGCCTTGCGTGCGAAATCCGCGCCGTGCACTACTTGCAGCAGAAAGAGCTTGCCGATGATGCACGCGGCAATGACGCCGATCCCGATAAGGACGGCGATGATGCGCATATGGCTGCCAGTGCGTGCCGAGCTCATGCCGGAAACGGCCGTGCGCGGCCGGCTCGGGCACGGGCTCCGCTAGCGAGCAAGACCGACGGTGCGCGCGGATGCGCCCGGACGGACGGCATAGATCGCGTGCTGCGATTCGTAGAGACCGTGCGCGGCTGCCTCAGCGATATCAAGCGAACGGATCTCGGAAAAATAGCGGACCTGCAGCGAGCTGATCGAACTGGCGAGGCGCTCCGAACTGGCTTCTGCGGTTCGGCGTCCCACCACGTCGAACACGATCTTGCCTACGAAATACACATACCCGGCCGCAAAGAGACCGAGCAGCGACAGGCCGCCCAGCACGATGAACCGCGCATGGGACTGCTTCGGGAGGGCGAGCTCTTGGATGGTGTGTACGGTATTCTTCATACTGCTTTTTGGATGATGCGGAGCTTGGCGC
>CAYMVF010000017.1:0-13639 GCA_964394045.1 uncultured Candidatus Saccharibacteria bacterium | reverse complement strand
GCGTTCAGGCTGGTATGGAAATTAACACGAAGCACGCATACAACGGAGGAGATATGGCAAAACTCAAGGACAAACACTGCGTGCCGTGCGAGGCGGGGAGCGGGATGAAGCCGCTCGCCAGGGCGGCTGCCGTGCGCCTCATGGCCGAGCTCGAGGGCTGGGAACTTGCCAAGGATGGGAAGCGCATATCCAAAGAGCTTGCCTTCCGCGATTTCGACAAGGCCATGGATTTCGTGAATGTCGTCGCCGATCTCGCCGAGCAGGAGGGACATCATCCGGACATCGCCATCCATTACAATAAAGTCACGCTCGACCTTTTCACGCACGCGGCCGGCGGGCTCACCGAGAACGACTTCATTCTCGCGTCGAAGATTGACGCGATACGCCTGTAGCATATGAGCCCCGTCACCCGCGATATCCTCCTCGTCTGCATCGGCTTCGGCGGCTTCATGCTTGCCCGGCACATCTGGCGCAAGAAGCGCGTGGGCCAGCCGCTCGTGTGCCCGCTCCGCACCAAGTGCGAGCTCGTCACGCACAGCACGTATTCCAAGATATTCGGCATCCCGGTCGAAGCACTGGGCATGGCCTACTACGCGTTCGTCGTGATCTTTCATGCCGTCGCCGTCGTCGAGCCTGCCATAGTATCGCCGCTTGCCGCGCGCGTCTCGCTCGGCGTGTCGGCCGCGGCCTTTTTCTTCTCGCTGTATCTCGTCTCGATCCAGGCGTTCGTGCTGCGCCAGTGGTGCACCTGGTGCCTGATCTCCGCCTCGCTGTGCGCGGCGATATTCGCAGTCACATTTTTTGGGGCGCCTATGGCATTCTAGCGCTCGGCCGAGTGCGCCTCGCTTTTTTCCGTAAAATCTGCTATACCATAAGGGCTTTTCCGAGAGGGGAACGCACAAAAATAATATGGTGCCTATAGTTTAGTGGTAAAACTCCGGTCTGTGGATCCGGCGTCGAGAGTTCGATCCTCTCTAGGCACCCTCGAAAATACTTTGATTTTGCAAGGTAAAATATCGCACCCAAAACCGGAGTTAGAACCTGGTATACTTAGCTTATGCCAATGATCATCGTAAGGTTTGATGATGCCAAGGTTGCTGACGAAAAAATCGTCGAACTTTCCAAGGGTCTTCAGAAAATCGTTCAGGAAGCAACGAATATTCCTGAAGTTTTTGTATACGCAGACAGCCCAAGAATTAAGATCGATGTCGCGCCGATCGAAGTCTTTGTTGAGATGAGCGCGAGCAAGGTTGCTGATAAGGAAACACTGTTTGCTTTAATGAAAGACAAATTGGTTGACTGGAAGAAAGAGGCTGGTTTTGACTATCCGATAACAATCACCCTTACTCCCGTAGATTGGAAGTTTGAAGTAGGCTTATAAAATGAAAATCCTTTTTGTTTGCCGGGGAAATATCGGAAGAAGCCAAATGGCAAAGGAATTCTTTAACCACCTTTCATTAGATGGTTCCGTTGCCGATGCTTGCGGAACTCGAGTTGGAGAATTCGAGGGCCAACTTATTAAAGACATCCAGAATGATTCCGTAGATGACGATATTCGTTCTATGCGGGAAGTCGGTTTGGATTTGGCTAATAATCCTCGGAAAAATATCACTATTGAATTAGTTGACCAGGCTGATAAGGTTATTGTTATGGCTGAAAAAGATACCTGGCCTGATTATCTTTTGGATAACCCTAAAGTACTATATTGGCAGGTTGAGAATCCGAAAGGGCAGACCTACGAAAAGACTTGTGAAATCAGAGATATCGTTAAGGGGTTGGTTATGCAGATTGTTAGATAAGAAATAAGTTCTAACAACACCCAACTCTCGATCTAGCTTTAAATCTCCTTATTTACTAAGGTATTTTTCTGTACCTTAGAATAGGGGTAACAGAACTCTTAAATAAAAAAGCCGCGTCAGTTTCGACGCGGCTTTAATTAATCTAAATAAGCATGTGCAAGCAACCAAAGAATTACACCTCCGCAAATAAATGCAAATAATCTCTGTATGAAAATATTTGTCGGGGTACTGTGAACTTCAATAGGGTGTCCAAACCAGTAAAAAGGTCGTATATATGTTTTTACGATATTTTCCTGAACTGGTGAATAGATCACAACCCATTCGGCCAAAAGAACATTTTCATTGCGCTGATCGGTAACTTGTATAGACCAAACACACTCGGCATACTTCTTTTCCTCAACAATCTTCTTTTGTAAAAGGGTATATGTATACGTCATCTTGTTTCCGATATTTACCGGACGAAGATAACGAATTTTGTTATATCCTTTTGCAATTATCTCAGTTGGTTCCTTAAAGCTGAAAATCTTAAAGATAAAACTTTCAGCTTGTGCCAGTGTGCTAATCCCGTGTCTTGCAAGTCCACCCAGTCTCGATTTGTAATTAACCGCTGTAAATGGATTGATGTGAATGGGATTAACGTCACCAGTGAGAAATCCGAATAGAAGAGTCCATAAATAGTTTGATTTTTTCTTTGGGGAAGTGTATGTGTAGTTGTCTTGAACTGTGCTTATTTCCAAAAACGATGTAAGGAGCTCCATAATTGGTGGTTTGATAACAGAATACAACTTTTTTATAAAAAGTCAATTTCTTTAGAACTTCGATTGCTGAATCAATCCTTTTTCAGTTTAGGGTTCTGAATTCATCCCTCCAGCGACCCCTGAGTGTAAGATGATTGAGAAATCTAGATTTTTGATTTCTGATATACTTGCCTCATGAACACGATCATCAAGCGCAGTTTTCTGAATGCCCTGGGCACGGTCGCATATATCACTCTGGTCGCCACTGTCATGCGGAGCCTGGAACGGTTCGCGGGCAATGAGCCGGACGGGTTCTTTGCGCCGGTGCTATTCCTGACTATGTTCATCGTCTCGGCGGCGATCACCGGCGGCCTGGTCATCGGGCGGCCGCTCCTCGTGTACATCCGCGGCGAGCGGTCCGAAGCGGTAAAGCTCTTCCTGTGCACGATCGGCTGGCTGCTTCTTGCGCTTGCCGTCCTGCTGCTGGTCAATTTCGCATAACTGCTTCCGTCTGCATGTCTTGCATGTGGTATGATGTCTCTTATGGAACACACGCATGAATCCGCGCCGGACATGGCGCATGAGGGTAAAGAGAAGAAGGAGCCGCTGTCGCTTCAGCACGCGTTGCTCTGGAACGCCGTGATTATCGGCGCTTCGGTCATCATCGGCGCATGCATCGTGGCAGGCGTCTCGTTCGGCACGCCGCGCGCGGCGGACACGGGCGGCGCGAAGGTCGCCAAAGTGGATGTTAAGGATGTGAACACGGAAGGCTCGCCGTTCATCGGCAACCCCGCCGCGCCGGCCGTCATGGCGTATTGGTCCGACTTCCAGTGCCCGTACTGCAAGAAGTTTGAGCAGGAATCTTTCCAGAGCGTGATCAAGGACTATGTGGCCACCGGCAAGCTTGCCGTGGTCTTCAAGGATTTCTCGTTCCTCGGTCCTGATTCGGAAACTGCCGCGCTGTATGGCCGCGCGGTCTGGGAGTTGTATCCCGAGCAGTACTTCCCGTGGCGCGAGGCAATGTTCCAGGCGCAGGACGAGGAGCATGGCGGCTTCGGCGACGAGTCGAGCGTGGCCAAGCTCACGGGCACGATCGCCGGCATTGACGGCGCGAAAGTGCGGGCGCAAGTCGCGGCCAAGAAAGATGCCTACCTCGCAGCCATTACGGCAGATCGCGAGGAGGGCGTGCAGCTGGGCATCACGGGCACGCCGAGCGTGATCGTGGGCACGGAGCCTATCGGCGGATTCAATCCGTACTCGACGTAC
Organism: uncultured Candidatus Saccharibacteria bacterium; assembly: GCA_964394045.1. Lineage (GTDB taxonomy): Bacteria > Patescibacteriota > Minisyncoccia > Phycocordibacterales > UBA9973 > CAITQP01. Next base: position 9,837 of record CAYMVF010000017.1, on the reverse strand, counting down.
AAGACTGCGATTGAGAAGACCTTGAAATAGGTTTGGAAGAAGGCAGTGCGCATATGAATGCGGCGCCCCGCGGAGCGGGGCGCCGCATTTCGCATGCACGAATATGCCGTTCTGCTGTCACGAACGCCTGGCGCCGCCGTTACAGCCTCTGGAAAGGTCGTGGACCTCTTCTGTCATTATCACTAATCACATGTATACGCATATGAAGAAAGCAACATCTTTGTTCCTCGGCCTTGCGGTCGCAGTCTTCGGCGCGGTGTCGTTCGGCACCGGAGCGAAGGCGCAGACGCTCCCGGCAGGCTGTACGAGTACGGGCGGCTACAGCACGACCACGGGCGTGCCTTGTAATGGCGCCACTACGGTCCCTGCAGGCTGTAGTTCTATGACCGGCTTCAGCAACACGACCGGCCAGCCCTGCAATGGCCTTGCCATCTCCGCGAACGGCGGCACCACGTATCCGCTGGGCTGCACCAACTCGTTCGGCTACAGCACGGTGAACAACCTGCCCTGTAACGGCGCGTCCGGCGTCGGTCCGAACGGAGTGACGTACTATGTCGCGGGCTGTTCCTCGAACGTGGGCTACAGCCCGATCACCGGCATGGCCTGCTCGACCTTTGCGACCACCACGACGGCAAACGGTGTCACGCTCATCCCGGGCTGCACCTCGGCCGCTGGCTTCAGTACGATAACCGGCCAGCTCTGTCTTCTGAACGCCCCGACCACGCCGACGGTCCCGAACACCGGCCTTGGCGGCAGCGCTCCGATGACGATCGCGCTCTTGGCAGCGTCTGCGCTCCTGATGGCGTACGGCATCGCGCAGCTTGCGCGCCGCCCGGACAGCATCTAGCTTGAGGGTTTCGGCACTCGCACAATGGATGCTTCGGCACCCGTTGTGCAGTGCTATATGACAGAAAAACCATGGCCATTCGCGCTAAAAAAATCGGATTCATATTCCTGTCCCTCGCAGCGCTTGCCGTATTTTCGGTGACGCTCGTGCGCGCGGCATACGACAGCTCGTTTCTGTCGCTGCGCAGGGAAAAGGAGCATGCGCCGCTCGTACGGGTGGTAACTACGATGGCTGCGGTCGGTCCGGCTTCCGCATCAGGCGCGACCACAGCAGTGCCGCGCACGTCCGTTCCTGCTCCGAAGAAAAAAGAGCCTGCGATCGCCACGCACGGCAGGCTCGTCATACCGTCCATAGGGGTGGATGCGGCTATCGAGCATGTCGGCCTTACTGCGGCCGGCGCGATGGGCACGCCCCGCAAACTCGCCAACGTCGCCTGGTACAAGTACGGCACCGAGCCGGGCGGGATCGGCAGCGCCGTGATCGCCGGCCACGTGGAGAATTCGCTCGGCCTGCCCGGCGTGTTCCATGATCTCTCGGAGATACAGGTCGGGGACGAGATAGTCGTGACGGGGGAGGACGGGGCGCGGCTGCGGTTCACGGTCACGGCCAAGGCCGAATATCCGGCCGCAGCCGCGCCCAACGAGGAGATTTTCAACAGTACGGGCGGCCGGTATTTGAAACTCATAACCTGTGTGAAGACCGTAGTGAACGGCAAGACGAAGTATGACGATCGGCTTGTCGTAACCGCCGTGCTTTCCTAAGAAAGTCCCGCTTGACCCCGGTGCTACAATGAGGATATGGAACCCCTCGCTGCCAGGATACGTCCCGCCAAGCTTGCCGATTTCGTCGGCCAGGAGCACTTGGTCGGGGCGGGCAAGCCGCTGCGGGTTGCGATCGAGACCAAGCATCTGTTCTCGTTCATCCTTTGGGGCCCGCCCGGCACGGGCAAGACGACGCTCGCCCGTATCTATGCCAAGGCCCTCAACGCCGAGTACCATGAGCTTTCCGCTGTCTCGGCCGGCAAGGATGACATCCGTAGGATCGTGGATACGGCTCAGACGCTCTCGGGCCCGCGCGTGCTCTTCCTCGATGAGATCCATCGTTTCAATAAGGCGCAGCAGGATTTCCTCCTGCCGTACGTGGAGAGCGGGCGGCTCACGCTCATCGGGGCGACGACAGAGAACCCGAGTTTCGAGGTGATCCCCGCACTCCTCTCGCGTTGCCGGGTCTTTGTGCTCGAGGAGCTTGCGGACGGCGACCTGCGGAAGATCATCAAGCGCTCCGGCTACAAGATGCACAAGGCCGCCGCCGACTGGCTGGTGGCCATGTCGGGCGGTGACGCGCGGCAGATGCTCGCCATGATCGAGAACACGGCGCGGCTGTACGGTGACATCACGCTCGAGAATCTCAAGAACACGCTTCAGTCGAAATTCCTTCGTTACGACAAAGCAGGGGAGGAGCACTACAATACGATCAGTGCATTCATAAAGAGCATGCGCGCTTCGCAGCCGGATGCCGCGCTGTACTACCTCGCGCGCATGATCGAATCGGGCGAAGACCCGAAGTTCATCGCGCGGCGCATGGTGATCTTCGCGAGCGAGGACGTCGGCATGGCGCAGCCCACTGCACTCGTCGTGGCGAACGAGGTCTTCAAGGCGGTCGAGACGATCGGCTTGCCTGAGTGCGGGATCAATCTGGCGCACGGCGTCGTGTACCTCTGCCGCGCGCCCAAGGACAAGGGCGCGTACGAGGCCTACATGGCGGCGTTCGCTGACGCTCGCGCCTACGGCAACCTGCCGATTCCGCTGGTGATCCGCAATGCGCCGACCAAACTCATGAAGGACCTCGGCTATGGCAAAGGCTATGAGCGATATCCCAAGGAGGACCTCTTGCCCGAGAAGCTCAGGCATAAGAAATACTACGTGCCCAAGAAGAATTCGGATATACTGTAGTGTATGGAATACGTTCCTCTGGAAAAGATCCCGTCCGTGGACGACCTCGTCGTCTCGCCAGGACCTGAACTGCTTACGGAAAATGGCCGCCCCGCGGAAGCCTTCTTGGCCGAACAGACGCGAATCCTCAACAGTCTTTTTCCTGGTAAAAATCTGCATGTCGAGTATAGCGATTACTTCAAGAAGCTTCAGGTGACCGATAACGACGCCCTGCCAGGTACCGTGCCCATGGACGAGTGGCTTGCTCGGCAGACTCGCTAGCGCTCTTGTGCCCGCCCGCCGCCCGCTATATACTTTGCATATGGAAAGTCTCGCTCATATCGGCGCCACGGTGCTCGCCACGATCCACAACATCGGCTATGTGCCGTTCGGCGTGATGGTCATCGTGAACATCGTGCTCTATCGCCTGCATCCCGTGCTCGGATTCCTCGGGACGCTGTTCCTCTTCGCGCTCCTGACCGGGCTCATCAAATAATGTCGCTTCTCGTCCTGCCCGAAGAGAACAATTACGAGCTCCTCGACTCGGGCGAGGGCATGAAGCTCGAGCGCTTCGGCGACTTCACGCTCGCGCGCCCTGACCCGGAGGCGCTTTGGCCGAAGCGCTTGCCTGCTGCCCAGTGGAAGAAAGCCGACGCGACCTACGAGCGCACAGGCGCGACAGGCGCATGGAAGGCCGCGAAAGATCTCCCAAAGCGCTGGACGCTCGATTTCGGCGGGCTGTCGCTCGAACTCCGGCCGACATCGTTCAAGCACGTCGGCCTTTTCCCCGAGCAGCTCTCGCATTGGCAATGGCTCAGGCAGCAGATCCGTGCCGCGCGCAAGGCAGGGAAGCGCGAGATTCGTGCGCTGAATCTTTTTGCATACACCGGCGCCGCCACGCTCGCGCTCGCCAAAGAAGGCGCCGAGGCCGTGCATGTGGACTCGTCCAAGGTCGCCATCGACTGGGCACGCCGCAACGCCGAACTCTCCGGCCTCGCGGATGCTCCCATACGCTGGATCGAGGACGATACGCTCAAGTTCCTCCGCCGCGAGAAGAAACGCGGCAGCAAGTATGACATCATCGTCATGGACCCGCCGGCCTTCGGACACGGCTCGGGCAGCGCTCTGTGGAAGATCGAGCGCGATTTCTACGAGCTCTTCGCCCTTGCCAAGGACCTGCTCTCGGACGACGCGATCGCCTTCGTGGTGAACGGCTACACGGCCGGCTATTCGCCGCTTACCTTGCTCAACAACGTGCAAGAGATCGCAGCTGTGCGCGGCGGCATGATAGAATCCGGCGAGCTCGCCATCCCCGAGCGGGGAAGCGGACGACTCCTTCCTGCCGGCGTGTTCGCGCGCTGGAGCAAATAGTATCGTCACCACCCTGCGTCGTGGTATCCTGTATGCAGGGCTTTTACCATTTCATCTTTCGTAACTCATTCATATGAACTCAAAGACACTCATCGGGGCGATCGCCGGCATCGTTGTGATCGGACTCATCGTACTGCTCGCGCGCAAGGGCGGCGACTCGCGCATGCCTGCCGCCGAGCAGTATGGCACCGACGGCACGAGCATGGAGACCGGATCCGAGACCGCGACCGGCGGCATGCAGACGGGGACCGGCACCGCAGCCGGGCAGGGCGCAAAAGCCGGCGATACGGTCACGGTGAACTACACCGGCATGCTCGAGGATGGCACGGTCTTCGATTCGAACGTCGATCCTCGTTTCGGCCACGTGCAGCCGTTCGCGTTCCAGATCGGCACAGGCATGGTGATCAAAGGCTGGGATCAAGGCCTCATTGGTGCCAAGGCGGGCGACAAGAAGCGCCTGACAATCCCGTCCGACATGGCATATGGTCCTGCTGGTTCCGGCCATCCGCTCGCGGGCAAGACGCTCATCTTCGACGTCGAAGTGCTCTCCGTGTCCCGCTAGCCGTTCCGACCGGTCAATTCCTTCGTATATAGGTGCATAGGCTCTATTATTCGCTAACCGACATAATCATATGGACTCACTGTTCGATCAGAAAAACGCACGCCGCATGGGGAAGATCCTCATTCTGCTCGCTGGCTTCACCATGCTCTTCATGGCGATGCGCTTCGTTACCGAGACCAGGCGCGCCGACGCCTTCGAGGGCGATATCACCAAGATGGCGACCATCGACATCGCCGGCCAGGGAATCGCCTTCGCGATCCCTGATATCGCCAGTGTGAGCTTTACTGTGCAGAAGAAGGCTGCGACCGTGAAGGATGCGCAGGCCGCCGTGACCGAGAAGACGAACGCCGCTGTGAAGTTCCTCAAGGATTCCGGGGTGGCCGAGAAGGACATTCAGACCACCAATTACAGCGCGTACCCCGAGTACGACTATTGCTCCGGCGGCGACTGCGCGAAGCGCAATGAGCCGAAACTTCTCGGCTATGATGTCTCGCAGACGATCACTGTGAAAGTCCGTACTACGCAGAATACGGGCAAGATCATCGACGGCCTCGGCGCGCTCGGCGTGACCGGCCTCTCCGGCCCTGAGTTCACGCTCGACAACCCGGACGCGATCAATGCACAGGCCCGCACCAAGGCCATTGCGGACGCGAAGCAGAAGGCCGAGGTCCTCTCGCGCCAGCTCGGCGTGCGCCTCGTGCGCATCGTCCGCTTCTCCGAGAGCACGGGCGGCGGCTACCCGGTCCCGATGTACGCTAAGGACATGGCGGCCGGCATGGGCGGCGCAGAGCGCGCGACGTCAAGCATTCCGGCAGGGGAGAACAAGTACCAGTCGAACGTGGTCATCACGTACGCCATCGAATAAGCATAGGGCATCGGCCCAAATAAGAAGTGCCCCGCAAAAGTCACCGGCGTAATTTTCTGCTGAAAATTCGCCTCCGCCTCGCGCCGTCGCGCTCCGGCAGTGACTTTTGCGGGGCACTTCTTATTCGGGCCGCACCCTTTACATTTTTCCAGTATCGGAGTATCATAGTATCCGTATGAAAGCCCCGCGCGGGCTTTTAAAATTACCCGGTAAACCAAAGACCATATGAGCATTACCACCTACCTCAAAGAGACCAAAGCGGAATTCAACAACGTGAAGTGGCCGACTCGCCGCCAGGCGATCGGTTATTCGGTTGCCGTCATCGCGATCTCCCTCGTCACCGCCTACCTGCTCGGCGCCTTCGATCGCATCTTCCAGATCGGCCTCGGCAAACTCCTCGGTTTTTAAATTAGCAGCCTCACTCACTTCATACGCATGTCCAAACAAGAAGTCACCGCAGAGCGCGCCTGGTACGCAATCCACACCTACTCCGGTTACGAGAATGCCGTCGCGCGCAATCTCAAGCAGCGCATCGAGTCCCTCGGCATCCAGGACAAGATCTTCAATGTCGTCGTCCCGATGGAGAAGAAGATCAAGATCAAGGCCGGCAAGCGCGTCGAGGCCGAAGAGAAGGTCTACCCGGGCTACGTGCTCGTGGACATGATCGTCACCGACGACAGCTGGTACGTCGTGCGCAACACGCCGCGCGTGACGGGCTTCGTGGGCGCGGGCGTGAACCCGGTCCCGCTCAACAAGCAGGAAGTGGATGCGCTCTTCGCCGCCATGGGCGCGACCGACGCGGCCAAGCACGCCATCGACCTCATCCCGGGCGACCTGGTCACCATCGCCGACGGCCCGTTCAAGGAGCTCGAGGGCAAGGTCTCCGAAGTCGACTCCGACCGCGGCAAGGTCCGCGTGCTCGTCTCCATGTTCGGCCGCGAGACCCCCGTGGAGCTCGACTTCCTCCAGGTCAAGAAGATGTAATTTGCCGAATTCGGCAATATCTGGTAATGTGTCGACACTAGATTCTCGGCTTCTACGTGAACCTAGCCTTTAATCCACCACACACCATGGCAAAGAAAATCACCAAGAAAGTCAAAGTCCAGGTGCCGGCAGGCAAGGCCACTCCGGCTCCGCCGCTCGGCCCGGCGCTCGGCCAGGCCGGCGTGAACATCGGCGACTTCGTCACCAAGTTCAACGCTGCCACGCAGGGCATGATCGGCGACACCGTCGGCGTGCAGATCACCGTGTACGAGGATCGCAGCTACGACTTCGTCATCAAGACCCCGCCGGTCGCAGGCCTCCTCTTCAAGGCGGCGGGCATCGAGAAGGGCTCGGGCAAGCCGAACCTTTCCAAGGCAGGCTCCATCACCCGCGACCAGCTCCGCGCGATCGCCGAGAAGAAGCTCCCGGACTTGAACGCCAAGGACATCGAAGGCGCGATGAAGATCGTCGCCGGAAGTGCCCGCCAGGCAGGCATCGAGATCAAGGGCTAGTACGGATCTCAAAACAAAAACCGCACATACCGTGCGGTTTTTGTTTTTTTATTTAGAACGAGTTCTTCCACATCATCGATTCCTTGGGCAGGTGCTCCTGTTGGGAGTACTTAGCATTTTCCTTTTTATGATAGAGGCGTTCCACGTCTCCTTCCACCTTATAGTAGATAAGCTGCCCGATCGGCATGCCGGCATAGATGCGCACGGGGATCGTGCAGGAGAGCTCGAGCGTCCAGAAGCCGCAGAAGCCCACGTCGCCCTTGCCGGCGGTGGCGTGGATGTCCACGCCCAGGCGGCCGGTCGAGGACTTGCCTTCGAGGAAGGGGACATGGTTGTGCGTCTCAGTGTACTCGAGCGTCGAGCCCAGGTAGAGCTGTCCAGGCTGGAGCACGTAGCCCTCCTCCGGGATCTCAAAGTGCCGCACCTCATTGTGCTTCTTTGCGTCGATCATGCCGTCCATGTACTGGGCGAGGTGTTTGGAGAGGTGCACGTCGTACGAATTGCCGCCCATGTTCTTGGCGTCAAACGGCTCGATGACGATCTCGCCGCTTTTGACGTACTCGAGGATCTTTGTGTCCGAGAGGATCATGCGCCTAGTCTCGCATATGGAGGGGGATTGTCAATTGTCGCGCAGGTAGCGTTCGATGCCTGGCAGCGACATTTTTGCGACGGGCGAGGGAAGGGCGTCCGGCGCGAACCAGCCGATCTCGGAGCATTTGTCAGGCTCCTTGATCTGGGGCGTTCCTTCCGTTATCCGCGCGATGAACACGTTTGCGATCCAGTGCTGTCCGGCTTCGGGAAGGATGTGGTCGTAGGTCATATATTTCTGGGTAATCTCGACCGCGACGCCGAATTCCTCGGACAGTTCGCGGCGCACCGCGTTCTCGAGCGTCTCGCCGAAATCGACGGATCCGCCGGGCAGCGCCCAGGATCCGGACTCGTTGCGGGACTTCCAGCCCCGGCGCATGAGGAATATCCGGCCGTCCGCGTCGCGGATGATCGCGCCCACTCCCACGCCGATGCAGTCGATGCCGTTTCTCATCGTGCGTAGGTACTGAATGCGAACGGGACCGGATTTTTTTCGTCCGTTGCGTGCTCTTCGTGTAAGACCTCCTTCCAATCTGGGCCGATGGCAGGGAAGAAGGCATCGGCTTCCGGATCGGCTGCGCGGACATGCGTTATGTACAGCTTCTGTGCGCGGGCAATCGCTTCTTTGTACAGTTCGCCCCCGCCGATGACAAACACCTCCGTTTCTTCCTGCTTCTCCTCGAAATGTTTCCCTTGTTCGAGCGCGGCGAAGCGCAGAGCTTCATCGAGCGAATGCACGACCGTGACGCCCGGCACATAGTATGCGGCGTCGCGGGTAACTACGATATTTTCGCGGTCGGGGAGCGGACGCCCGATGGACTCGAACGTCTTGCGGCCCATGATGACGGCATGGCCGGACGTGGTCTCCTTGAAATGACGCATGTCGGCCGGCAAGCTCCAGAGGAGCTTGCCGGCCTTGCCGATCTCGTTATTCTGGCCGATAGCCGCGATCAGGGAGACAATCATGTCGGTACTATACCATATGAAAAAACAGCGAACGCGGATGCGTTCGCTGTTCTGTTACACCGCTATCGGCGCTTCAATGCGTGGCAGCGGGTCGTAATTCAAGAGCTCGAAATCATCGACCGTGAAATCCTCAATGTTTTTAATCTCAGGATTGAGCTTCATTTTTGGTAGTGGGCGGATGTCGTGCCTGCGCGCAAGCTGTGTCTTTGCCTGTTCGATGTGGTTCAGATATAGGTGCACGTCGCCGCCGGTCCATACGAATTCCCCAGGCTCCAGCCCCGTGACTTGCGCGACCATCATCGTGAGCAGCGCATACGATGCGATGTTGAACGGCACGCCGAGGAACGTGTCACATGAACGCTGGTACAACTGGCACGAGAGCTTCCCGTCGGCAACGTAGAATTGGAACAGGCAGTGGCACGGCGGTAGGCCTGCGCGGGCCATCTCGTCGATGTCGGCCACGTTCCATGCCGAGACGATTATTCGGCGCGAATCAGGGGAGCTTTTGATCTGCCGGATGACATTCGCAAGCTGGTCGATGTGCTTTCCATCGGGGGTCGGCCAGTTTCTCCACTGGTAGCCGTAGATCGGCCCGAGATTGCCGTACTTCTTGGCAAAGGCGTCGTCGCTCCTGATCTTTTCGATGAACGCCGCAAGGCCCTCCTTCCATTCTTTGCTGTCGGTCGGAGGGATCGCCAGATCATTGATCTGCAGATACCATTTATAGGGCCATTCGTCCCAGATGTGCACGTTGTTCTCCGAGAGATACTTCAGATTGGTGTCTCCGCGGACGAACCATATGAGCTCATGAACGATCAATTTGATCGGCAGCTTCTTTGTGGTCAAAATCGGGAAGCCGTCGGCGAGACTGAAACGCATCTGGTACCCCAGGACGCTTTTCGTGCCGGTCCCCGTGCGATCGGTCTTGGTGACTCCTTTCGAAAGGAGGTGTTCGATTAGATCAAGATACGAGTCGTCGGCATGTTTTCCTTGCATACTGCCAGTGTACATTGTTTCCATATGGATACATATTTTATCTGTTAAAAAATCATTTTCTTCACTAGAGTACGCTTTTTGCCAAGGAATACAAGGAAATATCAAGCACTTGACTTTTTAAATCAAAGGTGATATAATTAAACTAGAAAATCCTTTATAACAATGAAATATATAGCGTTTTTGTTTTTGGCGGCCGCTCTCGGAGAGAGCTGCGC
>CAYMVF010000016.1:0-14512 GCA_964394045.1 uncultured Candidatus Saccharibacteria bacterium | reverse complement strand
CCATTCTTGCGGCGTAATAAACTTGTTAGCCAGGCTTGCCAGGTACACTGCATACGGATAGCTATCAAATAGTTTGCTTGCCGGTGAACCGAAGTTCAGCCAGTAGATGTCTGTTTCGCAGATGTCGAGCTGTTTGCCAAGAGTCTGGATTGTCCATTCCAAGAAATCAATGCTTCTGTCGCACGATTCCTTGGTTTCGCCAGGTGAGCCGAATATCAGGGAGTAGTGAAGGTGCGCTCCGCTTTTCTTGATATTCTCTACCGCAATGTGATTCTCGTTTGCACGGGAACCGAGAGTGACCGAAGATTTTACGATACCCCTTTTCAAGGAATTATCGTCCCCAGAATCCATGCCGACATTTATGAGCAATCTGTCATTTACGACCGAAAGCCACTTGTCGATCTGTTGGGGCATCTTAGCCAAACCCTGCGCCCTGCCATAGATAGTCATCGCATTGAACTTGATGCTCTCTTGCTGTAACGCATGTACCACAGGTGTCATTTCAAATGCGGAATCAGTAACGTTGAATACCATATCGATGCCGAACTTTTTGTATGCTTCGGCGGTTTTAATCAGGTATTCGCGCGATGGAATACGGATGTCTGCGACTCCGGCGATAGTGCAGTAGCTGCACACATTGCTTCCTTGGGTTCTTGTGCATCCTTGGGCAAAAAGGGCTATGGCGTTCTTTACTGCCTCAGGATTGGCATGCTTATGCCCGAATTGCGAGCGGTAATTGCTCCACACTTCATCCCAATACAGTTGCGGGAATAATTCTAATTTAGGAACGATGAAAACATCGCCTGCCTCGAATTTCCCTAAGCCATATTGCTTCTTTCTCTCGTTCATCTCAGCAATCAGAAAATCATGCTGGTTAGAGCGCTGCTGTACCCCGGTATTCGTTTCAATTCCGGGAATGCCCATCACCCCGATTGGCACCTTGTTGACCTGGCGAAAGAATGAACGGATGGCAACTACGCTGTTGGTAGTGAATATGGCATCAATGGGCTTTCCTTCAATCGCAAGCAGTTGATTCACGCGAAAGGTAGCGGAGTCATTGCCTGCAATGCAGTAGCGAGCGCCGAGTTCTTTGGCTTTGCAAGCCAAACCTACTCCGCGTTCAATACCAGTTACTACCATACTAAAACCGACAATATCGCCGGGTTGAACTAATTTTCCAAGATCGACATGACCTTGTACTAGCTCATCCCAGAGCACTACCTCCCAGTCTTCCTCATACGCAGCTGTTCCTACGAACAAAAGTCCGAGGTGCGGCCATACGCGGTACTGGCGATCGTTTTCCTTCGTCTTATCGAGAATAGTTTCCTCAACATTAATAAGGACGAAACGACGCTTCTGGTCTCTCTTGGTAAAGCCGGTAGCGAATGCGCTCGCGGCAACGTACCTTTTGTCATCCATGAATAAGTCGCGCTGGAGAGAAAATTGCATTTTCTTCTTTGCGGGTATCTTCACGGGTTCCATGAGCTTTTTTCTTTCGGCCAAGCTCAGAGAAGTCATCCAGTTGTCCCAATGTTTGCTGTAATCTACGAATACATTCTCATTTGAGTCGTATTCGACATTCTCAATATTGTACGGTTCCCATTCGGGAACGGTGGTGATGTCAACCTTTATAAAGCCGACGATCAGGAGCGGAATTAATAGATACCTCATACACGTGTAGTTTTATGATTATGAAAGATTTTCTTACATAATACCATAAAACTTATATAGGGTCAACGACAATACCCCAATATTGAATATAGTACTGGGGCCGAAAAGTTTATGTTTATTCCTTTTGTAAAACCGTTATTTCCTGTATCCCTGCCCGGTGCCGATGGGGTTTGGGGCATCGAGGTAGATGCCTTGGTAGGAAGTGGCGCGCTCGGGGCCGCCCGTGTAGTACCAGAGGACGAAAAGCACGATGAAAGCCGCGAAGAGCCAGAAAAGCGGCATCCACCAGCCCGATTCTTTGTTGTGGGGAGATCGCATGTCAGTACTTCTTTTGATGCGCGGAGCAGAAGTGGGCGCTCCTGCCGCCGATCACTAGCCGCAGTATAGCACCTTTGCAGCCGCGCTTTTTGCACTTCGTGCCGGTGAGGCGGTAGGCATTGTGCTCATGGCTGAATTTCCCCGGCGTGCCGTCTATCTGCCGGTAGTCGCTCGTCGAATCGCCGCCGAAGTCGATGCCTTTTTTCAGGACGGCCTGTACGGCGGCGAAAAGCGTTTTCATTTTCGCCGCGGGGATCTTGGAGACGATGGAGAGGGGGTGGATGCCGGCGAGCCAGAGGGCCTCGTCGGAATAGATGTTGCCGATGCCGGCGACGACGGATTGGTCCATGAGCACGGTCTTTATCTTTCCCTTCGGCTTGCGGGCCAGGCGCGCAGCGAATGCCTGCGCGCCGAAACCTTTCCCGAGCGGCTCCGGCCCGATGTCCGCAAGGTGTTTCGTATCATGCGCCTCTGCCGTCGGCAGCAGGGTGACCTTGGCGAAGCGGCGCAGGTCGGAGAGCACGAGCTGCTTGCCGTTCGTGAAGGTGACCACGAAGCGCAGCCATTTGTTGAACGGGTCGCGCAGGGCCTGGTTTCTTTCGCTGGGAGCCGGCGCCCATTCGTTGTTCTTCGGATCGTGGGCGTACGCGCCATACATGAGGTGGCCGGTCATCTTCATGTGCACGAGAATCGTCTTGTCGTTCGAGAGATTGATGAGTATATTCTTTGCCCGCCGCTCGGCACCGACGATGCGCGTGCCGCGCACGGCCGCGCGGAATTCTTTGAAGAACGGCAGGTGCTTGATCGTTCCGTGGTAGTCGCGGCGGGTCACGTTTTTGGCGGCGAGATCCGTCCAGACGTCGGCTATCGCGAGGCCCTTCACCGTGCGGTTGAGGCCTTTCACGGTCGTCTCTACTTCGGGGAGTTCGGGCATATCACTTGCAAGTGCGCAGGTATTCGATGGTCTCGTTCACTGCTTTGAGGTAAGCGCGCTCGGCGGCAGTGTCACGATATTTCTCACCCAGATAATTGTCGCCGGACTCCAGGGCGCGGATCGCTTCATCGCGCGCCGTTGAGTTTTGCGGGTCGACGATGGCCGCCTCGGCGGCCGAGAGCATGCCCTCCATGACGGATTTGATGTGGCCCGAAGTCTCTATGCTCGTCTGTGCGCGCAGGACGTCGAGCAATCGCGATGCTGTCTCTGTGCTCGTTTCTATTTTTGGTCCTTGTTCCATATGTCTTATGCGTTACCTAATATCTTGAGCGCCTCCTTGATCCGCGCGTTTGTGCCGGAGACATCGGCCGGGACCTGCTTGAGCGCGTCGCGGGCCTCGGCCTGCGAGTAGCCGAGCGCCTTGAGGGCTTCGACCGCGTCGGTCTCGGCCCGGAGCGCGCCGGGCGTTTCATGCATATCGGCGTGCGCGCGGAACTTGTCGCGCAGCTCGAGCACGATCTTCTCTGCCGTCTTGCGCCCGATGCCCGAGACTTTGGTCAGATAGCCCGTGTCTCCCGTGCCGATGGCCATCCGCAGCGCATCCGCTCCCGCGATGCCCAGTATGGAAAGCGCCGACTTCGGGCCTACGCCGGAAACGGAGATGAGCAGCTCGAAGAATCCTTCCTCGTCTGCGGAGAGGAAGCCATACAGGTCGAGCGCATCTTCGCGTACGGCCAGGTACGTATGGAGGTCGGCTTCGGCGCCCTCCGCGAGCGCGCCGAGCGTGTCGGGGGAGCAGAAGACCTTATAACCGAGCCCTCCCGCGCGGATGACGGCGTACTTTTCCGTGAGAGAGAGGACCGGGCCGGAAATGCGGGATATCATGGGCACAGTATACAGGAGCGGGCGGCGCCCTTGCAAAATACTCGGTTTTCTGGCATACTCCGCCTATGCCAATCACCAGTTCAGCAAAGAAGGCCATCCGCGTCGCAAAGCGCAACAAGGCCGTGAACGACGCCCGGACCAAGGCCATGAAGGACGCCGTCAAGAAGATCGAAAAGGCCGTGAAGGCCGGCAGCAAGGATGAGGCTATCAAGCTTCTTTCCGCCGCCTTTGCCGCAGTGGACAAGGCCGCCAAGCAGGGTGTGCTCAAGAAGAACACCGCCGCGCGCCGCAAGTCTCGTCTCGCTCGGATCACAAAATAGTCTTCCGTGAAGATCCCGCCCCGAGCGGGATTTTTGCTGCCTGGCCGCGCTCGTGTATACTGGCCCCATATGGCACTGCTTTTCTTCTATGGCCGCGAATGCCCGCATTGCGAGCGCATGGCTCCGCTCATCGAACAGCTTGAGCGCGACACTGGAGTAAACGTCGAACGTCTCGAGGTCTGGTACGACGACGCAAACCTGGCGCACCTCAAGAAGTGCGATACCGGAAATTGCGGCGGCGTGCCCTTCTTCTGCGACACGGAATCCGGCCGCACCATCTGCGGCGAGGCGACGATCGAGGAGCTCAAGGCCTGGGCGGGGAAATAGGAAAGGCCGCCACATTGTGGCGGCCCGTCTTTAATAGATGCCCAATTTGTCGCTTTTTTCCCGGGCGAGTTCACGGAACTCCGCAAACTCGTCTTTTTCAGGATTCGCCGCGTGAGAACGGATCGCGGCCAGTATCTGCAAAACTTCTCCTTGCTGCGTTTTTTCGTTCGCAACCATTTCGCCGTATATCGCCACGGCTTCTTTTTGCAGCGTTTCTTTTGTCATACACTCCGCAAGCCGCTGCTTGTACTGGAGTATCTGCTCGTCAATGTTTGCCATAGTGTTCTGTTTTTTATATATTAGCATATCTATATAAAAAAGTCAAATTTACTGATCCAGCAAACTATGCTATATTCCATTGGCTCGCGTGCGCAGAAGGTCCCGTAGTATAACGGATAGTACGACAGATTGCGGATCTGTTAATCCAGGTTCGATTCCTGGCGGGATCACCAGCTCGTGAGGGCTCACGAGGGGCTTCGAAAGCTATAAAAGTCTCACGAAACAGAAAACCACCCCTAGGGGTGGTTTTATGTTATTAGGAGATATTCTTCCAAATTATATCGATCAACTGTTTCTGCATCTGTATCGCCGCCTTATTCTCAATCACAAAAGCTACAAGGGGATCGCTCAGCTGGAACATAACCAGTCGTTTTGGCGTAACCACGAGATCTATTCCCAAATCGGTACCTTCCGGTAATATCTTCACCTGCTCATTGAAATTCCGTTCAAACTGCTTACGCCAACGGGCCTTTTCCGAATCTTGCATGAGAAGCCTTGTTTCTATATTAAGCTTTGCCCGATCCTCAACGTGCTTCATAAGGAAATCGCCTAAACCGGCTTTATCCCATTTCTCCGGGTCGAATACGGCGAGGTAGAAGTCTCCTGCTTTGAGGTCTTTCAGCAAGTCATCATAAATGCCGCGAATTGCACGGACGCCCTGGTAGTACTTCACGGAACTCGTAGACTCGTCAGACACGAACATGGAACGAAGGACCGGAATCGTGTCTTTTAAGGCCCTTGCTCGAGTTTCTACCAGCGCTTCAAGCTTGGCCGGATCCTCGGCTACAAATTTCTGCTTGAGTCCGGGCAATTCAACCCGTACCAACCCCTGATTTTTAAGGGATTCGAGGATAGGGTAGATGGTTGTACGCTTCACTCCGCTAGACCTAGCAATACTTTGGACATTACTAGCCCCATTTCCGAGTAGGGCAAAGTACACCTTTGCCTCGTTGTCCGACAGACCAAGACCCTTAAAAAGCTCGATTATTTTCTCTTTATCCATATTTTGTCTAAAAACTAGACAACTAATATGTTATACAAAATATGAATTTTTGTCAAATATCTCAATTTTGTTGACAAATATGACAAAAAAGGGAAACCGTTGGATAATATATTCAAGAAAAATTCATTGTTATGACAAGTCTTGTAGCAGTCTACGCCTTTAACGAGGGTAAGAAAACTTTCCATAAATTGATGGAGCGCTCGATTGATGAGGCATATCAAAAAATTTATGAGGAAGTTTGGTATGCGAACAATTGTTCTAAATGCCAAAAGAAGGATAAGAAAAAAATGGAAAACGGGAATCTTATCTGTAGCTTTGTTAAGGATGGAAGTGAGCTTACCTTCCATCTGGAGCGAATAGGTGACCCGATTAAACTTCTTGCTTCCTTTCTCAGTGAGAAGTGAGCCGGATTATCAGGAGTTTCTTCGTTCTCTGCCCGCGATCGCATCGCAGGCAAAAATGAAGTGATTTGTCCCCGTTATCCATGCAAGAAGGACTTGCGTAGAGACAATGGAGAGCCAAGAGGGAGCAGAACCTCAAAAGCGGCTGAAAATATTTTCAGCCAGACTTTAGAGAACAGAAAGCAATTTGTGTTCTCTAAATGAAATTGTTCTTTTACAACAGTTTTTAAAGGTTATTCAAGGATCTCGTTCGGAGAATTTTGGATAACCTTTAAAAACAAAATATATGAAAAAAATTCTTATTGTCGAAGACACACAGGCAAATCTTGAAGCCGCACAATCATTTTTCGCCACTATTCCGGGCTATGAATTTCTGTATGCCGTAAATAGAAAGGAGGCTGAAGCCCTTATTCAGACAGCGGATGCAGTGATAACTGATAGGAATATGCCATATGAAGGCATTCCTAAGAACCCAAATTTCTATCAAATAGAAAATGGGTATCAGATAGCGCTGTACTCTAAGTTATTAGGTAAGCCAACCTTGATGCTTACGGAACATGGACGTTTGGGATTTGGTCTGGTGGATGTTGATAGTCCGGGGTTCCATTCTGGGAGCGAGGCGGCGAAAGCAGCGTTTGGCAAGAATATATCTTGCCTCGATGATAGTGGTTTGGAAGATACTATCATGGAGGCTTGCCACAGGAGCGGAATGGCCGTCCGAATTGATTGGAGGGTAGAAATACCCAAGACATCGATTGAGGCTTGGAAACTAGGCTGGGAAGAACTTCAGAAACAGTTCTTGTAAAAAAATCATTTGTTCATCAAAGGCACCCCTTAAAATAAAGAGGGTGCTATTATTTTACTATAATGACAAATTTCTAATTTAAAATAATCCTGTTTTTGAAACAGGAGAGTAAGTCACGTTTCTCCACCGTTGTTCCATCTCGACCAGGGTTCAAAAATCGTTGAAATTGATAACTAGTCAGGGACTGTCACTTTTGTCACTTTTTGCTAGCGCACGAGGGGCTTCGATCTGATAAACGAGAAAAGGTCAGAAAAGCCTTGCGCCGCAACGAACCAGAAAGTTCCATCACGAGCGGCATCACATCATCGTGCGGGGTTCTCACGCACGATTAGCAAAAACACGGCGCAACTGCGCCATGTTTTTATTCGTTCCATTTTTCAAAAGATCGATTTTCGCCATCAGTGGCCGTGCATCTGTGCGTCCGCTGTGGCGCTGAATACCTCCGGGTGCTCAGGCCCGGTGATCTCGAGGACCGCCCAGGCGCCTTTGTTCATGCGGGCGAGCGCATGATCGACCAGAAGATATTTGCCGGGAACGTCTGCCGTGAATTCCACGATGCTCGCTCCTCCTGGCAGAACAAGTGCGGTTTGCGTATTGCGTTCGAGCGCTCCGCCGATGCTCGCGTTCGGATAGACCGTATCGAATATTTCTCCGATCACGTGGAATGACGAGACAAGGTTCACGCCGCCGTTGCCCACGTACATGCGGATCTTGTCGCCGACTTTTGCCTGCATGCGCGGGGCGCTCTCCACTCTGCCATTGAAGGTCACGTAGTTGGGTCTGCCGTCGAGCAAAGCTTTCGAATCGAACGGAACCAGGCCTTTCTTGCCGAGGTCTCCGGCGGTATAGAGCTCGCCCTGCATGAGATAGAACTCTTTGTCTGCTTTCGCGAATCCGGTTTTCGGGTCCACGAGGATGAGGCCGTACTGGCCGTGCGAATTATGCGTGGAGACATTCGGCATGGCGCAGTGATACACGTACAGGCCGGGAGCGAGCGCTTTCCAGCGGAATGTCTTTGTCTCGCCGGGATTCACATCGGTGACGGACGCGCCTCCTCCCGGGCCGGTGACGGCATGGAGGTCGATATTGTGGTGATGCAGGCTTGACGGGTCGTTGGTGAGGGAAATCTCCACCGTGTCGCCTTCGCGCACGCGGAGCATGGGGCCGGGCGTCTGGCCGTTGTACGTCCAGTAGTTGAAATAGATCCCCGGCGCGATTTGGGAGATCACTTCCTGTGCGGTGAGGGAGATGCGCACGATGCCGTCGGCGTCCGGACGGGCTGGCTCGGATGGCACGGCATTCGGGTCCGCGCCGATGTCGGCCACGCGCTCAAATGACCGTTCGCGCGCCAGGAAGTTGATGATCCCGCTCAGGGGAATCGAGGGCGGCAGGCCTCCGGGCGCATGCGTGTGCATGAAGGCCGGCATGGCGAATTCAGGCGGGTAGGTCTTGTTGGCCAGCAGGCCGCCGAGCAGGGCAAGGCCCAGGACCACTAGGGCCTTGCGGGCCAGCGTGTACCGCAAGAAGCGCGTACCGAAGCGCCGGAATTCCAAGCACAGCACGACGGCCGCGGCGATGCCGACGACGGCCGCACAGACTTCGAGGATCAGGTAGGTAAGCATAGGCATAGTGTACCGCGCCTGCACCGGCAGGGAAGAAGTTTTCCACTGTTGCTCCGGCGCAGGGGCGGGTATATACTGCGAGTCGCAATTAGTTGCATAGTTTCGAAACTATGAAATTAGTATACACCCGTTCCTTCGTCGGGGAAAGGGGATAGCACAGCGATCACCATGCGCCCAGCCCTGTCTCGTCGCCTTGTGTACGTGCTCTGGTTCGCCGCATGTTTTTTGGTCCGTCTGGTTCCGTTCCGTCCTCCGAACATCGAGCCGCTCCTTGCCATTCAGGCACCGTTCGCGCGGGCGTACGGCCCGGCCGCGGCTTTTTTCTTCGGATGCGCCAGCATCGTCGTGTTCGATGCCGCCACCGTAGGGCTGGGCATATGGACGTTCGTTGCTGCCAGCGCGTACGGACTGCTCGGTCTTTGGGCCCGCTTCTATTTGAAGCGACGCTCAAACCGGCCGAGCGCGTATGTCACTTTTGCCATCATGGCGACCATTGCCTACGATGCCTTGACCGGACTTTCTATCGGACCGCTTTTTTTCGGCCAGTCTGTTGCCGCTGCGCTTGCAGGGCAGATCCCGTTCACTGCGATGCACCTGCTGGGCAATCTCCTCTTGTGCGCGGTGCTTTCTCCGGCCTTGTATCGCTTGGTTGCCGGCTCTGAGGCCGCTCGAAGCTATTATGTAAGCGCTCATCCCCACATTGCATGAAGACCACCAAAGAACCGGGCGTACAGAAGATACAGAAGCGTGATGGATCGATCGTGCCGTTCGACAAGGAGCGTATCGTGCGAGCAGTCGCGCGCGCTCTTTCGGTCACCGGGGAGGGCGATCAGGCAGATGCCGCCGCCGTTGCGGATCGAGTTGCAGCTGCGCTCATCAGGCTCAAAAAAGAGCGCCGCGAGAAGCACTCAGTGCCGCATGTCGAAACCATCCAGGACACTGTCGAGAATGAGCTGATCGCCGGCCGCTTCGCACAGACGGCAAAGGCATACATCTTGTACCGCAAGGAACGGGAACGTGCTCGGATCCAGCATGGCGGCGTTCCGGAAAAAGTGCAGCGTCTGGTCGCTGAGAGCAAAACGTATTTCCGCAACTCGCTCGCGGAGTTCGTCTATTACCGTTCGTATGCGAAATGGATCCCGGCGGAGGGCCGGCGCGAGACATGGGTCGAGACTGTGGACCGATATGTGCACTTCATGCAGGAGAACATGGGCTCCGGTTTCACGGACAGGGAATACGCCGAAGTACGCGATGCGATCCTCCGACATGAGGCAATGCCGTCGATGCGGCTCCTGCAGTTCGCAGGCAAGGCTGCGCGCACGACAAATATTTGTGCCTATAATTGCTCCTTTATCGCCCCGCGCACGATCCGCGATATTGCAGAGATAATGTACATATCTATGTGCGGCACCGGCGTGGGATTTTCGGTCGAGAGCGAGAATGTGCAGGCGCTGCCGCAGATAGCGCGGCAGACGGGCGCAAAGCTGCCCGTCCATGTGATCGCTGACAGCAAGGAAGGGTGGGCGGACGCGCTCACGCTCGGACTCTCGGCCTGGTATGGCGGCAGTGATGTCGACTTCGATTTCTCGCGCGTACGCCCGGCCGGATCGCGGCTCAAGACCATGGGCGGCAAAAGCTCGGGTCCTGAGCCGCTGCGGGCGCTTCTCTCCTTTGCTCGGGAACGCATACTCAAGAAACAGGGACGGCGACTTTCCAATATCGATGTCCACGATATCATCTGCAAGATCGGCGAGTGCGTGGTCGCCGGCGGCGTGCGCCGGTCTGCCATGATCTCGCTCTCCGATCTGGACGATGAAGCGGTCCGTGATTCCAAGAAAGGCCAGTTTTATCTTTCTGAAGCTCAACGTATGCTGGCGAATAATTCCGCCGTATATCTCGAGCGCCCGGATACGCGTACGTTCCTCGATGAGTGGACCGCGCTCGTGAAGAGCGGATCCGGCGAACGCGGGATATTCAACCGCGGAGGCTTGGCCCGCACGCTCCCCAAGCGCCGCCTGAAGCAATGGGACACTCTGCCGGCGCTGGGCACCAATCCGTGCGGCGAGATCATTCTTCAGTCGAAGCAGTTCTGCAATCTCTCCGAGGTCATCGCGCGCGCCGATGACACGGAAGCGACACTGCTTGAAAAAGTCCGCATCGCCGCAATGCTTGGCACATACCAATCCTCGCTCACGTATTTCCCGTATCTCTCGCGGGAGTGGAAGAAAAATTGCGAGGCTGAGCGCCTGCTTGGCGTCTCGGTCACCGGCCAGTGGGATTGCTCGCTCGCGCGCACGCCGGGCCTGCTCGAAAAAATGCGGCACATGGCGGTCGAGACGAACCGGAAATACGCGAAGCGTCTCGGGATCCCTGCTTCCACGTGCGTCACCTGCGTGAAGCCGTCGGGCACGGTCTCGCAGACGGTGGACTGCGCGAGCGGCATGCATCCGCGCCATGCGCCGTACTACATCCGCCGCATCCGCATTTCGGCGACCGATGCGCTCTTCCGGATGTTGCGGGATCAGGGCGTTCCGTATGCTCCGGAGGTGGGGCAGACGATGGAAACGGCGACTACATTCGTGCTCGAATTCCCGGTCAAAGCTCCGGACGGGGCCGTCACGCGGGATGACGTGAGCGCGCTCGACCAGCTCGAGCATTGGAAGGTCGTCAAGCAGCACTACACCGAGCACAATCCGTCCGTTACGATTTCAGTGGGGGAAGATGAATGGATCGCTGTCGCCGACTGGATCTACAAGAATTGGGACCTTGTCGGAGGGCTGTCATTCCTGCCGCGATCGAATCATGTATACCAGCTTGCTCCGTACGAGGCTATTTCCCGGGAGCGCTATGAGGAGCTGGCCTCCGCTGTTGCCCGCCTCGACTTCTCAAAGATCGTCACCTACGAAGCCGAAGACGAGACGGAGATCAAAAAGGAACTCGCATGCGCCGCAGGCATATGCGAGATCGCCTGACGCAGTATGTACGTACGATATATGCGGCATGCGCGGACATACAGCATCTCGTTCGGAATCGGTCTTTTGGCGGTCGGAGTGATCGCTGCGTTTGCTCTGCCACGCGCGGCATCCCGTCCGCCCTCTGGATCGGACGGAGAGGCACAACACGCGGTTCCGGAATCGATCCGCGAACCGCAGGCCACGCTGTATGCCGCTGATGTGCAGATTGAAATCCCCGCTGCAGGGACACTCTATGAGGCGATGGTCCGCGGCGGAGTCCCGCTTGAAGGTATGCACTATCCGGGAATCGGTTTTTTTGCGACCAGAGTCGGACCGCTCAAACAGGGAAATGGAAAGTACCTTATGTATTTCATTAATGGAACGGAGGCGTCCGTCGGCGTCTCCTCATATATGCTCCGTGACGGCGACGTCATCGAATGGAAGCTCAAATAGTCATGAAAAGATCGCTCATGCTTGTTCTGCTCTGCGTTGTTCTTCTTGGCGGCGCGACTCCTGCGCGGGCTGAAGAAAGCATTCCGGCACCGGAAACTGCCACGGAGACCATCCTCATCCGCAACGGCGACGCTGTGATATATGAGGGAACAGCAGATCTTCTTGCTGCCGGTTCCGTATCTGTGACCGACAGCGAAGGATCAGCGCATTCAGTGGATGCACGGAGCGTGCTCGGTATCCTGGCGGCCCTGGATGCGCGCAGCGATGCATTCTCGCTTTCCAGCATCACGTATTATCCATCCTTCAATTCGCTCTACCTGAAGTGTGTCGCGCTTGCGAGCGGGGAAACGCTGTGCGATAACTGGCAATTCGTCCTGAATTCGGCTATTCCTTCGTCTGGCATGGATTCGACTCTTCTTGCGGGAGGGGAGACTATCGGTCTCTATTTTGGCTCGCCATACCGGCTCGTCTTCGACGCATCACAGATTCGGGCGGGAGTTGCCAGTACTGTCGCCGCGCAGGCGTATGGCTATCTCGACAATGCCTGGCATCCGCGTACGGGCGTTTCCATCGGTGCGGCCCGCCCGAATCCCGACGATCCATGGAATCCCGTCGTCGTGCTCAGTGTCCCGGTTGATGCAGCAGGATCTGCCGCACTTGTCATTCCCGAGGCAGGCGAGTATGCCATAGGTGTCGTGGAAGATTATCTCTTTCCTTCATATCCGCTTACCGTGGTTGAGCCGGAAGCCGCGCCGGCATCTGGCAGCTTGACCGGCAGTCCTTCGGTCTCCCCGGATGCTCCGGCATTCAGTGTTCCGAATGCCATCGCATATGTGCTCAGACAGCAGAAGACGGACGGTTCGGTCGGTGGCGACGATCTTCACACTGATTGGGCGGCCATCGCTCTTGCGTCTGCCGGCATTTCGGACGAAGCACGGGCAACGTTCCTCCAGTATTTCCGAACACACGCTCCGGGCCCGCTGCTTACCGATATCGAACGACGCACCATGGCGCTGCTTGCGCTCGGAGAGAACCCGTATGCTTTTTCCGGATTGGATCATGTTGCCGCGATCGTCGCAGCATTTGACGGCGTGCAGTTCGGGGAGGCAGAACGCGTGCATGATGATATTTTTGCGCTGATCCCGCTCTCGGCTGCAGGATACTCCGCTGACGACGAGCCTGTCATGGCAGCTGCCAGATTCATCGTCTCCAAGCAGCACACCAACGGCTCGTGGGAGGAAAGCGTCGATCTTACCGCCGCTGCGATACAGGCGCTCCGCGCGTTCGGCGTGGAGGACGAGGCGATCGTCAGGGCTTCACAGTACCTTGCGGGCGCACAATCGTCGGACGGCGGTTTCGGCAATGTGTACTCTACTGCGTGGGCGGCGCAAGCGATGCATGCAGCCGGCGGATCTTGGACACACGGTGGCGCAACGCCGCTCGATCGTTTCGCCCGGGAACAGCGGCCGGACGGCGCCATGCTTTCTGAAAGCGATACGGAGCAGAACCGGATATGGGCAACCAGTTACGTGATTCCCGCTGCGCTCGGCAAACCATGGAGCGCGATACTGCGGAAGGTGGAACGACCTGCCGAGACAGCGGGACCAGCCGTGGTTTTTGATTCGGCAGCACCTGAACCTATGCCTGCCGCCGAACCGAAGCATGTCGGTATTGCCGCGACCGCCGCACACACGGCGCGATCGAGCACCGTTCTCGTGGAAAATGGAAATACCGCGTTCCCTTCCGAGGAGAAGAACGCCGAACCGGCGCCCGTTCCACCCGCCGCATTGGCAGCAGGGAGCACTACGACGCTCCCGGCCGCGCTTCCTGTCGCCGCGTCAGCTCTGTTTCTGGGACTGCTTGTGTGGAAGCATGCGATCCGGCGGACATGACCGCCAGTTGCGTTTCCGTACGAATTGTTGCATACTTCCGAAACTAATATGCCTGCCAAAACCACACGGAAGATCAAACAGCCGCTCCCGCGCACCGCGTACCGAAAGAACGCTGAGACATACAAAGTTCTCGCCAACTCGAAGCGCCTTGAGATCCTCAATCTGCTTCGCGAGCAGGAGATGTCCGTGGAGGAACTTATCAGGACCACGGGGCTCTCAAAAACTAATCTTTCGCAGCACCTTGCGCTTCTCCGGCATGCGCGGCTTGTCACTGTGCGGCGCAACGGCCTCAATGCTCACTACAATATCATTGATCCGCGGATCGTGGAGCCCTGCCGGATCTTGCACAAACTCTCGCTATCGTAACCCGGGCGCAGTATCGTCCGCTTTGCCTTATTCTGCCAGAGAGGTATGATGCGGATATTCTTGGCCTTTTAAAATTGAATCCGTATGAAGATCATATTCATGCCGTATGATGACCCGCATTTGACGGCGCAGTTCGGGGTCATCAAGTCTATGTTCCCGAATCCGCTCATTTTCCTGATCCCGGAGATCGTGGAGTGGCACCACGACGCACAGGTTGCGTTCATCTTCGTCGAGCCGAAACAGCCGACGGTCGGCCATCCCGAGCATCTCGCGCTTGCCATG
>CAYMVF010000015.1:13621-14547 GCA_964394045.1 uncultured Candidatus Saccharibacteria bacterium | reverse complement strand
GTACTCAGGAAGCTCGAAGCTCACCTTCACATGGCTCATGGCGCCGAGGTTATAGATCTCGTCCGGCTGCACTTTCTGGATGATGCGCACGAGGTTGGTGCTGTCGGTCAGGTCGCCGTAATGCATCACGAAGCTGCGGTTTTCTTGCTGCGGATCCTCATAGAGATGATCCACGCGGTCCGTGTTCAAGAGCGAGCCGCGGCGCTTGATGCCGTGGACGACATATCCTTTGGAGATGAGCAGTTCGGCAAGATAGGCGCCGTCCTGGCCCGTGATGCCCGTGACAAGGGCGACTTTCTTCTGCATATGCAAGGTACGATACCAATAAATCGGCGCACTGTACAGAGGGCGCTGCGCCCGCTATACTCCACGCATATGATCCGCACCAGGCAGTACATTCTGGCCGCCGGCGACCTCGCCATGTGCGCAGGCGCCTTGGCCCTCATGCTCGTGCTCCGCTTCGGCCCGCACTACGATGCGGGCGTCGTCCTGGCGCACGCCGCCAGCTTCGCCGGCATCTTCGCGCTCTGGCTGGTAGTGTTCTTCATATTCAATCTGTATGACATGCGGTCGATCAATCCGAGCCCGCGGACGATCGGCCTGCTCGGCGCAGCCATGACTGCGGCCGTGATCATCGCCGGCTTCGCCTTCTACCTGCGGCCGGAGGCAGGCATCGCGCCGCGCACGAACCTGGCGATCACGGGCGCGATCGCCTTCGTCCTCATCGTCCTCTGGCGGCGCTTCTTCCACTACTACTTCGGCAAGCTGCTGCCGCGATCGATCGTGCTCGTAGGCGCCCGCCCGGAGATGCTCGAACTCGAAAAGGAATTGCGCGCGCATCCTGAGTTCGGCGCAGTGGCGGAGCGGCTGGACGGCATCGAGGCGGGGGGGCGCCGCCCCCGGGGGGCCGCCCCCCCCCCCCCCCC
>CAYMVF010000015.1:7593-13611 GCA_964394045.1 uncultured Candidatus Saccharibacteria bacterium | reverse complement strand
GCGCGGCTGGCGGCCAGCGCGGCGGGCCCCCCGCCCCGCGGGGCGCCCGCCCGCGCCGACCTGATCATCGTCGAGCGCCGCACTCCCGAGCTCATGGTCGCCCTCGAGCGCGGCTCGCGCGCCAGCGTGCGCTCGCTCGCCGATGCCTATCAGGAATTCTTCGCCCGCATCCCCGTCTCCCTGATGGACGACGAGCTCGCCGCTCGCATCGCCGAGAAGCGCGAGAGCTACGGCTACCGCACGCTCCGCCGGCTGCTCGAGATCGGCTTCTCCGTCGTCGTGCTCGTCCTCTCGTCCCCGTTCGTCCTCATCGCCTGCATCGCCAAAAAACTGGAAGACGGCGGCCCTGCGATCCTGCGCACGCACCTGCGCGTGGGCAAAGGCGGCCGGCACTTCAACGCGTACAAGATCCGCTCCATGGTCATGGACGCGGAGAAGAGCGGCATGCAATGGACGAAAGAACACGACCCGCGCATCACACCGGTCGGCCGCATCATCCGCAAACTGCACCTGGACGAGGTCCCGCAGTTCTGGAACATCCTCCGCGGTGACATGGCCCTCGTCGGCCCGCGCCCCGAACAGCCCAAATTCGTGACCGAGCTCGAGACGCAGATCCCCTACTACTATCTCCGGCAGACGATCACGCCGGGCTTCACCGGCTGGGCGCAGATCAAGTTCCGCTACGCGCGCACTGTCGGCGAATCGGAGAAGAAATGGGAGTACGACCTGTACTACCTCCTCAACCGCAGCTTCCTGCTCGACATCGGCATCGTCCTCAAGACGCTCCAGATCATCTTCACGCACTAGTTGACAAAATAGAGTATAGTATGCTATAATATAGCAAAACTATTACGAACTGCCCGATCCGAAATAGGCCAGATCAGAAAAATAAAAACCGCGCGAATATTCGCGCGGTTTTTTTATTTGGGTTTTTCCTTACGATTTTCCGTTTCGCGTAAGGAAGTTCAGTTGCACGAGCGCTTTGTATGCGCACGCGACGGCACTGGTCTCCACGAAGAGTCCCGAATCAAGGACCTCCATGAATTCTTCCAGCGGGACCATGATGGTGTCCATGATCTCGTTGGGCTCGGGGTTGCGCGCGTCGGCGATCTTCTCGAGGCCGGTGGCTAGGAACAAGTGCGCATAGAGTCCGTGGTCGTCCACGGATGCGCCGCGGTACTTGCCGGATTCGATGCTCACCTTGCCGAGGTTCGTCCAGTTTCCGTTGCCGAACCCTGTTTCCTTAAGGAACGCAGCTTCGGTTTTGGACTGGATCTCTTCCGCAGTGGCTCCGGGATCGAGCTTGCCAATACCGCCGGGCGGAAGTTCCCATGATTCCATGTTCACGCCGGGCTTCCATTGGATGAGCGTCACGACCTCGTTGTCCGTGGTGACGCCAAATGTCACAGCCCAGCCGAACGAGCGGATGATCGAGGTGTAGTCCTCTATTCCCTTTCCCGTTTCCAGCTTGTAGCTGATCGTGCTACCGAAGAACGGTATTTTTTCGCCCTGAACGAGCGAATCTGGCACCATTGGCCAGCCTTTGAATCGCTCCTCTTGGGCGAGTCTTCTGAATTTTTCAAGTGCTGTTTCCATCAATATTGATTTTTAATTTTGTGTATATTATATCACTTATAGATATAAAAGTCAATACAGTTTAAAAACGCTGTATTTCGGGCCGAAAAATGCTATTCTACGGGCGTGAGTGCCCCTACTCTCATAATCAAGCCCAAGAAGCTTTTCGGCCTGGCCGACCTCGCCGAGGTCTGGCGCTACCGCGAGCTGCTCTATTTCTTCACCTGGCGCGACCTGAAGGTCCGCTACAAGCAGACCGCGGTCGGCGTGCTCTGGGCCGTGTTCCAGCCGCTCGCCACGATGACGGTCTTCTCCGTGTTCTTCGGCCGGCTGCTCAACATCCCCTCGGACGGCGTGCCGTATCCGGTCTTCGTGTACACCGGCCTGCTCTTTTGGCAGTTCTTCTCCGATTCGCTCTCCGAGACGGCAAACGTGCTCGTGAAGAATCAGGCGATCATCACCAAAGTGTACTTCCCGCGTCTGATCCTCCCGCTCGCCTCCGTGCTCACCAAGCTCGTGGATTTCGGCATTGCGGCTGCGATCCTCGCCGGCATGATGGCGTTCTACGGCTACGCGCCGAAGGCCGGCGGCGTGGCAGTGCTGCCGCTCCTGCTCCTGATCACCTTCATGGCGGCCGTCGGCCTCGGGCTCATCCTCGCATCACTCAACGTGCGCTACCGCGACGTGCGCTACATCCTGCCGTTCTTCATCCAGCTCATGCTTTTCCTCACGCCGGTGATCTATCCGGCTGGCATCGCCGGCAGGTACTCGTGGCTCCTGGCGCTCAACCCCATGATGGGCGTGATCCAGAGCGCGCGCGCCGTGCTGCTCGGCACGACAGTGGTGAACTGGACGCTCATCCTCATCTCGCTTGCCGCCACTGCGCTGCTCCTGGTCATCGGCGTGTATGCATTCAAGAAGACAGAGCGGACCGTCGCCGACCTCATCTAACGCCATGAACGAACACATCATCGAGGCCAAGCATATCGGGAAGAAATTCGTGCTCCGGCACGAGCCGGCCGGCAACGCCAAGCTGGCAGACCTGCTGGTGCGCACGGCCAAGCGGCCGTTCAAATATGTCGCGCATAAGCTGACAGGACGACCGCTGCCGGCGCGCGAGCCGTTCTGGGCGCTCAAGGAGGTATCCTTCGACGTGCGCCGCGGCGAGATCTTCGGCATCATCGGACACAATGGCGCGGGCAAGAGCACGCTGCTCAAGATACTGTCGCAGATCACTCCCCCGACGACGGGCGAGATCCGCATCCATGGCACGGTCGGCAGCCTGCTCGAAGTGGGCACGGGCTTCCACCCGGACCTCTCCGGCCGCGAGAATATATTCTTCAACGGCGCCATCCTCGGCATGAAGAAAAAAGAGATCGAGCGCAAGTTCGACAAAATCGTCGAGTTCGCCGGCGTGGAGAAATTCATCGACACGCCGGTCAAGCACTACTCGAGCGGCATGCTGGTGCGTCTCGGCTTCTCGGTCGCCGTGCATATGGACCCGGACGTGCTCATCGTGGACGAAGTGCTCGCCGTGGGCGACGAGAGCTTCCAGCGCCAGAGCCTCCGCAAAATGCGCGAAATCGCGCGGGACGAGAATCGCACGATCATATTCATCAGCCACGACATGCGCGCCGTGCAGGAGCTCTGCACGCGCTGCATGCTGCTCGAGGGCGGGCGCGTGGAGATGGTCGGCCAGACGGAAGAAGTGCTCGCGCGCTATCGGCAGGGACTCAAAGAAGAAGCGAAGCATGAAGCGCATTAGTGTCGCCATTCCGGCATATGAAATGCACGGCAAAGGACCCGGGTTCCTGGCCGATACGTTCGAGCGCCTCCTGCGGCAGACATTCCGCGATTTCGAGGTCGTCGTGTCCGACAATGCCGCCGACGAGTCGATCAAGGAAGTCTGCGGCCGGTACGCCGGGAGGCTCGATATCCGCTATGCGCGGAACGAGGGTCCGCGCACGATGGCGGCGAACATAAACAACTCGATCCGCCACTCGAGCGGAGAGATCATCAAGTTCCTTTTTCTGGACGATTTCCTGCTTCGTGACGATTCGCTCGCGCTCATAGCGGGCAATTTCGATGTGGCGCGCGACCAGTGGCTTGCCACGGGATGCGTGCACACGAAAAACGGCATGACTTTTTTCGATGAGCATGTCCCGCGCTGGAACGACCGGATGCATCTCGGGAAAAACACCATCGGGTCCCCGTCCGTGCTCGCCATCCGCAACCAGGAGCCCCTGCTCTTCGACCCGGACCTCATGTGGCTCGTGGACTGCGACTACTACCGGAAATGCTATGATACCTATGGGCCCCCGCGGCTCGTGGCCGCGCCGGCCGTGGCGATCCGCATCGGCGACCACCAAACGACGCATTCGACTGCCACCGCGCATGTGAGGCGCCGGGAGCGCGACATGCTGATCCGGCGCTATGAAAATGGCCTTTCCCGTGCGTTCCATTTGCTTGCAAGCGCGATACGGTATACCATCGAGCGAGTACAGCGATAATTACCCCACTCTACTTATGGCACAGATACTCATCACCGGCTGCGCCGGCCTGATCGGCTCCCATTTCTCAACTTACCTGCTCGACAAAGGGCATGCGGTTTTCGGCATCGACGATCTCTCGGGCGGCTATGCCGACTTCGTAGACGAGCGCATGCGCGCAGCTGGCACGTTCTATGACGGCTCGCTCTTGGACACGGCAAAGCTCGAAGAAGTGTTTGCCGCGGCAAAGCCGGAATACGTCTACCACTTCGCAGCGTATGCAGCCGAGGGCCTCTCGCCTTTCATCAGGAATTTCAATTACCAGAGCAACCTGATCGCCTCCGTCAATGTGGTGAACGCCTGCGTCCGGCATGGCGCGAAGAAGATCATATTCACCTCTTCGATGGCTGTCTATGGGCACGGCACGCCTCCGTTCCGCGAAAGCCAGGTGCCTGACCCGGCCGACCCGTACGGCATTGCGAAATACGCCGTAGAGATGGACCTCAAGATCGCCAAAGAGCAGTTCGGGCTCGACTATTCGATTGCCCGCCCGCACAATGTGATCGGCATCCGCCAGAACATCTGGGACCGCTACCGCAACGTGATCGGCATCTGGATCCGCCGCGCCATGCAGGGCCAGTCCATCTGCATATTCGGCGACGGCACGCAGAAGCGCGCATTCTCCGACATCCGCTTCTACATGGAGCCGTTCGAGAAACTCATGACCGGCTTCGGCGGAGAGGCCTTCAATCTTGGCGCGGACAAAGAATACGAGCTGCGCGAAGTCGCCGAGCTCGTGCGCGAGATCGCGGCAGAAAACGGATACAATGCCCCGATCGAATACCTTGAGCGCCGCAACGAAGTGGACAACGCATATTGCGATCACACGAAAGCAAAGGAGATGCTCGGTTTCCACGACGAGACCGACCTTGCAGCGACGATACGCGAGATGTTCGCGTGGGCAAAGGAGCAGCCGGAGCGCGAGGTCAAAACGATGCCGTACGAGATAGAGAAGGGCATGTACGGATTCTGGAAGTAGCGCGATGCTCGAGCTTCCGAACGTGACGCTGTGCGCAATCGCCTGTACGAAAGTACCAGAGACGGTGCGCGCGCTCCGCAAAAGCATGCGCGGCATCCGCTATGCCGACGCGGTGCTCATCACGCATGAGAACATCTCGCTCGAACACTATGGTATCCGTACGGTCAGGATCGAGCGGCTTGATTACAAGGCGTACAATCACTTCGTGATGTACCGTCTCAAAGACCATGTTGCGACCGACTTCGCGCTTATCGTGCAGAATGACGGATATGTGCTCCGCCCGTCCCGCTGGGCAAAGGAATTCCTGGAATACGATTACATCGGCGCCCCATGGCGCGCGGGAGTGCACTTCACGCCGTCGGGACAGGAAGTCCGCGTAGGCAACGGCGGATTCTCGCTCCGCAGCCGGAAACTCCTTGAAGCGCCGACAGCTCTCGGCCTGGCCTTTTCGGACAATAGAACCGGTTTCTTCCATGAGGACGGCATGCTCTGCGTGCATCATCGGGAGACGCTCGAAGCCGCAGGGATGCGCTATGCGCCGGTCGAGCTCGCTGCACGGTTCAGCCGGGAGCGCTGGTGCGCGGAATCGAAGCTTCTCACTTTCGGCTTCCACAGCAACCGCCACGAACTGTTTCCCTACCTGGCAAAGCGAATCAAGAAGCTTTTCCGCCGCTAGGCGCACCTATATGATCGTAACCGAGTTCTACGAAGGCCAAGGTCTCGGCAACCAGCTCTGGTGCTACGCGGTCACGCGCGTGATCGCCCTCGACCGCGGCGTACCCTTCGGAATCATGCATCCGGAGAAATTCAAGGGCCGCGATTTTATGGATCTCGCCATGGGCGTGCCGGTCACGAGCGGGGCGGGCCCCCCACGGGGGCCCCCCCCCGCGGTTGCCCCCGGGATAACCCCCGTTT
>CAYMVF010000015.1:5501-7583 GCA_964394045.1 uncultured Candidatus Saccharibacteria bacterium | reverse complement strand
GCAGTATTACCGGGAACGTGCGGCCTATCATCCAGCCACGGGAGCGGACATCCGCGCATATGATCCGCGCCTCGCCGGCGTGCCTGACGGCACGAAGATCGACGGGCTCATGCAGGATGAACGGTACGTAGCGCACAGGAAAAAAGAGATCAAGGAGTGGTTCTTCGTCCGCGGCACGGCTCCGCACGGCGCGGGTGAAGCCGGCGTCTGCGTGATAAATTTCCGCGGCGGCGAGTACGTGCGCTTCCCGGAACTCTTTCTCCCGAAAAAATACTGGGATGACGCCGTCGCCCATATGCGCTCGCTCGTGCCCGACATGCGCTTCATCGTCGTCACCGACGATGCGCCGACGGCACGAGAATTCTTTCCTGATTTCGAAGTAAGCACCGCGGGACCAGACGGCGATTATCTTGCGATCGCCCAGGCACAGTATCTGATACTTTCAAATTCAAGCTTCGCATGGTTTCCAGCCTGGCTCAACGGAAATGCAAAGCGCATCATCGCGCCAAAATACTGGGCGCGGCATGCCGTGTCCGACGGATATTGGAGCACTGGCAGCGCTATCACAGAAGGCTTCGCCTATCTTGATCGCAATGGCATCCTGTCGGACGCCGCTGCCTGCCGATCAGAGCTCGCGGCCTACGAAGCCGCCCACCCGGAGATATTCGCCGAACCGCGGATCGAGAAAAATTTTCTGTTAGTTTCGAATTACCATAACGACCTCTCCTGGGTTCCGGCAATCGCCCGAAACTACCTTGTGCTTGACCAAAGCGCACATCCGGTGCTGCCGCCCGATATCGACCCGGCAAAGGTCGTACCCGCAGAGCATCGCGGGCACAATATTCGCGACTATTGCGATTATATCGCCGAACACTACGAGTCCCTGCCTGACCGCGTTATTTTCTGCGCAGGCAATGTCTTTCCGCGCCATGTCTCGCAAAACCGCTTCTTCGAGCTTATGAACGCGACGACACTCACCCCCATATTCGAAATCTCACGCCACAAGCCGGTTCGTCCGATCGCCTATATAACCGACGACGGCCTCTATGCCGAGCGTACGACGGACTGGTACCTCAGGCATCATCCGACGCGCTATTTCCACGCGTACGCCGATTTCCTCCGCTTCATATTCAAAGACGCGGAACTGCCCGCGTTCGCCATATTCGCTCCAGGCGCAAACTATGTGGTTCCGCGGGAACATATTCTTCGGTACCCAAAGACATTCTATGAGAATCTGCGCATGTTCGTATCCCATACCGATACGGCGATCCCGGGAGAATCGCACATCATAGAGCGCGCGCTTTGGACGATCTGGCTTGGACGCTTCGATCCGAGCGATGCCATGCGGGCGCCCATTCCGGCAGACTGGCCCGGTGTGCCCCAAAAGCCGGTCTCGCTGGCAAAATGGGCCGCGCGGGGGTATTATGCCGCTGTCGGAGCTTCTGCGGCGCTGATCCGAAGAGCACGCAGCGCAGCAGACAAACTCCCCTCCCTCATGCAGTACTTCACAGGCAAGCGAGACATCGGCACGCTTTGGAGCCGCATCAAGCCGGCGGCCGTCAGCCGGGCAGAGCAAGCATTCCGGAAACTCAATCGCACGGGCCGCAAACTGAAAGCCCGTCTGTCTGACCTCTTCAATAATGCGCTCTGGATGCAGCGGTTCGATCGAACGCTCGACGAAGCAGGTCGGGCTCGCCTGGCAGAGATGCTGGCATTTCCGCTGCTGGAGAGCGACGCAGCCGAGCGCCGCGTCGACTATTCATTCGGAGACCATTCCGGCGTGATCGGCCGCATCCCTGGCGCATACATGAAAAAAGCAACCCCGCAGAACATGGAGTTTGCCGACGCCGTGCGCGCCCATTCAGGAGCGGTCATGACGCTCTTCATCGACAACGTGCGCCTCTACCGGCGCGAACTTCCCTTCCGTGACTGGCTCAAGCAGAAACCCGTCACTGCGGCCGACCATGCCTGGCTGGAACAATTTTCAGACGAAGACCTTCTGAGCCTCTGCGGTCAGTTCCCCGAAAAACACTTCATCATATTCACCGCGCTCGAGGACAACTCTATCGACGAGAGCATCAC
>CAYMVF010000015.1:4190-5491 GCA_964394045.1 uncultured Candidatus Saccharibacteria bacterium | reverse complement strand
GGTGAGCATCCAGATGTCGTCGGGGACGGTGTTCCAGGGGTCCTCGAGGGCGGCGCCTTCGTGGGAGATGTGCCAGAGGTTGCGGTCGCGCGAGTAGATCTTGTTGAGGCTGGCGGTGGTGGAGATCTTCCGCTCGGCAACTTCGAGGACAACTCTATCGACGAGAGCATCACGGCCCGCATCCCCGCAAATGTGATTTCTTTGCACTGCGCGAACGCCGTGTATTTCGGCGGCAAAGTGCACCCATGGCCTCACGGGCTCGAACGGACGATGCATCGAGGATACAACCATCAGGCAGTGCTACGGCGCTTTTTGCTCGACAGTCGCGCGGCCGAAAAACTGCTGTACGTGAACCATCGTGACGATACCGGCGACCGCGGCAGCTTGCGACGACTCTTCTCAGAAAAACCTTGGGCGACAGTGGCCTCGCGCACATGGTATGCTGATTACTTGGACGGCATCAAACGGCACAAATTCGTGCTCTGCCCTTCTGGCAACGGCATCGAATCCGCGCGCAACACGGAAACGCTCTACATGCGCCGCGTACCGGTATTCAAACGCCATCCATTCCTTGAGGAGCTGTGGAAAGGGTTTCCTGCTCTCTTCGTCGACGATTTCGCCGATGTCACTGAGGAACTGCTCCAAGCGAACGATCACCTGTACCAGGCAGCGCTCGCCCTCAATCTCGAAAAACTGAATTTCGAGAAAATGTACCAGGAGCGCGTCAACGCATATGGAAACACGTAAACCAAAAGTATTCGACTGCTTTACCTTCTTCAATGAGCTGGATCTTTTGGAGATCCATCTTGCGATTCTCGATCCGTACGTCGATTTCTTCGTACTGGCCGAAGCTCCCGTCACCTTCTCCGGCAACTCCAAGCCGCTCTACTACGCGGAAAACAAACAGCGCTTCGCCCAGTGGAATCATAAGATCATTCATCTCGTCGTCGACGACTATCCGAATGATCCGGAGATCGCTGCCATGATGGACTCGCGCCCCTATGTACCCCGTGACAAGGAGCACTACCGCCGCGCTTTCTACCAGAAAGAATACCTGCGCAAGGGACTTGCCTCCGCGGGCGCCCAGGACGACGACATCGTCTACTACGGCGACCTGGACGAGATATGGAAGCCGAAGGAGATCGCGGACGACAGGTCCTACAAACTCCGCCAGCTCTGCTATACGTACTATCTGAACAACCGCTCGAGCGAAGATTGGCGCGGCACCATCGTGACACGGTATAAGAACGTGAAAAACGGTTCGCTCAACGACCTGCGTGCCAACCCCGAGAACATCCTCG
>CAYMVF010000015.1:0-4180 GCA_964394045.1 uncultured Candidatus Saccharibacteria bacterium | reverse complement strand
CGGGTGGCACTTCACGAGCATGGGCGGCCCCGAAGCGGTGCGCGACAAGATCGAGGCATACGATCATCAAGAGTTCAACACGCCCAAGGTCAAGGCCGCAGTCGAACGGCGCATCAAGAGCAACAAAGATTTTCTTGGGCGCATTTTTGACTGGAAGTGGCGCCGCTTCAAGTTCTGGACCGACGAAAAAGACCTCCCGGAATACCTGAAGGCCCACAGAGCACGCTATCAGCATCTCTTCAAGTAGAGATCACCAGAAGCGCTTATAGAGCCGCAGGAACGCCCTGCCGAGAGGCGCCGGCAGATATTTAAAGAACCGGTGCAGCCACAGACGCAGCTTCGCGCGCAGCATTGCCGAGTGCCAACCGGGGTACATGTCCCGGTATTTTCCTATGAGCAGCCTGCCCTTGTCGAACTGTTCGTGGCGATTGCGTGCGGAAAGCGAGCCGGGCCAGGCAGTGAGCGAAACGGAGTACCGGGGGAGATTGGCGAATTCCCCCTTGGTGCCAAGACGCAGCCATAGATCATGGTCTTCCACATGGCGGACATCCGCCCCTTCGCCGTAACCACCAGCCTCGAGCGCACGCGCGCGGGAAAATAGCACTGCCGAATGTGAGAACGGATTCTTGGCAAGAATCGAGCGCCGCACGGCCGCATCTGTGCGCGGCAAGCGGTAACGGTATATCTCGTTGCCGTCCTCGTTCACTACGATCGCCCAAGTGCCGACAACGACTGTGTGGGGATGTGCCTCTATATATGCGACCTGTGCGGCCAATTTTTCGGGGTCAGTCCAAATGTCGTCGTCGTCGATGCGAGCGACCCACTTGCCCGAAGCCTCGGCCAAGCCGCGATTGAGCGTCTTTTGAATGCCCAAGTTCGCCGAATTCGCGACAAGCCGGATGCGCGCGTCACTCTCGGCGATCGCAGACACGATCTCCCGCGTCGTATCCGTCGAGCCGTCATCCACGACAAGCAGCTCCCAATCGCGCGCGCTCTGCGCCTGCACGCTCCCGATCGCCCGCGCGATGAACCGCGCGCCATTATGCGTAGGGAGAATGACTGATACGAGCGGCATAGGCTATGTCCGCACCCAATCCGGAGGGCACACGTCTCTCGCGTCCATGCGCTCGTCGCGCAGCCAGCGCTTGGGCGCCACCACGATCTTGCCCGCGCGATCCGAGAGCCACGCCGACCACCAGGAGTACGAGCTGTTGGCGATCACAAAATATTTGCACTGCGTCATGAGAAAAAGGTGCCCGCCGTTCTTGAAGCCGGAATACTCATCGCTCACGTACTCGGTCGGATGATCGAAGCGCACGTTGTCGCGGCACCAGGCGATATCGTCAGAGAATACATAGATCTTTCCGATCGTGCCACGGGACTCGATCTCCTTGATGCCCCGGGCATAGTAGGCCGAGTCGCAGATGTCATGGAGCGAGTGGCCCACGAAATCGGCGCGACGCACGTGCACGCAGACAGACTCGCCTGCCCGGATCTCGGCACCGAGGACCTGTGTGGCCTCAGGATGCTCATTCTTGAAGCTGAAGTCCTTGCGGATCTGGTCTTCATAACCGGCGAAATACTTCGGACTCTGCCAAAGACCGTCGAGATATGTGCCATCGGGCCAAGTCTGAAATGCGGGATCATAATGGAAGTGCTTTTCCGTGCCGCGCGGCTTGAATGCCCGACGGACGATCAGGTCGATGAACAGCCCGGCCGTACCGAGCCACCAGAGCGGCGTCTCCGTACGCTTCGCAAAACGCGCTTCCACGGTGAAAAGGTCGAGATCGTACTTGCGAAATGTGATGCGCAGCGGCTTCGGACGCCACGTGCGGTTGTTGAGGTATGTGAGATCGAGAACAGTCTCCGTACCATGCTTGAGAGCGAGCGCGCGGGCAGCCGCGTACTCGAACATCTGATTGCCCATGCCTCCGGAAATGCGTGCAGTGATCATATCTCGTACTCTGTCTACTTGTTATACCTGTAATCTAGCTATCTCCCTGCTGTATGTCTATCGACGGGATCGCATTGCGGGTCTCAGCGTATTCCGCCACACGAAGGAAGGCCTCTCCCTGGGCGGGGTCGAGTTCAGCCAAACGGCGGGCAGCCACGGCGAAGTGCTTAGGATCGCGAATCTGATAGTAATGATAGAAGAATTTCTGATAGATATTCACCGTCACGGCCGGGCTGTGGTTTACGCCGCGTGAAAGCGCAAATTCGAATTCGGCCATGGACTCGTCGTAACGAGACGGGCCGAACACGGCGAGTGCCTGCCCAAGCTGGTAGTGAGTGTCAGGAAGCTCCGGCGTACGCTTGATCGTCTCGCGCAACAGTGCCAGTGCCTCATCCGAACGTCCCTGATTGAGCAGGTTTATGGCATACGAATAGATCACGTCCTGCCGGCCAGGCCCAACGGCCAGGGCTTTCTTGAGATATTCCTCGCCCGTCTTGTAAAGCGACGGGTCTTTCTTGAGTTCAGCCTGGATGCCGTACGCCTTGCCGAGCAGCAGGAAAAAGTCGTAATAATACGGGAAACGCGTAGCATATTCCTCGAGACGGGCGACGCTGCCGTCGAGGAGCGCGTCAGGACCCTTCACAAGCCCGTTGTAATAGCGGTCGAGCGTCGCTACAAGAAAGAGCTGACGGATCGTGCCCTGCGCGCTTGTGTACGGGCGGAAGATCAGTTTGTCGTCCAAGATGTCCGCAGGCTTCGAGATGGCCCCGGCAACAGTGAGGTACTCCCTGCCCTGCAGATATGGCACGACGGTCCAGCCGAAGTATCCAACCGCGCAGAATGCTGCGATCGTGACAAAAAAACCCCCGATGATGGCGCGCTTATTCTTGGTGTCCATATGTTTCCCGCGTTTCCACGAGCAGATAGCCGATAAGGGCGAAGAACGGCATGTAGGAGATCACCGTATCGAAGACGAACATGTTCTGGATGAAGAACGCGACGCCGAAGAGAATGAGCGCGGCTGCGGTGAGCGCAGAGCGGCGGCCGATAGCCAATGTCGCGCGGAACATGCCCAGCCATATCGCAAGATATGCGAGACAGCCGAGAATGCCGTTCATGACGAGCACGTCCATGATCTTGTTGTGCGCGCGATCGAATATGGCCTTCTCGTGCACATACAGCGCCGGGTCGTAGTAGGCTTGCCAGGCAAAAACGTAATTGTCCCACCCCCAGCCAATGAGCATATTCTTCATATTGTCGGCGCGCGGCTCGATCGCCCGGACCGTGAGGCGGAGGTTCGCGAGACGGGACTGGGTAGTAAGGTCGCTCGTGCTGAACTCGGCTACGCGGCCAAGGCCTGGAACCTTCTGCCACAACGGAGCGTGGCGCGTCGCAACAAAGAGCGCACAGCATGCAAGCAACCCGGCAAGAACGCGGATCGCGACTGTACGCGCAGGGAAGGGTTTCGGGGCATTCTTGCGCGCAGGCTCTTCTGCTGCCGGTTTCTTGAGAGCTATGTATGCGAGTGCGGCGACAGAGCCGGCCGCGAGGCCGAGCATCACGCCGCGGGATTCGGTGATCAGGATACCGAGCACGGAGGCGGCGACAGTCACGATGCCGAAGCGCAGGGTAAGCGCGTTGCGCTCGATTCTCCCCTGCCGCACCAGCATCAGGCCTGCAAAAACAGTGAAGAGCAGGTAGCCTGCAAGGAAGATCGGGTTGTCCATGAGCGCGCCCGGGCGGTACGCGCCGCCGATGAACTTGATGAATGACGCGAGGAATGCGATCACGCCGGAGGCCGACGAGATCTTCCAAAAAACAGACCAGTCATCGCTCTTGAAATACAGCGCAGTGAAAAGGGCGATCAAATACATGAAGGTCAAGCCCACGAACCCCTCCCCTCGCGTGATCGTCCCGAAGAACGCCGTGAACGGGCTGTACGCGAAAATGGTACTGACGCCGAGCGCAAGCCACGATGCGGCAAGCGCCTTGCCGAGCGAATGCTTCCAGAAAGAGCGGAGCGTGCGAACTGCATCTGTCCTGAACGAAGCTTCCGTAAAAAAGAGCCACGCCGTGATGCAGGAAACGGCCATGACGATCCCACGGACGGCGAGATTCTTTGCTTCGACTGCCGGGACGAGTGCATGGGAAAAATAAAGCAAGATGCCAGCAGGCAGTGACCAGAGCAGGAACTTCGCTGCTTTTTTCATACGCGCATATGATACC